>JAFMJD010000073.1 GCA_017853685.1 Actinomycetota bacterium | reverse complement strand
CGGATCCTCGCCGGCGAGACTGAACCCAACGCCGGGGGCTTTCACCTCGGCCATCAGGTGTCGTTCGGTTACTACGCGCAAGAACACGACAACCTGGACACGAACGCATCGTTGCTCGACAACATCCGACGCGATGCCCCTGCAGGCCCGCATGTCACCGAGACTTGGTTGCGCGGACTGCTCGGCATGTTCGGACTCTCGGGCGACAAGGTCTTCCAGGAGTCGGGCACCCTGTCGGGTGGCGAGAAGACCAAACTCGCACTCGCCATGCTGATGGTGGGTCGTCACAACCTGTTGTTGCTGGACGAACCCACCAACAACCTCGACCCGGGTTCCCGCCACGCCGTGGCCGAGGCACTCGCAGGCTGGAAGGGTTCGATGGTGCTCGTGAGTCACGACACCGAGTTCGTCGAGGCACTCGCACCCACCAAGGTGCTGCTCATGCCCGACGGACAGGTGGATTATTTCAGCGACGACTGGCTCGAACTGGTACTGCTCGCCTGATCGGTCACCGGGTTCGTCCGATACCGTTCGGGCTATGCGGATCGGGATGATGAGCAGCACCATCGGTGACGGAACTGTCGACGCAATCGTCGACGAGGTGCGTCAGGCGGCTGCTGATGGATTTCACACGTACTGGGCAGCGCAGATCTTCAGCCATGACGCGCTGACTGCGCTTGCGATCGCGGGCCGCGAGGTGCCGGGCATCGAACTCGGTACGGCGGTGGTGCCCACCTACCCGCGGCACCCGATGATGCTCGCCCAGCAGGCACTCACCGTGCAGGCGGCGATCGGCGGTCGGCTCTGTCTCGGGATCGGCCTGAGCCATCAGGTGGTCGTCGAGTCCATGTGGGGCATCTCGTTCGACAAGCCGGTGCGCCACACGCGTGAATACCTCAGCGTGCTCATGCCGCTGCTCGAGGGCAAGCCGGTGTCGTTCGACGGCGAGACCTACCGCGTGCACGCCGCGGCGAACGTGGCGGGCTCGAGCCGACCCTCGGTGGTGGTGGCAGCACTGGGCCCGCAGATGCTGCGTCTGTGCGGTGCACTCACCGACGGCACCTCGACGTGGTGCGTGGGTCCGGAAACCTTGCGCAACTTCACCGTGCCCACACTGCGGGAGGCGGCCGAGTCCGCCGGGCGTCCGACCCCGCGTGTGGTTGCTGCGTTCCCGGTGTGTGTCACCGACGACCCCGATGCGGCACGGGCGCGGGCCGCGCAGATCTTTGCGATCTACGCCCAACTCCCCAGCTACCGGGCGATGCTGGATCGCGAGGGTGTGGCCGATGCGAGTGGGCTGGCCATCGTGGGGTCCGAAGCCGAGGTGCGTGATCAGATCGCCGAGGTTGCCGCCGCCGGTGTCACCGACTTCAACGCCAGCATGTTCCCCGCGAACCCCGAAGAAGCGGCGCGCACGCGCTCCGTGCTCAAGTCCTTCGTCTGATCAACGTCCGGACCGAATCGGGTGGGTGCTTCGTTCGTTCTCCTGGCTGCAGGTGTGGGTCGCCGCTATGGCGGCCTCAAGCAGCTCGCTCCTGTGGGTCCCCACGGTGAGGCCATCATCGATCTCACCATCGCCGATGCTGCTGCGGCCGGTTTCGATGAGGTGGTGGCCATCGTGCGGCACTCGATCGCCGATGAGATCCGCGCACATATCGAGCGCCGGAGCCCCATTCCGCTGCGGCTCGCGTTCCAGGACGATCTGTTGCCGGCGCGCACCAAGCCGTGGGGAACCGCACACGCGCTGCTGAGTGCTGCGCCGCTGCTGGACCGCCCCTTCGCCGTGGCCAATGCCGACGACTACTACGACGTGGACGGCATCGGCCGCCTTGCGGACTGGCTGCAGCACCACCGGCGAGCGAACGCGGCGTGCCTCGTGGCGTACCGGCTCGGCGACACCCTCTCCGAACGCGGCACCGTAAGTCGTGGGATCTGCGAGGTCGGTTCCGACGGTCGGCTCACTCGATGCGTGGAGAACCTGAAGATCGCCCGTGAGGCCGATGGAGTGGTGCGATCCGAGAGGGGCACCCTCGCCGAAGACGCTGCGGCATCGATGAACCTCTTCGGATTCGACCCGAGTGTGCTCGATCTCATTCATGGTGAATGGGACAAGTGGATCCCGAACAAGCTCACCGACGACGATGACGAGTGCCGCCTGCCCGAGGTGCTGAACGATCTCGTCGCTTCCGGCAGGGCGACAGTGGACGTGGTGCGTACCACCGGCAACTGGATGGGTATCACCTACACCGAGGATCTCGAACCCACCCGTGCAGCACTTGCGTACCGCTTCCGCTAGCGCAAAACCGGTGGCCGTTACTTCAGCGTGACCGAGGTGCCCGACGGCGCCTTGTTCACCATGTCGAAGAAGTCGTTGCCCTTGTCGTCGACCACGATGAATGCGGGGAAGTCCTTCACGTCGATCTTCCACACGGCTTCCATGCCGAGTTCGGGATACTCGAGCACCTCCACCTTGGTGATGCAGTCCTGTGCCAGACGAGCGGCAGGTCCGCCGATCGAGCCGAGGTAGAACCCACCGTGCTTCTTGCATGCATCGGTGACCTGCTTCGAGCGGTTGCCCTTGGCGAGCATCACGAACGAACCGCCGGCCGCTTGGAACTCGTCGACGTAACTATCCATGCGGCCAGCCGTGGTGGGCCCGAAGGCGCCCGATGCCATACCCGTCGGTGTCTTGGCCGGACCGGCGTAGTACACGCACATGTTGGCGAGGTAGTCGGGCATGCCGAGACCGGCGTCGAGCCGCTCTTTGATCTTGGCGTGCGCGATGTCACGTGCCACCACCATCGAGCCGGTGAGCATCACACGCGTCTTCACGGGGTACTTCGACAACTCGGCGCGGATCTCGCTCATCGGGCGGTTGAGGTCGATGTGCACCACCGCTGCATCGGCGAGATCGTCGTGCGTGGTCTCGGGGAGGAAGCGTGCAGGGTCGGTCTCGAGCTGTTCGAGGAAGATGCCGTCGGCCGTGATCTTGCCGAGTGCCTGACGGTCCGCCGAGCACGACACCGCGATGGCGACTGGGCACGATGCACCGTGACGGGGGAGACGGATGATGCGCACGTCGTGGCAGAAGTACTTGCCGCCGAACTGTGCGCCGATTCCGGTCTGCTGTGCGAGCTTGAGCACCTCGGCCTCGAGCTCGACATCACGGAACCCGTTCCCGAGGGGCGAGCCCTGCTTGGGCAGCGTGTCGAGGTATCGGGCGCTCGCCAACTTTGCCGTCTCGAGCGCGAACTCGGCTGATGTGCCGCCGATGGCAATGGCGAGGTGGTACGGCGGACACGCTGCAGTGCCGAGGGTCTTGATCTTGTCGAAGATCCAGGGGCCGAGCGACTTGGGGTTCAGCAGTGCCTTGGTCTCCTGATACAGGTAGCTCTTGTTCGCGCTGCCGCCGCCCTTGGCCATGAAGAGGAACTTGTAGGCATCGCCATCGATGGCCGCGATCTTGATCTCTGCCGGAAGATTGTTGCCGGTGTTCTTCTCCTCGAACATGTCGAGCGGCGCCATCTGGCTGTAGCGCAGATTGCTCGTGAGGTAAGTGTTGAACACACCCCGTGCAATGGCCTGTTCGTCACCGCCGCCGGTGAACACGAACTGCCCCTTCTTGGCCTTCACGATCGCCGTGCCGGTGTCTTGGCACATCGGCAGAACACCACCGGCCGAGATGCATGCGTTCTGCAGCAGATCGAGGGCGACGAAGCGGTCGTTGTCGCTCGCCTCGGGGTCATCGAGGATGTTGCGCAACTGCTGGAGGTGCCCGGGCCGCAGGAGGTGAGCGATATCGCGCATTGCCTCCTGGGTGATGAGCGTGAGTGCCTCGGGCTCCACCTTGAGGAAACGGCCCTGTGGCGTGTCGAAGGTGGAGACGCCGTCGGTGCCCACGAGCCGGTACGGCGTGTCGTCGTGGGCGAGCGGCAGCAACTCGGTGAACTCGAACTCGGGCATCGACCCAACCTCCGGTGAAGACGTGTAGTTCGCGCCGAGGTCGAGCACTTCGAAGGGCTCGGTTCCGGTCACGAGTGGAACGGTATCGGCGGCGGCGATCAGCCGAGGGCGGCGCTACCCGAGAACGGTGTGGGGTCGCCCTGGTCGGGGATGGTGGGCGCCGACCATTGGGTGACCGTGGCGATCTGGCGGGCGACGGCGCGCCACGCTGCGGGATCCCATCCCTCGGCCGAGGCAGCCACCTTGCCGTCGATGCGCACGAAGACGAACGCAGGCAGGGCACTGAGCCCCAGTTGCTTCACGGCTACCCGGTCCGGGTCGCAGAACACCAGGAACTCATCGGCGAGCGGCCCGAGAAACTCCCGGGCCTCGTCGGGCGTGCAGGTCACGATGAAGTTGACCCGCACCGCTGCGCCGCTGAAGGCATGCAGGATGCGACGGGCCGTGGGGAGAATCCACGCGCTCTGGTTGGTGTACGGATCGAGAACCACCGACGCGAGGTGGAACGTGGTGAGCCACTCCTCGAGGGAGCGTGGGTCACCGTGCAGGGGGGCCAGCTGGAGATCGCCGGACGGATCGTTCGCCATCGGGATATGACGGTAGCGGCTCGGCGGTAGCGTCCCCCAAGTGCACCCGATCGAGCGGCTCCGGTACGTCGCCCGCTCCTCGGGCGCCGACCAGCGCACGATGGTTCGGGAGACCGCCATGGCCCTGCGGGGACTGCGGGGCGACCACGCCGGCCTCGTCACCTCGTGCCTGCGCATCGTCGAGCGTCACCCCACCTCGGGCTCGCTGTGGTGGCTTGCCGCACGGGTGCTGACCGCCACGGACCCCAACGCCGAACTCACCCAGTTGGCGCACCAAACCGATGCCGATCCCACCGGCGACCACCTGTACGACTCACTCGGTGAGGACGTCACGGTGTGCGTGATCGGCTGGCCCGACGTCGTCGCCGATGCCCTCGTGCGTCGTGGCGACATTGCAGTGCTCGCCGTCGACGTGCACGGTGAGGGTTCGGGTCTGGTGAATCGCCTGCATCGATCCGACGTGGAAGCCGAATGCATCCCGCTGTCGGGACTCGGCGCTGCAGCGGGTGCTTGCGATGTGGTGCTCCTCGAGGCGTCGGTCGCTGGGATGGACGGGGCACTCGCGGTTACCGGTTCGCGTGCGGCAGCGGCCGTGGCCTACTGCGCCGAGATCCCGGTGTGGATGGTGGCCGGACTCGGTCGTCGGTTGCCCGGGCCGATGTGGTCGGCGGTACTCGGTCGGCTCGAATCCGCGGGTAGTCCATGGGATCTCGACGACGAGTTCGTGCCGGCCGGGATGATCAGCCACGTGGTGGGTCCGAGCGGGCTCACACTCGGTGCGGGCGACCTCGGACGCGCCGAGTGTCCGGTTGCCCCCGAACTCCTTCGGACCTGACGCGATGGCAACCGCCGTGCTGCGCGTGCTGCAACTCAACACGTGGAACGTGGAGGGTCCGTGGGTGGATCGGCTCGTGGAGATCACCGCCATCATCCGCCACCACGCGCCCGATGTGATCTGTCTGCAGGAAGTGGTGTCCGGTGACGACGGTCGGTCGACGGCGCACATCATCGCCGAGCAGGCGACAGCGGCAGGTCCGCATCGCTGGCACGTCGCATTTGCCGGAACCCCCTATCCCGATGAGGTCGAGGGAGTACCCGAGGGTGCGCTGTGGGGTGTTGCAGTGCTGAGCAGATGGCCGATCGAATCGTCGGCGTCACGGTTGCTCGCCGACGGCTACCCGAGCATGTGGCTCGTGCTGCACGCACGCACCCACGGTGTGGATGTGTTCTCGACCCACCTCACGCCGGCCGCACACGATGGCATCTGGCGCGAGCGTCAGGTGCTCGAGGTCGATGACTTCGTGCGGGAACATCGTGGAACCGGCTCGCCGTTGCCCGTGATAGTCGGCGGGGATTTCAACGCTGCGCCCGATGCGGCCGAGATCCGCTTCCTCTCGGGACTGCAGAGCCTCGAGGGTCGCAGTACGTACTACCAAGATGCTTGGGCGGTAGCGGGCTCGGGAGCGGGCTTCACGTGGGACGACCAGAACCCCTTCGCTGCGCGGCTGCACCTGCATCCCAAGCGGGTCGACTATGTGTTCGTCGGTGACCACTTCCCGTTCAATGCGCCCTCGGCACCCGGGGCGGCTCCCGGTGACGGCACGGGGCGGGTGGTGCACTGCGAACTCGTCGGGCCCGAGCCCATCACGGGCACCCATCCGAGCGACCATCACGGTGTGCTGGCGCACGTGGCTTGGCCGTCGCTCGGTGCTCAGCGGTAGCGTTTGACCCCATGTCTCCCCGCTCACGTGACCTGCCGCGCCGCTCCTGCCTGTCGATTCCCGGTTCTTCCGAGAAGATGGTGGGCAAGGGCCCCGGAATCCCCGCCGACATGATCTTCCTCGACCTCGAGGACGCCGTTGCGCCCAAGGAGAAAGAGGCCGCGCGGGGCAAGGTGGCCGAGGCGCTGCGCACCTTGGACTGGGGCGACAAGGTGATGTGCGTCCGCGTGAACGACTGGTCCACCAAGTGGACTGCGTACGACATCATCGAAGTAGTGGGAAATGCCGGTCCGCGACTGGACGAGATCATGCTGCCGAAGGTGGAGTCGGCCGCACAGATCGTCGCCACCGACATGCTGTTGCGCCAGGTCGAGATTGCTGCCGGTCTGCCGGTGGGACACATCGGTATCGAGGCACAGATCGAGACCACTCGTGGCCTCATCAACGTCGAGGAGATCTGCGCCGCCTCGCCCCGGCTCGAGACCATCATCTTCGGCCCCGCTGACTTCGCTGCCAGCATGGAGATGCCGGTGCTCACCGGTGGTGTGCAGATTCCCCAGTACCCGGGCGATCACTTCCACTACGTGTTCTCCAAGATCCTGATGGCCGGCCGCGCCAACGGACTGCAGGTGATCGACGGCCCGTACCTGTACATCCGTGACGGCGAGGGCTTCCGCGACTACTGCAATCGCACCCGCACGCTCGGATACGACGGCAAGTGGGCACTGCACCCCGATCAGGTCACGATCCTGAACGAGGTGTTCTCGCCCACCCAGGAACAGTTCGACCGTGCGTGGGCCATCATCGACGCCTACCGCCAGGCCACCGAGGACGAGGGCAAGGGTGCGGTGATGTTCGGCGACGAGATGATCGACGAAGCAAGCCGCAAGATGGCGCTCAAGTTCATCTCGCGCGGCGAGCGCGCCGGCCTGCAGCGCACTGCTGCCTCCTGATCCACGGCCTCCTGTGAGCACCCCTCGCTTCGACGCGTTGCTCTTCGACGCGGGCGGGGTGGTGGTCATCCCTGATCCACACGCCATCGGTGATGCGCTCGGCGTGGCAACCACGTTCCGGGACGGTCATCGAGCGCACTATGCGGCGATGCGCGCACTCGAGGGCGATGCACTTGCGGCCGGCGGTACGCCCAGCATCGAACATCTCGATTGGAATGTGTACCGAGCGGCGTACGCAGCATCACTCGGGGTTCTCGATCCCGATCTCGCGCACGCGCGTCTCGCCCGTATCTGGAGTGCGCTGTTGTGGCGTGCACGAATCGAGGAGTCGGTAGCGGCGCTGTGGAAACTGTTCCACCGCAAGGTGCCCATCGGGATCGTGTCGAATGCGAGTGGTCAGATCGAGGGCATCCTGCGTGTGCAGGGTGTGTGTCAGGTGGGTGCTGGGGCGGGCGTGCCCGTGACAGTGGTGGTGGACTCCCATGTGGTGGGAGTGGCCAAACCCGACCCGCGGATCTTCGACCCTGCGCTCGAGGCGCTCGGGAATCCGGATCGCTCCCGAGTGGGCTACATCGGCGACTCGTTCATCAACGACGTTGCAGGCGCGGCCGCCGCCGGTCTGGTTCCGCTGCACCTCGATCCCTACCGGATGTACGCCGACTTCGGCCACGAACGCATCGAGTCGTTGCACGACCTGCTCGAGTGGGTCTGAGTGAACGGCCCGGAATCGTCGCCGCCGGCCGCCGAGGGCGAACCGGGGAGCGAGGTATCGGCCCGTTGGGCGCGCTGGCGCCGGGCGATCGACCTGGCTGACTACGACGCTCGGTGGGAACGCATGCTCGCCGAAGGACAGGCCACACATGGTGAAGCCGACTTCGTCGCATCGCTCGGCGCACACACCGTGTTCGATGCGGGTTGCGGCACCGGTCGGGTTGCGATCGAACTCGCTGCGCGCGGCTTCGCAGTGGTGGGAGTGGATCTCGATGCCGACATGGTGGATCGTGCCCGTGCGAAGGCACCGCAACTGCGATGGCTCTGCGCCGACCTCGCCACGGTGGATCTGGCAACGACGTTCGACGTGGTGGTGATGGCAGGGAACGTGTTGCTGTTCGCCCGACCCCAGGGCCGGCATTCGATCGTGTCGAACCTCGCTCGCCATGTGGCTGCTGCGGGTTCGCTCGTTGCAGGGTTCAGCCTCGAGCCGGGCGGCTACACACTCGAGGAGTACGACCGCTCGTGCGAATCAGCCGGGCTGACGCTGGTGGAGCGGTGGGCGACGTGGGAGCGTGCCCCGTTCGCTCACGGCGAGTACGCCGTGAGCGTTCACCGTCACTTGCCGAGTTGATCGACGAGGCGGCGGGCAACCACCTTGAGGCACAGCGTCTCGTCGGCACCCTCGAAGATGCTGAGCACGCGTGCATCGACGAAGAGTCGGCTCACCGAGTACTCCTCGGCGTAGCCATAGCCGCCGTGGATCTGCATCGCCTCACGGGTCACCCATTCGGCCGCCTTGCAGACGTAGGCCTTCACCATGGAGGCCTCCATCTGCCCCTGACCCTTGGCCATGAGCGTGGCGACGGCGTACGAGAACTGACGTGCCGCTTGGATGACGAACGCCATGCGACCGAGCTTCACCTTGGTGAGCTCGTAGTCGCCGACCGCGTTGCCGAACACCTTGCGGTCCTGTGAGTAGGTGAGCGCTGCCTCGTAGGCGGCCTGCATCACTCCCACCGCGCGTGCGGCGGTCTGCAGTCGGCCGTTCTCGAAGCCCTCCATCTGGTAGTAGAAGCCCTTACCCATTCCGCTCTCGAGACCGATGAGGTTCTCGGCGGGCACCCACCAACTGTCGAGCGCGATCTCGTAGGAGTGCATGCCGCGGTAGCCGATGGTGTCGATGGGGCGGCCCTCCATCTTGCCGCCGCCGGGCTGGGTGAACTCGAAGCCGTGTGCGTCGCCGAGTGGCTTGGGCACGATGAACACCGACAGACCGCGGTGGGTCTTGGAGCGATCCGGGTCGGTGCGGGCGAGCAGCATGAGCACATTGGCGCGGGCGGCAAAGGTGCACCAGGTCTTGACGCCATTGATGACGTAACCAGCTTCACCGTTCGGGCCCGCGGCGGGCGTTGCGGTGACCTTGATGCCAGCGACGTCGGAGCCGTAGTCCGGCTCGGTGACGGCCACGGCACACATGACCTCGGCGGTGGCGAGCTTGGGAAGCCACTCTTGCTTCTGTTCCTCGGTGCCGCCCTTTACGAGCGCACGCGTGAGGATCTCGGGGCGCGTGATGAGCGAACCGCCGATGCCGAGGCTTGCGCGGCTGAGTTCCTCGGTGGCGATCACCATGGCGGTGTACTCGCCGTCGCCGCCGGTGGAGAAGCCGCCGTACTCCTCGGGAATCGACAGGCCGAACGCTCCGATCTCGGCGAGACCGCTGATGATGTTCTCGGGGACGTCTTGGTTGTAGCGGTGTACGTGCTCGGCCTGCGGGGAGATGACCTTCTCGCCGAATGAACGGAACGTGTCCTGCACCATCTCGAAATCCGAGTCCAGATGACGCGGCCCGGGAGTGGTGGCGAGCGAAGCGATGAATGCGGGGTCCCGGTACTTGGTGACGAAGTCGTGCGCCGGAGCGAGCACCGCAGGATCGACGCCCCAGAGTTGTTCGCGTCCGATCAACTTCGACACAAGGTCGTGCACGGCATCGGCGACGAAGCCGCACGTAAGTGCTGACTCGACGTCACCTTTCGATCCGTAGTCGAGCATCGAGCGTGCCGTGGAGATCGCCGAAGCAGCATGCGCAATGTCGTACGCCAGCACCTGATTGGTGTCCGGGCCGCCGAGTTCGCCGAGTCGACGAACGGCTTTGCCGACAACCCCCTCGGCGAGTTCGATGACGGACGCTGCTGCCGGGAGATCGTGGGCGGTCATGGGGTCACAAACTACCGATGACTCCGGTGGATACATCTCGGGAAACGATGTGGCCGACAGACTGTCGAACCATGCGGATCAGTGTGTTCTGCGGGTCGAGTGCCGGGCCCGAATCGTTTCAGCGGGTAGCGGCCGAACTCGGCGCCGAGATGGCCCGGCGTGGGGTGGGCCTCGTGTACGGCGGTGGTGACGTCGGTCTCATGGGCGCCGTGGCCGACGCCGTGCTCGCAGGCGGCGGGGAGGTGATCGGCGTGATTCCCCGGAGCCTCGTGGAGGCCGAGGTTGCCCACGGCGGACTCACCGAACTGATCGTGGTGGACACGATGCACGAGCGCAAGGCACGCATGTCCGAACTCTCGGGAGGCTGTATCACGCTGCCCGGCGGATTCGGAACCCTCGACGAGACCTTCGAGATGCTCACGTGGAACCAGTTGGGGTACACGGCAAAGCCCGTCGTGTTCCTCGATGTCGACCGATTCTGGGATTCCCTGTTCGACCAGATCGATCGCATGCAAGCCCTGGGCCTGCTCCGCGATCGGCATCGACTGCTGGCGCGCCGCACCGACTCGGTGAGCGAATCTCTGGACCTGGCGACGACCGCCGTTGCGGCGGCACTCCCGAAGTGGGCGGATCCGCCGCAGTCGGGTTAGTCAGCCAAAGACCACGGGGCATTCGCGCGGTCCGCGCACCTGCCCGCCAGCCCAGGTCACCTCGGCGCCCGGCTCGAGTTCGAACTCGGGAATGAGCGCGAGCCATTCCTCGATGGCGACCCGGAGTTCCATTCGGGCGAGGTTCGCTCCTGCGCAGCGATGGATGCCGGCGCCGAAGGCCACGTGACGGTTCTGCTCCCGGTCGAAGTCGACCACATCGGGATTCGGGAACACGCTCGGATCACGATTGGCGGCGGGGAAGCTGAGCAGCACCTTGTCGCCCGCCTTCATGGGGCAGCCCTGGAACTCCACGTCGGAGGTGACGAGGCGTGCCATGGTGACAGGTGAGTAGGCGCGCAGGAGTTCCTCGATGGCGAACGGCATCACCTCGGGGTCCTCGACCAAACGGCGTCGGTCCTCGGGGTGGGTGGCGAGGTGCCACAGCGCGGCGCCGATGGAACTCCACGTGGTGTCCACACCGGCGATGAGCGTGAGTGCGGCCATGCCGAGGATGTGACCATCGGGGATGGCCTCGCCCTCGATCTCGGTATGCAGCAGTTCGCTGATGAGGTCGGTGGACGGTTCGGAGCGCCGCTTCTCGAGCGCTCCGATGAGGAACGAAGCAATGCCGTTCCGGCCGCGCTGCTGACGCTCGGGCTCGTTCGCGAACTCGAGGATGTCACGCACCCAACCGGTGAAGTCGTCCGACATCTCCTCAGGCACACCGAGGATGCGCGCAATCACTCGTACGGGAATCTGCTGTGCGTAGTCGGCTGCGGCGTCGGCGCGGCCGTGTTCGATGAAGCCGCGGATCAGACGGCGGCAGAGTTCGCGAGTGGCGACTTCGTATTCGGCGACCCGCGTGTGGGAGAACCACGGCAACAACAGGCGTCGTGACCACGTGTGCACCGGCGGATCGCTCGAGATCGGCGGCAGTCCGTACTCGAAGCGGTCGGGGCCGCTCGGCGGGATCACTCCCACCTCTTGTGAACTGAAGTGTTCGATGTCGTGGGCGACTGCCACGATGTCCTCGTAGCGAACGGGCATCCACGATCCGCCGTAGCGCTCGGTGTGGGGCACGGGGCAGGTCTGGCGCAGTTCGTCCCAGATCGGGTACGGGTTCACGACGTAGTCGTGGTCCATGACGTCGTAGTCGGTGGCCCAGTGGTGGTGGCTCGGCACGTTCATCGCTGCTCCCTGAGTTGCTGGGCGCACGGTACTACCTGCGGTGACACCCGCCCCCCGGACGTTCGTCCCGGGCCGGTGGGTGGGTTGTGTCGCGGCCGGTGGGTGGGTTGTGTCGCGGCCGGTGGGTGGGTGAGTCCCCGGGGCGTCGGCGGACCGGGACTACGGTGGAATCCGGATGCTTGACCATTCCGTGCTGTCGGGTGCCGACACGTCGAGGGGCGGGGTTCGGCCGTGAGCGAGACCGTGACTTCGCCGCGCCCCAAGCACCGTCGCCATTGGTGGTACATCCGCGGGACGCTCAAGGTGATGGCGTTCTTCTTCGTCCTCTGGTTCTTGATCCTGCCGCTCATCCCCGGTTTTCAGAAGGCCAGTCAGGACCTCGGCAACTCCAATGTCTGGTTCATCATCGTGGGGTTCGTCTGCGAGGGCTTTGCCCTGTTCTGCTACTCGCTGCTCACCCAGTCGGCCCTCGGCGCCACATCGCCGTCGCCCTGGAGGCTGTTCCGCATCCAGTTGTCCACCCGAGCCGTGTCGAGCCTCATGCCGGGCGGCTCGGCCGCCGGATCGGCCCTCGGCTACCGACTGCTCACTGCCTCGGGGGTGCCGGCCGCCGACGCCGGGTTCGCATTGGCCACCGTGGGTCTGGGTTCGGCCGTGATGCTCAACTTCTTGCTGTTCGTGGGGCTCATGGTGTCGATCCCGTTGCGCGGTGTGAACCCCGTGTACGGCACGGCGGCCGTGGTGGGAGTGGTGCTGCTCGTGTTCTCCGCCGGTGTGGTGGTGGGCTTGCTGCAGGGTCAGACCCGTGCGGAGCGGTTCGTTCGTTTCGTGGCCCGTCGGCTCCGCTTCGAGCCCGACCGCGCCGTTGCGGTGATCCGCCATGTTGCGGATCGCATGCGGTACCTCCTGCGTGACCGTCGCCTGCTCGCCCGATTCGCAGTGTTTGCTGCACTCAATTGGCTGTTGGACGCCGCAGCGCTGTGGATGTTCATCCGGGCCTTCGGTGGCAGCATGTCGGTCGACGGTCTGCTCGTGGCGTTCTGCCTCGCCAATGTGCTCGCCGTGATCCCGATCACGCCAGGTGGCCTCGGCATCGTCGAAGGTGTGTACATCCCGACGCTGACCGGTTTCGGCATCACGAGGAGCCAGGCATCGCTCGGCGTCATCGGCTATCGCCTCGCGCAGTACTGGGTGCCGATGCTCATCGGCGGTCTTGCCTACATCTCGCTGCGCGTGGGCCCGTTCTCGATGGAGAAGCGTGATCGCCTGGCCCGCCTCCGGGAGGTCGCCCACGACTCGGTTCGTGACACCACCGACTCGATCGAGTGGGCCGAGAAGTACGCACAGCGCCGCCCGGGCACGTAGCGTGCGTCCCCATGACAGTTCACGATCGCCCGTTCGGCCGCTGCCTCGAAGACTTCGTCGTCGGTGACATCTACCGGCACTGGCCCGGCAAGACCATCACCGAGTACGACGACCACCTGTTCTGCATGATCACGATGAACCACCATCCGTTGCACACCAACGACTGGTTCGCATCCAAGAGCGTGCAGGGCCGCAACGTGGTGGTTGGCAACCTCGTCTACTCGCTGGTGCTCGGCATGAGTGTTCCCGACGTGAGCGGCGCCGCAATCGCGAATCTCGAGGTGGAGACGCTGCAGCACAAGTTCCCCACGTTCCATGGCGACACGATCCACGCCGAGACCCGCGTGCTCGACGTGCAGGAGTCCAAGTCCAAGAACGATCGCGGTGTGGTGACGGTAGAGACCAAGGCCTTCAACCAGGAGGGCAAGGAGGTCTGCTACTTCCGCCGGCGTGTCATGGTGTGGAAGCGCGAGTTCGCCCCCACGCGTGAGCGGCCGTACGACGGCCAGGACGTCTGGGCGCAGTAGCCACACGACTTCATCGGTAGCGCCCGTGATGCCTGCGATCGAGAGCCACGCGTTCGCTGGTGATGGGCTCGCTGGTGAGGTGCTCGC
>JAFMJD010000072.1 GCA_017853685.1 Actinomycetota bacterium | reverse complement strand
GTGCCGACGACGCGCCAGGTGGCCGCCTCCGGATCCTCGAGCTGCGCGAGACGCTCCGCAACCATGGCATCACCGAGATCGTGGTGACCGTCGCCTTCATGGCGAACTCCATCAAGAACTACTTCGGTGACGGTCGGGACTTTGGGGTCTCGATCGAATACGTCGACGAGCCGGTGCCGCTCGGCACGGCCGGCAGTGTTCGCAACGCGATGCACCTCCTCAGCGACGATCGCTTCGTGGTGATCTCGGGTGACGTCATCACCGACATCGATCTGAGCGCCATCGTGGCGTACCACGATCAACACCACGCGATGGCCACCATTGCACTCACGCCGGTGGACAACCCGCTCGAGTTCGGCATTGTGATCACCCGCGAGGACGGCACGATCGAGCGGTTCCTCGAGAAGCCCACGTGGGGCCAAGTCTTCTCGGACACGATCAACACCGGCATCTACGTGATCGATCCATCCGTGTTCGACTACATCGAGCCGGACCGCTCGGTGGACTTCAGCAGTGAGGTCTTTCCGGCGCTGCTGCGTGATTCCAAACCGCTCTACGGCGCAGTGGCGCACGGCTACTGGGAGGACGTCGGCACCCTCGAGGCGTATCTGCGGGCGCACACCGATGTGCTCCACCAGATGGTTCAGCTGCGTATTCCCGGCTTCCAGATCGCCGATGGCGTCTGGGTGGGCGAGGGGAGCGAGATCTCACCCGATGCGGTGATCGAGGGTCCGGCGGTGATCGGTCCCGAATGCGTGGTGGAGGCCGGGGTCACGCTCGGTGCGTACAGCGTGCTCGGTCCGCACGTGCGGGTGCTGCGCGGTGCCTCGCTCGAGCGGAGCATCGTGCAGGACAACTCCTTCATCGGGGTCACAGCGCGCCTCCGTGGCGTGGTGACCGGCAGGGGAGTGAACATTCACGCCGGGGCTCGCCTCGAAGAGGGAGTCGTGATCGGCGACGAGGTGCAGATCGGAGACAATGCTGCGCTCACCGACGGTGTCAAGGTCTACCCGGGCAAGGTCGTCGAGTCCGGCGCAATCGTCAATAGCTCCATCATCTGGGAGAGTCGCGGGGCATCGAGTCTCTTCGGACGCTCAGGCGTGAGCGGTCTGGCAAATGTCGACGTCTCACCCGAACTCGCGGCGCGCCTGGCCATGGCCTACGCGACTTCCCTGAAGAAAGACGTCACCGTCGTGACGTCTCGTGACACGAGCAGGGCCGCGCGCATGCTGAAGCGGGCGATGATGGCGGGCTTCAATGCCGCAGGCGTGAACGTGCTCGATCTCGAGATCGCTTCCACACCGCTCACCCGTTTCCTCAGCCGGAGCTCGCGCGCTGTCGGAGGTGTGACGATTCGACTGTCGCCGGAAGACCCTCGCAACGTAATGATCCGCTTCTTCGACACACGCGGTATCGACATGAGCGAGGACGCACAGCGCAAGGTGGAGCGTCTCTACCAGCGTGAGGACTACCGGCGGGTGCTGCCCGAGGAGATCGGCGACATCTCGTTCCCCACTCGTGCCCTCGAGGACTACACCGAGGCGGTGCGCGGAATCGTCGACCCCGAAGCCATTCAGGCGCGCCGCTTCAAGTTGGTGATCGACTACGGCTTCGGTCCCACCTCGTATGCGATGCCCAACGTGCTCGCCAACCTCCAGGCCGATGTGCTGGGCGTGAACCCGTACGCGTCCACCGCCGGTCGGATCGGGAGCGAGCCCCGCGCAGCAGCCGAGCGTGTCTCGGCGTTGGTGCGTGCTTCGGGGGCACATCTTGGTGCACTCATCGACGCAGACGGTGAGCGTCTCACGCTCGTGGACGACGAAGGCACGGTGCTGACCGACACCGAGGCACTGATGGCGTTCGTGGACCTGGTTCGTGACCATCTGGTGGGCGATCAGGTAGCGGTTCCCGTGAACTCCACCGCCCACATCGCATCCATCGCGGCACGAAGCGGTGTCCGGGTCACCGAGACCAAGATGAGCGGTCCGGCATTGATGACCGCGTCGACCGAGCCCGGGGTGGGTTTCGCGGGCGACGGCCGAGGCGGCTTCATCCTGCCGGGGTTTCTTCCGTCGTTCGACGGGGCTGCGGCACTCGTGAAACTCCTCGATCTGCTGGCACGCACCGACCGCACGCTGAGCGACGTGCGCCGTGCCCTTCCGAGTGTGTCGATCGTGCACGAGACCGTCACGACACCGTGGGAGACGAAGGGAACCGTCATGCGTTCCCTCGTGGAGACTGCCGACGCCACCCTGCTGCTCGTGGACGGTGTCAAAGCGCTGTACGGCGACGGCCGCTGGGCGCTCGCCGTGCCGGACCCGGATGAACCGCTCACCCATGTGTGGGCGGAGGCCTCCACCGCGGCCGATGCGCGCTCGCTGGCGAAGGACTGGGTGAAACGAATCCGCCGAATCACTCGGTGAGCACGGCCCGCTCTGCTCCTCGCCGTACCGCGCCATGTCCCCTGTGCGCTCGGGGTGCGGGAGTAGGCTGGGCACATGAAGGTTCCCGCCGACTTGCGCTATTCGCCGGATCACGAGTGGATTCGTGTGGAGGGCAACCGGGTCACTGTCGGCATCACCGATTACGCGCAGGACGCTCTCGGTGACGTGGTCTTTGTGCAGTTGCCCGCGGTGGGGTCCACGGTGTCTTCCGGTGGCACCTTCTCGGAGGTCGAGTCGACCAAATCGGTGAGTGATGTCTATGCGCCCGTGAGTGGGGTGGTGGTCGAGGTGAACTCCTCGCTCGAGTCGACACCCGAGCAGTTGAACGCCGATCCGTACGGCGCTGGCTGGGTGTGCATCATCGAGATGTCTGACCCCGCAGAGCTCGCCTCGCTGCTCGATGCGGCCGGGTACGAAGCGTTGATCGGGACCTGACCACGATGAATCCGGGACACCCATGAGCTACGTGTTCTGCAACGGTTGCGGCCACCGCAATCCGCCCAGTTCGGCCTTCTGCAGTGCCTGCGGCGCGGTGCTCGATGCAACGGGCGAACACACTGCCTCGCTCACCCGGGTGCCGAGCGAGCCTGCGGCGAGCCGAGGCGGTGGTCCGGGCGCTGCAGTGCTGGTGGTGCGAGGTGGCGATCAGGACGGGCTCCGGTTCCCGCTCTCGGATCGTTTGACCTCGTTGGGTCGTTCGGTCGAGAACGACATCAGTCTGGACGACATCACAGTGTCTCGTCGTCATGCAGTGCTCGAGCACACGCCCGACGGGTACGTGGTGCATGACAACGGATCGTTGAACGGCACGTATGTGAATCAGCGCCGAATCACCACCGGTGTCATCGAGCACGGTGACGAATTGCAGATCGGGAAGTTCCATTTCCTCTTCCTCCTCGCTGCGGAATGAGCACCCATGACGGGCGAGCGGCGCTATCTCTCGATCGGTGAGGTGCTCGGTCAGCTCCTCGAGGAGTTTCCCGACGTCACGATCTCCAAGATCCGCTTCCTCGAGAGCCAAGGGCTGATCGAGCCCGAGCGCACACCATCGGGATACCGCAAGTTCTACGACGGCGATGTCGAACGTCTTCGGATGATCCTGCGCGAACAGCGCGAGAACTACCTGCCGCTGCGAGTGATCCGCGACCGCCTCGAGACCGGTGAGATTCCACGGGAGTTCGATCCGACGCCCACCGGCACCATTCGTCTGCCGCGCTCGTCGGGCCGCTCCACCCTCGGGCCCGGCGCCATGCCGCCGATCCCGCCCACACATCCGTCCACCCGGGTTCCCGCCGCCACCACCCCTCGACCGCCCGTGAACACGCCGCCCGCTGCACCGCCGACGACCCCTGAACCGGGCGTGGTGACGCCCGAGGTCCGGGCGGCAAGCACATCGAGCGCGCTCGGTGCCGCCAGTGCACCCGGGGGAGCGCCACCTGCGCTGACCGTGGTTCCCGCCATGGGAACGCCGCGGCCCGACATACGCACCGAGCAGACAACCCCGGCGTCTAGCCCGCCCGGATTGCGGCCAGCCGCTGGGGCGCCCTCCTCACCGAGCACGGTGGACGATCTGTGCTCGGAGAACGACATCGAGGTTTCGTTCATCGATGAACTCGAGTCCCACGGCATCATCGTGACGGGTCGGATCGGGGGTGTGCGCGTGATCGACGCCGAGTCGGTCGATGCGGTGCGGGCAGCCCTCACCCTGCGTGCGCACGGTCTCGAACCCCGACATCTTCGAGTCTGGAAACAATCCGCAGAACGCGAGACCGCGCTCATCGAACAGTTGGTGCTCCCGCTCCTGCGCCAACGTGGCTCGGGCGGCGCCGAGCAGGCTGCCAACCTTGCCCGAACGGTCGAGGAGGCGGGCGCAGCGCTCCAACGAGCCATCGCCCAACGGGCAATTCGACGGTTGCTGCCCTGACCCCGTCGCCGGAAAGGGAGCCCGGAACCGGCGGTACGATCGCAGTGTGATTCCGTTGGAGCTCGTTGGTGTCCGGGTCGAGATGCCGGCAAACACCCCCGTGGTGCTCCTGCGCGAGTCCACTGGCCGCAACCGGCTGTTGCCGATCCTGATCGGCGCGCCGGAGGCAAACGCCATTCATCTCGCCTTGGAGGGGCTCACGCCGCCTCGGCCGATGACCCACGACCTGTTCCGTCATGTCCTCGAGGCAGTCAATGTGAATCTGGTGCGGGTGGTGATCACCGAGATCAAGGAGCACACGTACTACGCAGATCTGCATCTCACGACGCCGTACGGAGACCTGGTCGTGTCGGGCCGTCCGTCGGACGCCATTGCGCTCGCTACACGTTTCTCGGCCCCGATCTTCGCCGAGGAGGCGCTCCTCGACGAGGTTGGACAAGAGGCTGCCGCCGAGGACGATGACGACGACGAGCAGGTTGCCGAGGAGATCCTCGACGAGTTCCACGATTTCATCGAGTCGGTGAAACCCGAGGACTTCTTCGAGTCCTGATCTGCACCCAATCATTCGGATTCGTCGATCCGGGAGATGTTGGGTCGTTGACCCCGCGGGGTCGGGTTCCGTACCCTACGCTCGAGGCGGAGTCACAGCGGCGTAGTTACGTCGCTGTGTGTTCGTCGTCCAAGGAGTCCCTCGTGGATCAGCAGGGTTACAGCGGCACCAAGGCCGCCCAGGTAGTAGGGATCTCGTACCGTCAGCTCGATTACTGGGCCCGCACCAATCTCGTGCGTCCCTCACTCGCTGATGCCAGCGGCAGTGGCACCCGTCGCATGTACTCGTACCGGGATCTGCTCGAGTTGAAGGTGATCAAGAACCTGCTCGACGCAGGAATTCGCCTCGAATCGGTTCGTGATGTGTTCGAGTACCTGCGCACGCACCTCAACGAAGACATCGTCAGCGCACACCTCGTGATCGATGGAGCCCAGGTCATCCTGTGCGACGGCGAAGAACTGATCGATGTCGTACGGCGCGGGCAGGGCGTGCTGAACGTCCTTCCGTTGGCGAGGGTGAAAGACGACGTCGACGCGCGACTCATCACGCTGCGCCCCGATGCTGCGCTGCTGCCTGCGGTGAACGTTTGAGTTCTTCCACCGGCGGTATCCGTCTCTCGCCCCTCGATGCGCTGCACCGTGCACTGGGGGCAAAGATGGTTCCCTTCGGTGGGTGGGACATGCCCGTCCAGTATCCGACGGGAACGGTGAATGAGCATCTCGAGTGCCGACGCGGTGCGGTGGTGTTCGATGTCTCGCATCTCGGTACGGTGCGCGTGCAGGGAGCCGGCGCATTTGATCGCCTGCAGAGTGTGCTCACCAACGATCTCCGCAAGATCGGGCCCGGCCGGGCCCAGTACACACATCTACTCGACGAAGACGCGTCGGTGCTCGATGACATCATCGTGTGGTGGGTGGCGCCTGATGTGTTCGACGTGATGCCCAATGCGTCGAACACCGCGCGGGTGCTCGACGCACTCGGCGGCTCGGACACCACCGAACAACGCGCGGTACTCGCAGTACAGGGGCCGGGTGCGCGTGCCCGTTTGCAATCGGTCCTCCCCGAAGCGGCCGAGATCGGTCGCTTCCGCGTGGGCACAGCGTCGTTCGAGGGAGTGGGCTGCGTGGTTGCGGGAACGGGCTACACGGGCGAGGACGGTGTGGAGATCGCCGTTCCGGTGTCGCATGCCGCGCAACTCTGGTCTGCCGTGACTGCAGCCGGCGTGCTGCCCGCTGGCCTCGGTGCTCGCGACACCTTGCGGCTCGAGGCAGGCCTGCCGCTACACGGCCACGAGTTGGGCCCCGGCATCACACCGTTGCAGGCAGGCCTCGGCTGGGTAGTCGGTTGGGACAAGCCCACGTTTCGGGGCCGAGCTGCACTCGAGCACGAGCGCGCCGTTGGACCGCACCGGCTGCTGCGCGGCATCGGTACTGAGGGACGTCGACCACCACGCTCGGACTGTCCGGTGCTCGTGGGTGGCCGCCAGGTCGGTGTGACCACGAGTGGCAACTTCTCACCGATCCTCGGGCACGGGATTGCGCTCGCATTCCTGGAGCCGGACCTCCCGATCGGGGCCGACCTCTCGATCGACGTTCGTGGGCAACAACTCGCGGGAACTGTGGTTCCGCTGCCGTTCGTGAAGAAGGCGTAGCCGGCGCCTCAGGCGCTGGTCGACGGTCCGAAAAGTTTTCCTACCGCTCCTGCGAGTCGATCGAGGTTCGCCACTGCGTTGGGTATCGCGTCAGGAGGCAGGGCAGCCAGTTGTTGTGCGACATGGCGGATCGGTTCTTCGATCTCGTCGAGTAACGCCGTGATTCGCTGACTGGTGGCCTGCAGGGATTCCATCGTGGACGAGAACGACTGCACCGCACCGACGAGGGACTCGACACCTCGTTTCAGGTTGTCCAGATTCTTCGTGAGCGCCGCAACCGGGTTCGCTGCACCCAGCAGGTTCAACAGTTCGGTGAGTCCGGGGGGCGTTTCGGCCATGTGCTCACGGTACCGGCGCAGCACTGCGTGGCGCTGCGTACTCCTCGAGCGGGGCACACGAGCAGACGAGGTTCCGGTCACCGTATGCCGCATCGATGCGCGACACCGGCGGGTAGTAGCACTTGGTGGACCCGTGTGAGTCGCTGAGCGCTCCCACCGAGCGCGGATAGGGACGCTGCCAGTCACCGACGAGATCAGCGACCGTGTGTGGGGCAAAGGCCAAGGGACTGTCGTCGTGGCTCACCCGCCCCGCACGGATGGCCTCGATCTCGATAGCGATGTCGAGCATCGCCGTGCAGAAACGTTCGATCTCGGCCAGGCTCTCGCTCTCGGTGGGCTCCACCATGAGTGTGCCGGCCACCGGGAAACTGACCGTGGGGGCGTGGAAGCCGTGGTCGATCAGACGTTTGGCCACATCGTCGACCGAGACTCCGGTCTGTTTGGTAATGGGTCGAAGGTCGAGGATGCATTCGTGCGCCACGAGCCCCGAGGCACCGGTGTACAGCGTGGGGAACGCCGTGGCGAGACGTTTGGCGACGTAGTTCGCCGCCAGGACTGCGGTGGCGGTCGCTTCCCGCAAACCCTCAGGGCCCATCAACGAGATGTATACCCAGCTGATCGGCAGGATTCCGGCCGATCCGAACGGCGCTGCAGACACCGGACCAACAGGTTGCGATCCCGGTGCCGCCAGCGGATGTCCCGGAAGGAACGGTGCAAGGTGAGCGCGAACTGCCACCGGCCCCACTCCCGGACCACCACCGCCGTGCGGGATGCAGAACGTCTTGTGCAGATTGAGGTGGCTCACATCCGCGCCGAAAGCACCGGGTTGGGCCACGCCCACGAGAGCGTTCATGTTGGCCCCGTCCACGTAGACCTGCCCACCGAAGGAGTGCACGATCTCACAGACACGTGAGATCGATTCCTCGTACACGCCGTGTGTGGACGGATAGGTCACCATGACCGCAGCGAGACGATCCCCGGCGTCGGCAGCGCGGAGACGGAGGTCATCGAGATTCACGTTCCCGTTCTGGTCGCATGCAACCACGACCACTTCCATGCCGGCCATCACGGCACTGGCGGCGTTGGTTCCGTGTGCAGAGGACGGGATGAGGCACACCACACGGTTCTGCTCGCCACGGCTGCGGTGGTAGGCGCGGATGGCGAGCAATCCGGCGAGCTCACCCTGGCTCCCAGCATTCGGCTGCAGCGACACGGCGTCGTAGCCGGTCACGGCAACGAGCATCTGCTCGAGATCGGCGATCAACCGCCGGTAGCCGAGCGTCTGATCCGACGGCGCGAAGGGGTGGATGTCGGCGAACTCGGGCCAGGTGATGGGCTCCATCTCGCTCGTTGCGTTGAGTTTCATGGTGCACGAGCCCAGCGGGATCATGGTGCGGTCCAGTGCGAGATCCTTGTCAGCGAGCCGACGCAGGTACCGCAGCATCTCGTGTTCGGTCCGGTAGCGCTCGAAGGCCGCCTCGGGCAGGAGTTCTCCGAGGCGCTGCAGATGCGGAGGAATTCGCACCTGTGCCGAAGCGACCAGTGCCGAAACCTCCACCGAGCAGTCGAGCGCGCGTAACAGACGCTCGAGGTGGTCGAGGGTCGTGGTCTCGTCGAGACTCACACCGATACGACAACTATCGACCCAACGAACGTTGATTGACTCACGAAGCGCCGCCGCCATGGCGCGATCAGCATCGCCCACATCAATGGTGAGGGTGTCGAACCAGGACTCGTTGCACACCCGGTGACCGCCCGTCTGCACACCATCGGCGAGTGCCGTGGTGAGCAGGTGCACGCAATGGGCGATGCGACGGAGACCATCGGCACCGTGCCAAGCCGCATAGAAACCGGCGATGTTCGCCAGCAGGGCTTGTGCGGTGCAGATATTCGAGGTGGCCTTCTCCCGTCGAATGTGCTGCTCGCGGGTTTGGAGCGCCAGACGCAGCGCAGGTCGCCCCGCAGTGTCGGTGGAGATTCCCACGAGGCGTCCCGGCAAGGAACGCGCGTACTCCTCGCGACACGCAATGAACGCAGCATGCGGCCCGCCGTAACCCATGGGGACACCGAATCGCTGCGCCGAACCCACCACGATGTCGGCACCCAGTGCTCCCGGTGGGGTGAGCAGCACGCAGGCGAGCAGATCGGTGGCAACGACCGCAAGCGAGTCTGACGCGTGCAAGCGAGCAATGAGGTCAGCGGGATCGGCAACTGCCCCCGAGGAACCGGGATACGAGATGAGTGCGCCGTAGACCGTCGACGGATCGAGCGTCGACAGATCGCCCACCCGCAACTCCAGTCCGAGCGGTTCGGCGCGCGTGTGCAGGACCGCAATGGTCTGCGGATGCGTGTCGGCGTCGACGAAGAAGGTGTTCGAGGCATGTTTGGAGACACGCCGCGCCATGGTCATGGCTTCTGCAGCGGCAGTGGCCTCGTCCAACAACGATGCATTGGCGATCTGACCACCGACGAGACCCGTCACCATCGTCTGGAAGTTCAACAACGCTTCGAGTCGACCTTGGCTGATCTCGGGTTGGTACGGGGTGTACGACGTGTACCAAGCGGGGTTCTCGAGCACATTGCGCTTGATGACCGGCGGGGTGACGGTGCCGTAGTAGCCCATGCCGATCATGTTGGTGAGTACCCGGTTCTGGGCGGCGATTGTGCGCAGGTCGGCGATCACCGAGCGTTCGTTGCGCGCGTGCGGTACATCGAGCAACGCACGCAAGCGGATCGATTCGGGCACGACAGCGTCGAGGAGGGCGTCGAGGCTCGGGTAACCCAAAAAGTCCAGCATCACGTTGCGGTCTCGGTCATCGACGCCGATGTGCCGACGCCGGAACTCGTCGTGGTCGAACAGGTCGTCGCTCGCTGCGCGCGCACTCATGGTTGCCTCCGGGGTACGTTGCGATCTTCCCCCGCTGTTGGCGACCTGAGAGCTTCACGGCGTGCGCCGCTTTCCCCTTCGGTGGGGTGTGAGGGTTGTCCTCGCACCCACTCTCCAGCGTTGCCTCGTCCGACCGGTCCACTTGCCTGAGAGATTCTGGGGAGATTGCTCCTTCGGCGCCCCCGCACTGGCTGTGTGGGGAACTCTCCCGGTCGGTTTCGACGGCACCGCCAGACTAGTGGGGGAGGACCCGACGCAAGTGGCACACCACCGCACACTCCCGGCTACGTTGCCCGCATGGCTGATCTCTCCGCTCTCGACTGTGTTCGTTCCGTCTCTCCAACGGTGGGCGACCTGGGCTCCCGTTGGATGCTGCACCCCGAAACCCTCGAGGCTGGCAAGGACGCGGGATACGCGAACGGGTTCGCCTGGTACATGGCCGGCCGTGGCGGTGTGCTGGGCGATGTAGACGCCGACGTCGTGGTGTCGTCGTTCGCCTACTTCGCACCGGGCCTCGTTCGGCACATGTGGGACACCGGCACCGCAGTGGAGGGCGCTCGTGCAGCGGGTCGCCGATATGCACAGGCCTGTGCGGCTTGGGGCCGCAAGCGTCTCAGCGGAACAGCAGGGATGGATCGACTCGCCGCACTTGCCGACAGAGTGATCGACAGCGCGAACGTGGAGGGCCTGGTGCTCTTTGCTGGGTGGCGTGCTGAAGAACGTCCTGCTGATGCAGCGGCGCACGCCTATTTCGATCTCCACCTCCTGCGTGAGTTGCGCGGATGTGTGCACATCATCGCCACCTCGGCGCAGGGCCTGAGCGCCGTCGAGTCCATCGTCGGCGACACTGCGGGCGGAGCCGAGCGGGCGAAGATGTTCGGGTGGGCGGAACCCTTCCCCGACGCCGACGCAATCCGGGATCGCCGAGCGGCCGCCGAGGCCGACACGGATCGGCTCCTCAGCCGCTTCTACGAGGTGCTGACGCCGTCGGAGCGTGGCGAACTTGTGGACCTGGTGAAGACAGCCAAAGCCGCTCTCGACGCCAACAAGTAACGCCGGGGCCCACCTTCGGTCATGATCCGGGCATCTGCCACGGATCTCCGGCCCCTGCGCGCTGGGTGGCGTACTCGGCGATCGAGGCAAACTGGGCATTCAAGGTGGCGTCGACGAAGGTGGTGCCAGCTCCCATCACGCGGTCGTACGCCTGCTGCACCGGACGCATCTGCCCGGTGAAGTGCGGCATGACCTCCTCGGCGAAGAGCTCGTAACTGCGCAGCGTCGAGCGCCAGTCCGCAAAGTCGGCGCCCATGAACAGGTACGCGCCGAACCCGCCGCTCTTGTCGATGAGACGCTCGATCTGTGCTCGGGCCATGTCGGGTGTACCGATCACGGCTCGTCCGCTCTCGTTGAGCTGGTCCACGAAGGCGTCGTAGTCGTCGGGCATGGCCGTGTCACCCACCGGAATGATGTGGGCGAGGTACTCGAAGATCCACTGCAAGCCGTAGCGGCAGTTGGCGCGGGCCTGGGCTTCGGTCTCGGCGACGTGCATCGGACCCATCAGTCGCCACTTCTCGCGGCTCACCGTGTGTCCGTTCTTGGCTGCCTCGTGCTCCACGATGGACCAGTGTCCGGCAAGGAGTTCTACTCCCATCGGGTCGGTTGCGGCCACCGAGAGCAGGCCCGTGCCGTGCCGGCCGGCCAACTTGGAGCCGCTCGGCGACACCGACGCGGCCACGGCGATGTCGAACGCGGAATACGGCGCCATCTGCAGCACGGCGTCGCGGCATGTGAACCAATCCGATTCATGTGTCACGGTCTCGCCACGGAACAGCCGCATGATGACATCGAAGGCTTCTTCCATGCGCGGACGCTGTGTGGCGGGGTCGATTCCGAGCATCATCGCGTCGGACGTGAGCTGCCCCGGACCCACACCGAACATCGTGCGTCCACGCGTCAGGTGGTCGAGCATCACGATTCGATCCGCAAGGATGAACGGATGGTGGTACGGCAGTGAGTTGACGCCCGTGCCGAGTCGGATCGAGTGGGTGCGCTGGGCCGCCGCCGCGATGAAGACCTCCGGCGATGCGATGAGTTCGGAGCCGGCCGAGTGATGCTCGCCGATCCACGCCTCGTGGTAGCCGAGACGATCGAGATGCTCGATGAGCTCGAGATCCCGGTGCAGGGCCAGGTGGGGATTCAGTCCCACCTTGTGCATGGGCGGCATGAAGATGCCGAAGCGAAGGGGCCAAGTCTGTGCCATGACGACGTTGTAGCCGACGCCAGACGCAGACGCAGAGTCCCGGACGCGACACGACCCGGGAAAATCCCGGGTCGTGCACGATCTTGCGGGGAGCGCTGGGTCAGTTCGGCGCACCCACGGTGGTGGAGGTCACCGTGGGCTTGGGGGCCTTCGGCTTCCAGCGGTTGAGGCTGCGGGCCTGACGCTCGGCCGACTTGATAACGCCGCGGGCACGCTCGAGATCGCGGCGCATGCTCTTGATCTGACGCTCCACCGTCTTGGGGGAGGCGTTGTAACCGGCAGCCGTAAGTGCTGCGGCGTTGGTGCTCACAGGATCCACGAGCGACGAGGCTCGCGTGATGCGGGCATTGAGCGCGTTCAGTCGCTCGACGAACTTGGTGTCGAGGCTCTTGCCGGTAAGCAGGCCCGAGGCGGTCTGAAGGGCGCCGATGCGGTTCGACCATGCGTTCGCTGCAGCGAGGAGGAACACCTTCGGGTGCACCACCTTGTAGACGCGGTACACGTTGATGACGTCACTGCAGGCAGCGGCGATCGTGCCCGCATCAGCTGCGGCGATTGCCGGCTTGGCCACCGTGGTGAGTGCGGTGGAGGAGTCGGTGATGATGGCCACGATGGCATCTCGCTGCTCGAGGGTGATCTGACCCCGTGAGTAGCGCTGGTTCACCTGCGCCGACCACTTCGCAAGATCACGCACACGCTTGTCCACGGCCTTGGTGCACTTGGCCTGGTTCTCTGCGAGTGTGCGATCCGCGTGGTAGAGCCGTCCGCCCTCACCGGGGGAGCCGGGTACGGGGGTGGGGTCGCCCGCTGCACTGGCGGTGCTTGCGAGGCCACCTACGAGGCCGAGCGTCAGTGCGCCGGCAACGACCGTGCGTGTGATGAGTTTCATACGGTTACCTTTCGTCATGACGAAATGCGAACTTCGTCTACGTGCCCGTTGCGGGGGATAACGCCGGGACTCCGCTGGGATGACGGTGGTCTCGGAGAAACTTGCTATGAGTGGTGAATTTACCACGTTGGGCGACGTACGGATGTCCCTTTCCGGTCGCCGGAAGGTGGGGGGAGTCAGCGCTCCAGCATCAAGCGATGCGCCCCGAGGGAGCGGGCGAGGGTCTGGGTGGGACCGTCGGGATCCAGCGTCTCGTCGGACCAGGCCGCACCCAGCGTGAGCTCGAAGGCCCCGGAACCTTCGCCGCGCTCGCGCACCCGATGGGCGGCCTGGAGAAACTCAGCCGCCCTGGGATGGGTGATGCGCACGTTGAGTCCGTTGCACCGCTGCGCCGCCAGCTCCGAGAGCGCCACGCTGTTCACGCCGAGCAGCAGCGGTGGCGGGGGATCGGGCAACGGAAACCCAGCCCACTTGGGGTCACGTCCGGGATTCCACATCTCGGCACAGAGGTCCAGCACCTCCATCAGGCGTGCGTGCCGTTCTGCCATGGTGGCCCCGAGCGCAATGCCGGCCACGGTGTGCTCCGCCGACCAACGGGTTCCCGGAGAGGCACCGGCGCCCAACCCGAGCCGGAAGCGGCCGCCGCTGATCTCCTGCAGAGACGCAGCGCCTACCACGGTGATGGGGGCGGGGCGATTGGCAGCGTTCACCACGAGTGTGCCCACGTCGATGGTGCTGGTAACGGCGCACAGTGCGCCGGCAAGCGAGAAGCACTCGAGCATCCGGTCGCCGCCGAGCACCGAGCCCGACAGATGGTCGTACACCCAGACGCAGCCAAACCCTGCAGCCTCGGCCTCGAGGGCACCTGAGCGGATGGTCGACCAATCGTTCCTTGCTGCGTTGAAGATCACATCGAGGCGCATTGGTGCCACGGTACCTAGCCCGTGCCCAAGGCTGAAGACTGCGGTATCGAGATCGATGCGAAGCAAGCAGGCCACGCGAACAATCAGACGGCGGGTCCAGCGGTATGACCTGGTAGACGATTGACATAACGGGGATTATGGGCGTAGTCGCCGAGCAGAATGCCCTGACGCAA
>JAFMJD010000071.1 GCA_017853685.1 Actinomycetota bacterium | reverse complement strand
CACGCATCCACGATTCGCGCGCAGCGCGTTGTTACGATTTTGTGCAGTGACTGAGCCGGTGTTCACCCACCTCGATCCGCTGGGCAGGGCCCGCATGGTCGATGTGACCCCGAAAGAACCGACGCACCGTCGCGCGGTGGCGCGATGCAAAGTGCTCATGAAGCCCGAGACCACCGTGGCGATCGCCAACCGGGAGATGAGCAAGGGCGATGTGCTGGCGGTGGCTCGTGTGGCAGGCATCCAGGCGGCCAAGCGGACCTCGGACATGATCCCGTTGTGCCACCCCCTCTTGGTGGGCTCGGTGTACGTGAATTTCGAGATCGGAGACGATTTTGTGGCGGTGGAGGCCCAGGTGGACACCGTCGACCGGACCGGGGTGGAGATGGAGGCCCTGCACGCCTGCGCCACCGCAGCGCTCACGATTTATGACATGTGCAAGTCGGTGGACCGGGGGATGACCATCTCTGAACTGGCCTTATGGGAAAAAACGGGGGGTCGGTCGGGGACATATCGTCGACCCGATGATGTTGCCGGTTCCGTCAAGAAAGTCGTAGAATCGTAAAGAATGCAGACGTTGGTGTTGCTCGTCGTTGGGGCCATCTGGCTCGTGGTGCTGGTTCCGCCGCTCCTCCGCAACCGCGGTGAGAGCCGACCCACCTCCTCCGTCGACCACTTCCGTCGCAATCTGGCAGTGCTCCAGCAGAGCGCCCCGCCCCGGATCAACCCGCTCCAGTCGATGGGCCGTCCGCTCACCGGAACCCGCCAGGGCCTGAGCAGCGCCTACGCCCGTGCGGCACTGAAGCGCACCCCCACCGATCCCCGTCTGCGTCGGGCGGATCTGCCCCTCGAGCGTCGGGACATCAATCTCGTGGCCGCCCAGCCGGCGCGTCCGGTTCGTCGTGACGACACCTCGCCGCTCGAGCGCCGTGACGACACCCGCGCCGTGAGCCGCCGCGAGATGCTGCGGCGTCGCCGCGAGCAGACCGTGCGCATGCTCTTCACGCTCTCGGTCACCACGGCCGTCCTCGCGTTCTTGGCCAAGAGCCCTGCGCTCATCTACGCCTGTGCGATCTGTGTGCTCTCGCTGTTCGGCTACTGCGCCATGCTGCTGCGCCGTCGTCGCGAGGCCGATCTGTACGCCGCTCAGGCCTATCGCCGCGCTGCGTGAGTGCGAGGCCGCACGGGTGGCCTGCAGCAGTCACCGCACCGGACGGTAGAGTGACGCCCACTCTGCGGGGGTGTAGCTCAGTTGGTAGAGCGCAACAATCGCACTGTTGAGGCCAGGGGTTCGATTCCCCTCACCTCCACCCACAGCATCACGTGATCGACCCGGCCCCACGGCCGGGTCGTCGTGCATCTGGCTCCGTGTACTGTGCGCACCACATCGGTGTCGAGGGGGAACGAGATGGCGAGTCCGCAGGCAGAAGCGATCAAGGCAGCGATGCGGGCGTTCCGCGAGAGCGTGGTGCCCGATGGCCCGCCGCCCACCTTGGAGCAGCAGCGCGCTGGAGCCGAGGCGGGCATGCAGGCCATGGGTGTCATGCCGTCGGGCGTGCAGGTGCGCGACACCGAGGTGAACGGCGTCCCTGCGCTCTGGATCGAGCCGTCCAATGCAGTGGCAGGGCGAGCCGTGCTGTACCTCCACGGAGGCGGTTACGTCGTGCTGTCGGCCCGCTCGCACGTGCGTCTTGCGGCTGCCATCGCGGTGAGTGCGCGCTGTGCGGTGCTCTCGCTCGACTATCGCCTCGCACCCGAGCATCCGCATCCGGCCGCGGTCACCGACGCGCTCGCCGGCTACCGGTGGCTGCTCGACAACGGCTTCGCACCGTCCAACATCGCCATCTCGGGCGACTCCGCAGGCGGCGGGCTCACGGTGGCCACACTGCTGGCGGCTCGGGCCGCCGGTCTTGCCCAACCGGTTGCTGCGGTTCCGCTCTCGCCCTGGGTGGACCTCGAGGGCACCGGTGAGTCGATGAAGACCAACGCCGATCGGGATCTCATCGTGGGCCACGCAGGCCTCTCGGGCATGGCCGATCTGTTCGTGGGCGGTGGGAGCAAGCGTGATCCGCTCGCCGCGCCACTGCACGCCGATCTCCACGGCATCGCACCGCTGTACATCCAGGTGGGTGGCGACGAGACCCTGCTCGACGACAGCACCCGCCTGGCCACACGTGCTGCGCACGCCGGGGTGGACGTACGTCTCGATGTCTTCCCCGAGATGCAGCACGTATTCCAGACCGGTGTGGGCCAAGTGCCCGAGGCTGACGACGCTGTTGCGCGGATCGGTGCTTACTTGTCCACTCGTTGGGGCTGAACCATCACCCTGGAAGCGAGCAGTGTGGTGATCGGCACCGACGCAACGAGGCCGATCGAGCCGACGAGCGAGCGGATCACCTCGGTGGCCACCAGTTCGCGTGACACGATCGACGTGATGGGCTGCTGACTCTGGGTGAACAGCAACAACAGCGGTAGCGCCGCGCCCGCGTACGCAAGGAAGAGCGTGTTCACCGTGGAAGCGATGTGGTCCCGGCCGATGTTGAGCGCCTGTCGGTACACCTGACCGGGCGTCGCGTCGGGTTGGGCGGCGCGCAACTCGGCCACAGCCGATACCTGCGTAACCGTTACGTCGTCGAGCACGCCGAGCGAACCGATCACGATGCCCGCGAGCAGCATTCCCTTGAGGTTCACCTCGATGCCGAATGCCGGGAGCACAGTTGCGTACTCGTCTGCGAGTCCGGTGAGGCGAGACACCCCCGAGAAGATCGCCGCAAGCACACCGATGATGGCCATGCTGGCGAATGTGCCGATGAGTGCGATGGCCGTGCCCACGTTCAGTCCGTGGGCGAGGAAGAGCGCCAGAAAGGCAATGACTGACGATCCCACGAGCGCCACGAGCACCGCATCGTGACCTCGCAGGATGGATGGCAGCACGAACACCGTGAGCACGAGCAGGCTCGCGGCCAGACCACCCAGTGCACCGAGACCTCGGAGTCGTCCGAGGGCGAGCACCACCACCACGAACAGTCCGAGCAGCACGAGGAGCGACGACGATCGCTTGAAGTCGATGAACGACACCTGCAGCTGGCCCTCGGCATCGACGAAGGTCTCGACCATGATGCGATCGCCGTCGTCGAAGCGTGTTGTGCCGGCTCCGCCGGGCAGCTGGATGAGCGCCTGCTCGCCGTCGAAGGAACCCGAGGTGATCCGTATCGAGAGGAACTGGCACTGTCCGCTCTCGGGGTCGGCTTCGTCGCACAGATCACGCCCGACGGTGTCCACCACTGCACTGACAGGCGCAGCCTGTGGCTCGATGTCGCCCGCAGCTCGCTTCACGCTGCCGCTCGGCCACAGCACGATGAGCCCCACCAAGGTGAGCGCAGCACAGACGCCAACTGCCCACCACACGCTCCGTTCGAGGCGGGTGGATCCGAGACGCAGTGAGCGGGATCCGCCGTGATCGTGACTGCCCACGTGCCGAGGGTAGGGCGCCCGACGCAAGGGTTGGTGTCATTGCGCACCGCCTTGACCCTCCTGCTCATCGCGTGGCCGGCGTGGCTTGCCCTAAGGTTTACCCATGGCATTGCATCCGAACGGCGTGCACCACCTCGCGCTCAGCACCACCGACATCAAGGCGCAGATCGAGTTCTTCACCGATGTGCTCGGCGGAGAACTCAAGGCGCTCTACTGGATGCACGGCGTGGCCAACACCTTCCACGGGTTCGTGGAGTTGAGCCCCGATTGCTACATCGCATTCGTGCAGCATCCCGGGAACACCGACCGGCGCGAACTCGGTGTGACGCACGCAGGAACCGCAGCGGGTCCGATGCCCGGCGGCACGATGCAGCACCTCGCACTCAATGTTGACTCCGTCGACGAGTTGCTCGCGCTGCGTGATCGCATCCGGAGCAGGGGCATCGTGGCACTCGGTCCGATAGATCACGGGATGTGTGTGTCGCTCTACTTCGCCGGGCCCGAGGGATTGTGCCTCGAGATCGCAACCGGCGGCGGCATCGACGAGCGCGCGTGGATCGACCCCGAGGTGGTGGCTCTCGCCGGCATCACTGCCGATGATCTGGCGCGCTTCGTTGCGCCGCCTGCGTTCGATCGACCCTCGACACCGTTGCCGCAACCCACCCCCGATCCCACCAAGCCGAATCTCGGTTATCCCCCCGGTGTGTACGAAAAGGTTGCTGCGCTGCCCGACGAAGCGTTCTGGAACTCGGTGGAGAATCAGCCACCCGTGAAGTTGTGAGGTGTGACGATGAGTGAAGCGTTGTTCTCGATCATCGATCGCCTGCAGGCCAATGTGACCTCTGGCTTGCCCGACCAGGCACCCGCACCCATGAAGGTTCCGGCCGCCACGTACGCGGACGAGGTGCAGTGGCGTCGTGAGATCGACGAGATCTTCCTGAAGCGTCCACTGCTGGTAGCGCTCACGTGTGACATTCCCGAGCCCGGCGACTTCCAGGCCTTCGAGATCGCGAATCGACCCATCGTGGTGGTGCGCGGTGACGACGGCACGGCACGCACGTTCCTGAACGTCTGTCGACACCGTGGCGCACGGGTCACCGAGTTGGAATGCGGGAGTGCCAAGCGCTTCATGTGCAACTACCACTATTGGAGTTATGACCGTCAGGGTCGACTGGACGGGGTTCCGGGCGCAGAGACCTTCGGTGAGATCGGCGTGAGCGGTCTGGTGGAGTTGCCCACCGAGGAGATCGTGGGAGCGATCTTCGCGGTGCTCGACCCCAACGCCGACCTCGATGCCCGGCGTTGGCTCGGCGGTATGGAGGATTCGCTCGCGGCGTTGCGTCTCGATGCGTTGTACCCGTACCGGACGATCACCAAGATCGAGAGCCCCAACTGGAAACTCGCCGCCGACGGTTATCTCGACGGCTACCACATCGGGTACCTCCACAAGAACTCGATCGGCACCAAGGCAGTGACGAACCGCAACACCTATGACCTGTTCGGGCCGCACGTGCGGATCGGTTTCGCCACCAAGCGCACCATGGAGTTCGAGCGTTCGATCCCGAGCCCCAACCTCCCGGACTACATGAGCCTCGTGCACTACGTGTTCCCGAACGTCTCGATGTCGGGCGGGCACGGCGACACGCTGCAGTTGAGCCGACTGTTCCCCGGGCCCACGGTGAATGCGTCGCTCACCACCCAACAGCAGTACTTCCGCGAACCCGTGGTGGGCGACATGGTTCGTGTCGCCGAGGAAAAGCGGGTGGTCTACGAGCAGGTGGTCCGGGACGAGGACTGTGCAACCATCTTCGGGATCGATTCGGCACTCCCGGCGATCGGCGACGGCCACGTGCTCTTCGGCCGCAACGAGATGGGCAACCATCACCTGCATCGTCAGATCGCCGAACTCACTCGCTGACCGGGTCCCGCAGGCCGTAGCGTCGGGACCGTGAGCAACGACGCAGCAGCCGACGCATCCATCACGCGACTCGTTCTCGTACGCCACGGCGAGTCCGTCGCCACGGCCAACCGCTACATCGGCGGGCATCGCACCTGCAAGGGACTCACCGATCTGGGTGTTCGCCAGGCGCGTGCCCTGCGTGACCGGTGGGCATCCGCGCCGGACTTCACCGCCGACGTGTTGATCTCGAGCCACTTCCCGCGCGCCATCGAGACCGGCGACATCGTCGCTCCTGCCCTCGGGGGTCTGCCTGTTCTGGTGGATCCGGCGGTGGGCGAGCACGATCCCGGACCGATGGTGGATGGCATGCCGTTCGACGAATACGTGCGTCGCTGGGGCGCCGGTCCCGACTGGGAGGACCCCTACCAGACAGTGTTCGAGGGCGGCGAGACCATGTCGGCGTTCCACCACCGCGTTGCCACCGCGCTGCACGCCATCGCAGCCGAACATGCGGGCCGTACTGCAGTGGTGTTCTGCCACGGGGGAGTGGTGGATGTGGCCTTCCGTTCGTTCCTGCGCCTCTCGATCGCCGGCGGGTTCGAACTCCACACGCTCAATACCTCGATCACCTCATTCGTCCGACTGTCCTCCACCAAGTGGCGCTTGGAGCGCTACAACGACTCGGCCCATCTCGTCGGCCTCACCTGAGACATCACGCATGCGGTATTCGCACATCATCGTGGGCGCAGGATCTGCAGGCGCGGTGCTTGCAGCGCGGCTCTCGCAACGTCCGGAGTGTCAGGTGCTCCTGCTGGAATCCGGCCCGGACCACACGAGCGACCACACGCCGCCTGCAGTGAGCGGCAACAGTTTCTTCGACGCTCTCGCCGAACCCGGACGATCGTGGCCCGAACTCCTCGCAACGCGCACCGAGCATCAAGGCGCCACGGTGTACCAACGCGGCCGCGGGGTGGGCGGTTCGTCATCGGTGAATGCAATGGTGACCATCCCGGGGATCCCCGAGGACTACGACCGTTGGGAGCAATTGGGCGCCACCGGATGGAACTGGGCGTCGTTGTCGCCGTGGTTCGCCCGCACGTCACTCGTCACCTCGCTCGCCGGCGCTCATGAGACCGGCCCGGTGAACGCTGCACTCCTCGCAGCGATGCCCGGTCGGGCGGGGCCCGTGCCGTTGTCCCGTACTGCTGCAGGTCGACGGATGTCCACCAACGACTGCTACCTGGAGCCGGCGCGCGGTCGGGCGAACCTCACGATCCGGGGCGATTCCCACGTGGACCGGTTGCTGTTCGAGGGTCGTCGTGCAGTGGGGGTGCGTCTCGTGGATGGCACCGAGTTCGAGTCCGACGAGGTCTTCGTGTGTGCCGGTGCGATTCATTCGCCCGCACTCCTGCTGCGCAGCGGTGTGGAGCCTGCCTCGCCCGACGGCGGCGCATCGGGCGGCATCGGTGATGGCCTCAAGGACCATGCGGCGTTTCCGGTGGCGCTCGAACTCGCCGATGGCGTCGACTGGGACCCCACTGCGTTGCCCATCTCGGTGCTCGCCCGCATGAGCTCGGGTGAGTCGCCCGCAGATCTACAGATGCTTGCGATGAATCATCTCGGCCCGGCGGTGCCGCGTGTGGGACTCATCATGGTTGCGCTCATGGAGGTGCGCTCCCGCGGAACGGTGCGCCTCGCGTCCAATGATGCGCTGGCGGACCCGGTGGTGAACTTCGATCTGCTCTCGGACCCCGTCGACGAACGTCGGCTGCGTTCGGGAATCGCGCAGCTCGAACGGGTCCTGGAGCATCCCGAGGTTCGTCGACTCGGTCATGCGGCGGTACCGCCCACCGACCCCGTGGGGTTGCGCGCGAGTCTCGGCGATTACGTGCACGCGTCGGGCACGTGTGCGATGGGGCGAGTAGTGGACGAACACTGTCGCGTGTACGGGTACGGCGCGTTGCGGGTGTGCGATGCGAGCGTGTTCCCCGATCTGCCCCGGGCCAACACGCATCTCACCACGGTGGTCGTGGCCGAGCGACTCGCTTCCGTGTTATGAAGCACGGGTGAACGACTTCAGCATCGGCATTCACGAACTCGGCGACGGCTGCCTCGCCTACCTGCAACCCGATGGCAGCTGGGGATGGAGCAATGCCGGTCTCGTGGTGGGTGACGGCGCATCGTTGCTCGTCGACACCCTGTTCGACCTCCGCATCACTGCGCAGATGCTCGAGGCCATGAAGCCATGGTGCAGCGGAGCGCCCATCGGGACGCTCGTGAACACGCATGCAAACGGCGACCATTGGTACGGCAACCAGTTGGTGGCCGGTGCAGAGATCATTGCGTCCACTGCCACTGCGCGAGAGATGCCCGAGGTGCCGGCGTCGATGCTCGATGGACTGAACCGTGCGCCCGGTGAGGTGGGTGAGTTGTTCCGGGGTTTCTTCGGCGCGTTCGACTTCTCGGGCATCGAGCCCACCCTGCCCACCCGAACCTTCGACGGTCGTTTGGAGATCGAGGTAGGTGGCCGTCTGGTGGAACTCATCGAGGTGGGGCCCGCGCATACCCGCGGCGACACCTTGGTGGTGGTGCCCGATGCGCACACGGTGTACACCGGCGACATCTTGTTCATCGGTGGCACCCCGATCGTGTGGGCGGGGCCGTTGTCGAACTGGGTCGCAGCCTGCGACCTCATGCTGGGCATGGATGTGGACACCGTGGTGCCCGGCCACGGCCCGGTGACCGACAAGGGCGGGGTGGCGCAGGTGCGTGACTACCTCGCCTATGTGGAGCGCGAGGCGCGCGGGCGGTTCGAGTCGGGCATGGATGCGTGGGACGCAGCCCAGGACATTGCGCTCGATGGTTTCGGTTCGTGGGGCGAGTTCGGCCGCATTGCGGTGAATGTCGACACCGTGTACCGGTCACTGGATCCGGCGCATCGTTCCGCAGACATCGTGGAGCAGTTCCGCCGCATGGCAGCGATCGAACGCGCTCACTGAGCGTCGGCGGCCGGCGTCGGCATCGCAGGCACCGTGGCACCGTTTCCTCGCGCGGCCTGCTTGCGTCGGTCGCTCACGGCCTTGCGCACCGCGAGCACCCACCCGATGATGGCTGCCACGCTGAAGAGGAACCATTGCACTGCATACGAGAGATGCGGACCGTCGCTGCGCTCGGGCACCGGGATGAGCGCAACTGCGGTCTCGGCGGGCACGCTTGCGGCAAGCTCGAGATACATCGGTACGGCATCACCGTCGACCTGTTGATCGAGTCGGGCGATGTCCACACGGTTCAGGCGGTCGAGCACACCCTCGGCCGGGTCGGCCTTTTCCCACGAGTGCTTCTTGCGCTGCCCGAGGCGGAGTCGACCCGCGAGTTCGACGGATCCTGCAGGCGGGGCTGGGGCCGACGTTGCAGTGGCGTCCACCCAGCCGCGCTGCACGGCGAGGAAGCGGCCGTCGGCGAGGCGCAGGGGCGTCACGACGTTGAACCCTGCGGCCCCATCGAGCGAGCGGTCCCGGATCAGTACCTGAGCGTTCGGCTCGTAGGTGCCGCTCACGGTGATCTGACGCCACTCGAGTTCGGGCAACGACGCAGCCGTGGGGTCCGAGCCGGGGAGCAGCGCCGGGTCGTAGGCAACGGGCGCAAGTTCGAGTCGCTCGGCAACGGTTCGGTTGAACTGCTGTCGCTCGTCGAGTCGGCGCAACTGCCAGAGCGCGAGGTTCACCATCACCACCACGAGTGCTCCCATGACGACGGTGAAGACGATCCAGCGTGGGCGGAGCAGGAACCGGTACATCACCGTGAACGTACCCGGCCGAGAGCAAAAGTGGTCCCCATGAGTACGTGAACCACGATCAGTAGGAGCCACACGCGCTGACCTCCGTGCAGCAGGGGGCCCGGTTCGCGTGATTCACCGATGAGTGCGATCGTGAGTGCCACGCCGATCCCGCCGCCGATGCGGCGACACATCTGGTGCAGTGCATTGCCCTGTCCCATGTATGCGGCGGGGACATGCGAGAGCGCCGAACTGGACACAAAGTTTCCGGTGATCGAACTGCCCACCCCCATCACCACGAGTCCCGGCGCAAGGGCCCAGCCGATGTTGGGCGACGTGGACATCGTGATGATCCACCAGATGCACGACACGATCACGAGCGCGGCGCCCACCTGAATCATGACGTTGTAGCCGTGACGCTCGGCCCAGCGAGCACACGGGAAGACCACGAGCGCAGAGATCGCCATCGAGACCGCCATCGCGTAGCCAGCCTCGAGCGACGACCATTGCCACGCACCCGTGAGCACGAGCGGGAGCGAGAAGAAGTAACTGAAGAAGCCGATCTGTTGGATGATCGCCGTGAGCGTCAGCATGAGATACGGCCGGTGTCGGGCGAGCGCGGGAGGAATGAGCGGGCGTGGGTGCGACATCGATCGACGCGCCACAACGGCAAACAGCGCGAGCCCGACGCCGATCGAACCGAGCGTCTTCCAGCCCAACCATCCCCACGCCTGACTGCGTGCGATCGCCAGCACCACGAGTGCCACGCCGCCTGCGCCGAGCACCACGCCGAGCGGGTCGGGTGGGCCTCCCGCCTCACGGCTCGGTGGGTCGGCGGGCAATGCGGTGCCGGCCACGGCTGCAAGCGCCGCAATGATGGCCAGTCCGCCGAAGGCCCAGCGCCACGAGATCGAATCGAGCACCGCAGCACCCACCGTGGGGGCCACGATCGCACCGGCCGAACCGGCGATTCCCCAGAGTCCGATTGCCGTGGCGCGACGCTCGGGTGGGAACGCCACGAGCGAGATGGCGAGCCCTGCAGTGACGAAGAACGCCGATCCGGCACCCACGAGCAATCGTGCGGCGATGAGCACGCCCACATTCGGCGCGATCGCGGAGAGGCCACCGCCCACCGCATAGCCGAGCAAACCTGCGATGTAGACCGGTTTCCTGCCGATGCGGTCGGCAACGCTGCCCGCAAAGGCCATCACCGCCGCCATCACCACGCTGAATCCGGTGGATGTCCACGACAACGTGGCGCGGTCGGCATTCTCGAAGGCCTCGGCCAGTCGCGGGAACGAGATCGACAACAGTCCCGAGTCCATGACGAACACGAAGGTTGCGGCGGCGGTGAGTGCTCCGGTGCGCCAGGCGCTGCGCGGAATGGCTACCCGGCCGGGCACGGCAGTCGACATCGTTCGTGCCCCCACACTCACCCGGTCGACCCTACTGTCGATGTTCGGCCGGGGCCGATTCTCGGCAAGACTGACGACGGTGAGCGATCTGCCCGACTTCCGGATTCCGCATGCGGAGAAGATCGAGTGGATGATCGAGACCAAGGGCTACGCCATCGAGCCGGTGGCGGCGCGCGCGGATACCGACCCACCGATGCCCGGCTACTGCTACACGATCGGACTGCCCGAACTCGCCGGGTTCCCCGAGATCGTGGTGTTCGGCCTCACCCCGGTAGCGGCGAGCGGGATGATCGCCATGGTGATCGACCTGCTCGTGGGTGGCACCGAGATTCCCGTGGGCGTGGAGATCACCGGCCTGTACGACTCGGGCCTGCGTGCTGCGTTCGCAGAGGTGGATCTGGGGCAATGGTCTGCGCTGTTCGCAACGGGGACCTCGTGGCGACGCGGTGACCAGTTCGATCTCGTGCAGCTCATCTGGCCGGATCGCAATGGCTTCTTGCCCTACGAGTCGGGCTTCGACACCCGACTCCGCTACGCGCAGCCGGTCATCGGAACGTTCTGAGTTCGTTCAGTTCCCGCGCGAGGTCGTCCAACGCTCGCTGATCGCGGGCCAGCAGTGCGGCACGCCGGGAATCGTCGATCGGTGCTGCAGCGAGCAGTGCGGCCCACGAATCGGCGGGCAGGTCGAGCACCTTGGCGAGCGCCACGCTGAGCGCGCCGACCGGATCGGAGTCGAGGTCGTTCATCAAGCGCTCGACATCGAACTTGTTGAGTCGTTTCACTGCTGCGCTCGCGATCTCGGGCTCGTGGGCCGGGTGTGACCGTCAGTAGGTGAGCAGACCTGCGGTACGCAGGTGCTGGTCCTGGTTCACGGCGTTCACCGCAAGCCGCCCGTCGCCCATATTCACCCGGCTGATCGAGGCATGCGCAACGAACGACACGAGGTCGGTGTCCATGCCGAGCACGGTGGCCACCACGGCATTGATGACCCCGGCGTGGCATGCCACCACGATGCGCGAGTCCTCGGGGTGCGCGACCCTGATGCGGGCGAGCGCGCCCCAGACGCGCGAACGGAACGCATCGGCACCCTCGGAGAACTCGAGCGCGTCCCAGCGTCGCTGCTGGAGGAACCGTTCGCGCATCTTGGCCACACCGTCCTCGCCGAGCACATCGAGCACCGTGCGGCCCGCCGGGAGGTGCTTGTACCCCTGGAACTCCTGCAGGTCATCGTCCACCACGGGTGCGAGCCCGTGATGACGAGCGATCGCCTGCGCCGTGGAGGCCGCGCGCAGCAGTGGGCTCGTGTAGACGGCGTGGATCTCCTCACCGGCCAATGCATCACCGAGCGCGGCGGCCTGACGCGCACCGAGTTCGGACAACTCCATGTCGCCGCCGTACGGACGCATCGGGTCGTTCAGGGTGTTGGTGGCCTGCTGACCGTGACGCACGAGGATGAGTTCTCCCGGAGCCCCCACGAGCAGTGCTTCCATGAGGGGAGTGCGGCGGGTCATGTCCTGACTCTAGGAAACGTCGAACAGATTTCTCATAGCCACGCCCCACGGCTGCTGGTACCCTCGAAACTCGACATCACGAGCGGTTCGTTCATGCGAACCCGGCAACCTGGGTGCGTCCCAAGGTGCCTGCCCCCGAGAACTCCGGTGCACGCCGGTGACGAGGGGGGATGTGGTCGGGCGGAGCGGCTCGGCAACGAACGCGTCGCTCCGAACACAGCAGGTCCGATGCCGCGCATCGGGTCACCGAGTCGAGAGCGAGAGAGGAGGAGCGATGCACGCAGAGGTGCTGCCGGTCACCGGCGCGTGGCGCCCGGGCGACCCCGTTGCCGATCGTCGCTTCTTCCGTTTCGCCACCGACCGTCCCTTCGTCCTCGATGGTGGCGGACAGTTGCGCGATGTGACGATCGCCTACGAGACCTGGGGGCAACTCGACGACTCGCGCTCCAACGCGATCCTGATCTGTCACGCCTGGACCGGCGACGCGCATGCCGCAGGCGCAGTGGCGCCCGGTCAACCCACTCCGGGTTGGTGGGAGGGCATGATCGGGCCGGGTCTCCCCATCGACACCGACCGCTACTTCGTGGTGTGCACCAACGTGCTCGGCGGGTGTCAGGGATCCACGGGGCCGGCCTCGCCGCATCCCGACGACGGGCGCCCGTATGGTTCGCGGTTTCCGGTGGTCACCATTCGTGACATGGTGCGCGCACAGGCGCGCCTCTCGGATCACCTCGGCATCGACACGTGGGCGTCGGTGATCGGTGGCTCGATGGGCGGCATGCAGGTGCTCGAGTGGGCCATCACCTACCCGCAGCGCGTGCGCTCGATTGCTCCGATTGCCACGTGTGCGTACGCGACTGCCCAGCAGATTGCGTGGGGTGCCATCGGGCGACGGGCGATCCGTCTGGACCCCAAGTGGCGCGGTGGTGATTACTACGACGCCGCCGACGGCGACGGCCCGTGGGAGGGTCTGGCTATTGCGCGCATGCTGGCGCAGGTGACCTTCCGGAGCGACAACGTGTTCTCCGAGAAGTTCGGCCGCGAGCTCGCGAAGAACGATCCGCATCCCGAGCACGGACTGGATCTGTGGCAGCGGTTCGAGGTGGAGAGTTATCTCGACTACCACGGCGACAAGTTGGTGCAACGGTTCGACACCAACTCCTACATCATCATCGGCAAGGCGATGGACCTCCACGATGTCGGCCGCGGACGCAACGGTGTCGAGGCAGCGATGTCACGGGTGAAGGTGCCGACACTCACGATCGGCATCTGGAGCGACATCTTGTACCCGTCGTACCAGCAGAAAGAGATTCGCGAACTGCTCGTGTCCAACGGGACGCCCTGCGAGTACGTGGAGATCGACTCGCCGCACGGCCACGATGCTTTCTTGCTCAGCAAGGATCAGGTGGGTGCGGCGCTCGGTCCGTTCCTGGACGATGTGGTGAAGACCACTCGCTGAACCGCGAACTGCTCAGCGTTCGAGCACGGACTCGATGTGCGGAAGCGCACGTGAATTGGCCGGCACCCGGAACACGGCAAGGGTGGCACCGTGGGGCCCGCGTCCGTCGATGAGGTAGGTCACCCGATTGCGCGGCGGATTCTCGGCGCGCTTGACGATGCGGTATTCGTTGCGCTGCCCGTGCGACCGGCGCAACGCGCGACGGGAGTGCACCACGAGCGCACCGTCGTGGATGAAGGCTCGGGCCTCGCGCCACCGACCCACCGGCATGTGACGGCCATCGAGATATTGGATCCGACACGTGAACGCCCTGCCGTCTCGCGCCACCCAGTGCGGATCGCTGCGGAAGGCGAACCAGGTGAGGGCGGCCAGACCCAGGGCCATCAGCACGATCCAGAACACTTCCACCCCGCCAGCATCGCTCACGCGGGCCAGCATCGCTCGTTCGTGGCGGCCCATGGGCGCCAACGATGCGCCCGCACCCCGGCGGTCTGCGACAATGCGAGGGTGATGTGGTGGC
>JAFMJD010000070.1 GCA_017853685.1 Actinomycetota bacterium | reverse complement strand
CCGCAGGGAGATACCGGCGCCAAGGGCGATACGGGCGCCAAGGGCGATATCGGCCTCACGGGTGCCACGGGAGTCGTCGGCCCCACCGGTCCGTCCGGTGATACGGGTGCCACGGGTCCGACTGGTCCAAAGGGCGATACAGGTCTGCAAGGCGCGGGTCTCACCATCCGCGGCACACTCGGCGCCACCGGTGACCTCGGCAGCGTGACCGGCGTGACGGGTGGCGACGGCTACATCATCGACGGCAACTTGTGGGTGTGGGACGGCAGCAACTGGACCAACACTGGCCAGGTGGTCGGTCCCACCGGTGCAACGGGCGTCAAGGGCGATATCGGCCTCACGGGTGCCACGGGTGTCATTGGACCCACCGGCCCCTCGGGTGTTACCGGTGCCACCGGTGCCACGGGCGCCCAGGGCGATACCGGCGCAACCGGCCCGGTGGGCCTGTCTGGCCCCACCGGCCCAGTGGGCGCCACGGGCCCGAAGGGCGATCGGGGTGACACCGGTGTTGCGGGCCCGACGGGTCCTGCAGGAGCCACGGGCGCGACGTCGGCGACCCTTCTTCGCGACGACGCTGGCGGATCGACGCTTGGAAACAAGACCGCGGTGTGGGTTGGTCAGTCGACAAACAAGGACGCGTCAGTTGCGGCGACGACGGCTTTGATCGGCTTGACAGCGATCCCGGTTCCGGTGACAGCAACCTTCACGAAGTTCTACTGCTACACCAACATTGCGCTCGCTTCTGGTGTGACGTGGACTTTCCAAGTGTTCACCTGGGATCCGGCGACGGCCACGGCAACGGCAAAGACGGGTACCTGTTCGATCTCGCCAGCGGCGTACTCTGGCTTGGCGACCGGTCTGTCGATCGACCTCACGGCTGGGCAACTCATCTCTGTCAAAGTCAGCACTGGTACCCTCACAACGGTGAACACCGGCACCGCTGCTTGGGCACTTACGACCTGACCTGAGGCCCAGTTCCTTCGTTCCGTGCCGGCCCGGTGCAGAGATGTGGTGGCGCTTGGCGGTGGTCGACTCGCTTGTATCGGCTGCAATGACGCGCAAGTTGACGATGTGAACACCGAGAGACGCCTTCGTCGGCTCGCTCGGTTGCGTTCGAGGAATCGTCGTCGCTTACCCGATCGCCACTAAGTGGCATGTTGAGGTGGTTGCCCAACGCGTGAGGCGAAGAGCGGGTGGCTCAGCCAATCGCAACGATGCGGCCCGACGTAGCGAGCTCGAGCGCCTTGCCGGGAGTGGGATCGAAGATCTCGATCTGCACGTCTACCTTGGGGAAGGCGATGTACACGTTGGTGGTCTTGTTCTTGTTGTAGACCACGATCGAACCGTCGGAGTTCGTCAGCAGTACCGAGTCGGCTCCTTCGCCGGCCTTCTTGGTGACGTTGAAAGCATCCTTGATGGGATAGCTGCCCAGCACCCGGTACACGGCGCCCTGCGCCTGCGGGTCGCCGTCGGTGGGGATGTAGCGCACCGACGCCTGGCCGTTCGCCTCAGTGCGCAGCACGTAGGTGAACCCTGCTTCCTCGCCGGCCCAGAACACCTTGCCGGCGCCGCCCACTGCCGAGACTGCGGTCTTGAGTCCCTCGGCGTTCACCGGGGGTTGGGCCGAGGCCACGGTATTGGTGTTGCTGTTGGAGGAACTCGACTTGTTGTCGTCGCCACCAACCGTGAACGAAATGATTGCGGCCACCACGATGACCGCCACGGCGCCCACGATGAGCACGGCGCGGCGGTTCTGGTCGAACCAGGTCCGGGCACTGCTCGGCTGCGCTGCGTACTCGATGCCCGTGGGCATTCCGGTGTTCTGCTGGGGGTTCTCGTTGTCGGTCATGTCGTCCTCCGTGCCATTGCCACCACTGCAACGTTCACCGCGCTGCGGTGACTCATAGGCCCGAAATGCTACCGGCACGTCTGTTGCAGGTGGGTTCACCCCGGGGGTCTTTCCCGTTGCGGCCGATACGCAACGCCGCAGTGTGCATCGCTGGCCATACCCTGCTCGGAGTGAGTCGTCGCCAGTCGCTGTTGCTGTATGTGTTCTCGCTGTGGACCGTGTGGATCTGGGGAACCCGGATCTGGAACATCTGGGGCGACGATGATCGCACTGCAGCGTTCAAGGCGGTGCACACGGTGCTTGCGGCAGTGAGCGTGCTGCTGGCCGTGGCCGCTTGGTTCGTGGTGCGCAGTATCCGCCGACAGCGTTCGGCGGACTAGCCTCACAGACGTGGGTCAGCCTGTAGCCGTCACCGAGAAGCCGAGCGTCACGCCCGGTGTGGTCCGTTTCGAACTCAACCGCAGCCTGACCGGGATGGGTCACGAGCGATACGCATCGATCGCACAGGCCACCGGTGCTACTCCGGGGGCGGTACTCGCCCGCCGCATGTTCGAGACCGGCCGGGTGGGTGCGGTGCATGTGTACGCAAACGTGGTGACGGTCGACCTGCTGAAGGGCTTCCAGTCCGACGGTCTGGCCGATCTGGTGCGGGATCTGTACACGTACTACCGGCCCGGTGTGGAGCCCCCGAGTGTCGAGTCGCTCATGGCGGCAGTGGAGGCACCCGAAGCGGCGGCACCCAGCGCTGGCGGTGACGGCGGCGATGCAGCACTCTCGGCAGCAGCCTCCCGGGTGCCTGCGCACCTGCTCGAGCGGAGCCGTCTGGCCCGCCAGCGCCTCACCGGCAAGTAGACGCACCGGCGCCCCACAGCACCATCTTGAGTATCGAACATATGTTCGATACTCTGGCGAGGTGATTCCCCGGCGTTCGGCGTCCCGGTCCGACACAACGGATCCTCGTGATGCGGTCACTGCCGTGGCGGCACTGGGCGAACTGCGATCCCGGGTGCGTCCCCTCGCTCTTGCCGGCGAACGTGCGCTGCCGGTGCATCCCGATCTCGCCGCACTGTTTCCCGGTGGCGCACTGCGTCGTGGCGCCGTGGTGGGATGCGTGGGGTCCATGGCGTGGTCGGTGTCCATGGCGCTGTGCGCGCAGGCATCACAGGCGGGGGCGTGGATCGGTGTGGTCGGTGTGCCGCGATTCGGTCTGGCCGCCGCTGCCGAGTGGGGGGTGTCGCTCGACCGTCTGGTGGCGGTGGGGGTGCACGGTGCCACGAGTGCAGTGGAGTCGGGAGTGCACGGGTCGAGATCGCACGGGTCGGGGGTGCGATCCGCTCAGGTGATTGCAGCGGCACTCGACGGTTTCGAACTCGTGATCGCCGGTGCGGCAGACATCTCCGCCGGGGACGCACGTCGCCTCGCAGCGCGTGTCGCACAGCGCGGCGCAGCACTCCTGCTCGTCGGCAACCCGGGCACGTTTGCCGTTGATGTGGTGTGCGAGGCGCGCAGCGCACGTTGGCGCGGGATCACCGATGGCGCAGGTCGATTGACGGCGCGTCAGGTGGAGTTCGAGGTGTCGGGTCGTCGTGTCGACCGCGCACGTCGTGCAGTGCTGTGGTTCCCGTCGCCGCAGGGAACCATCGCATCGACACAACCGCCTGTTGCCAGTGTGTCGGGAGCCGGTGTGCCTGTTGCCGGTGTGCCTGTTGCCCGTGTCGAACGTGCGGGGTGAGTGCACCGATGTCGTCAACACATCGTGTTGCATCGTTCACCCGCCATGTCGTGGTGTGGTGTCCGCACTGGCCGGTTGTCGCAGCAGGCGTTGCTCCGGACACGGCTGCGGCAGTGGTGCACAACCAGCAGGTGGTTGCGGCCTCCCGCTCTGCCCGGGCGGCAGGTGTTCGTGCCGGAATGCGTCGCCGTGATGCCCAGGCGCGTTGTCCGTCGCTCACGATGATCGATGCCGACCCTGCGCGCGATGCGCGGCACTTCGAGGTGGTGGTTCGCGCACTGGGCGAACTCGTTCCCGTAGTGGGGGTGGACGATCCGGGCACTGCAATGTTCGGTGCGCGCGGCCCGTCTCGGTGGTGCGGCGGCGACGAAGCACTGGCCGAGCGCGTGCAGCAGTTGGTGCTCGGCGCGCTGCGTGCAGCAGACGGCCCGCTGTGCATCGAGGGCGTCGGTATCGGCATCGCCGATGGTCGCTTTGCTGCTGCGATTGCTGCGCATCTGTCGGTGCGTCACGGCGCGCCGGTGGTGGTGCCGGCCGGCGTGTCGGCAACCGCCGCCATGCTCGCCCCGGTGGGCGTGCGCGCACTGCACGACCTCGGTGGTGTGGGTATCGACACCGTCGATCTGCTGGTTCGACTCGGCCTTGCGCGTCTCGGAGACCTTGCGGCCCTCTCGCGCAGGGATCTCGCCGCCCGCTTCGGGCCCGAGGGCGAGTTCGCCCACCGTCTCGCGAGCGGCGACGACGATCGGCATCCTGCAGGACGGGCACCGGCCCCCGATCTCGCAGTGGTCGAGACCTTCGACGACCCGATGCTGCAGATCGCACCGTTGGTGTTCAGCGCACGACGCCTCGCCGAGTCACTGTGTGGCGCACTCGGTGTACGTGGCGAGTGCTGCACACATCTGGTGGTGGAAGCCGAGACCGATCACGGCGAACGCAGCGAGCGGGAGTGGTTCCGCTCGGGCGGGATGAGCGTTGCGGCCATGGTGGAACGCGTGCGTTGGCAACTCGAGGGCTGGGTGAACCAGCCGGGTGGGCTGAGTTCGGGAGTGGTGTTGCTCCGCCTCGTTCCTTCGCTGGTGCGTCCCATGGAAGGCCGACAACTCGGTTTCTGGGGCGAGGCCTCCGGTGCCGATGAACAGGCGGCACGAGCAGTCGCCCGCTTGGTGGGTCTGGTGGGGCCCGATGCAGTGTGGGTTCCCGAGTGGGGTGGTGGGCGTGATCCCGTGGAGCGGTATCGCTGGGTGTGTGCGGCTGGCGTCGATATCGATGACCGCGCCGCGCGCACTCGGGCACTGCAGCCGCCGGCACAGCCGTGGCCCGGTCACATCGCTGCGCCGTCGCCGGCATGGGTGGCCGATACGCCGATCGCCATCGATGTGCGCGATGCAACCGGTGCCGCAGTGCGTGTGGACGGGCGTGGCGGCATCAGCGCAGCGCCGGTGCATGCGGTATTGCTGGATGCGTCTGCGGTATCGGGTGCACGCGGTGGTGATGTGACTGCGTGGGCAGGGCCGTGGCCGGTGGACGAACGGTGGTGGGACACTGCGCGCCGCCGTCGCAGGGCGCGCCTGCAGTTGTTGCTCGACTCGGGCGAGGCGTGGCTCGTGTCGATCGAGCACGGCACCTGGCGGCTCGAGGCGCGGTACTGCTAGGCCCACATCGGGGGTGGGTCAGGACTCCTCGTGCTCCACGAGTTCGGCGGCAAGACGGAACCCCAGTCCGCGCACGGTCTGGATGACGGTCACGCCTGGTGCCGACTGGTCGAGCTTGCGGCGCACATTGGACACGTGCACATCCACCATGTGCGAGTCGCCCTGCCACTCGGGGCCCCAGATCGATTGCACGAGATCGTTCCGTGAGACCACGGCCTGCGGATGCGCGCACAGGAACGCAAGGACGTCGAACTCGATACGGGTGAGCGTCAGGCGCCGCCCGTTCACGATCGCTTCCCGGCGGCCCACATCGATCTCGAGCGGCCCGAAGCGCTTGCGGGTGCCCGTGGGCTCGGTGGCGATCATCGTGGTGCGGGGTCGACGCAACATCGCAGTGGCCTGCGCGGCGATCTCGTTGGGCTGGCAGGGGAGCGTGATGATCGCATCGGCGCCCGCAGTGAGCAGTGCCGTACGCCGCTCCGACGACAGGTTGTTCCCCACGGCGATGATGTAGGCGTCACTCGATTCACGCAGGGAACGCACCGACGCGTCGCCGGCGGTGTCTTGTGCGTTCCACACGATCACATCGGGATGGAACGACCCCGAGAGCACCTTGGCGGCCTCGCGTTGTGCGGTGCCCATCACCGAGTGACCGCGGCCGCGCAGCGCCGACTCCCACGCACGCCGAAGCCCGGTGTCGGGTTCGACGAGCAGACTCCTCGGTTCGGTAGATGTCTCTGACGACATGGAGGCTCACGACCGGCGCCGGTCCGACGGTGACGCTGCGTGGTCATCGGCGGAGAATCACTAAGAAGTCGTCAAGATAATGCCTGCATTGTGTTCCGGGCAACACGGAGGGTGGGAGGATAGGGGGGTATGACACTCAGCGTGGATGACCTGCTCGGCTCGCATGTGCCGGTGGACGACCGAGAAGCGGCGTCACTCGCACAGTTTCGTGTCGAGTTCGCCCGATTGGCGTCCCCGTTCGATGAGCACGCCGATCTCACCCACGTCACCGGATCGGCGATCGTGGTGGGGCCGGGTGGGGTCGTGCTGCACCGGCACAAACGTCTCGGGATCTGGCTGCAGCCCGGCGGCCACATCGAGGCCGGCGAGACGCCGTGGCAGGCAGCACTGCGCGAGGCCCACGAGGAGACCGGCCTCGAGGTGCGCCACGCCGGCGGCGCACCGCTCCTGGTGCATGTGGATGTGCACCCCGGACCCCGGGGGCACACACATCTAGACCTGCGTTACCTGTTGGAGGCACGCAGTGAAACGCTGGCCCCGCTGCCCGGTGAGAGTCAGGCGGTGCGCTGGTTCACCTGGGACGACGCGATGGCGGTCGCCGATCCCGGCCTCGTGGGCGCCCTGCGAGCTGTGCGACCGTCTTGACCCCGCCGTGGTCGCCGGGGCGCACGCGCCGCGCGACGCCGTTGGAACCATCGTCCTGTTGGGCGTCATCGCCAGTGCGATCCGTGCGATCCGTGCGATCAGTGCGATCCGTGCGGTTGCTGCGATCTGATCGCTCTGGCCGCTCGGCACCCGAGGCCGCGCCCGCTGCGCCGATCGTGACGCCGGCTCCCTTGGTGATCTTGTTGACCCGTGACGCCTGGCGATCGGTGACGAGCGAGATCACGGTGCCGGCAGATCCGGCGCGCGCGGTGCGTCCCGAACGGTGCACGTAGTCCTTCGAGTCCATCGCAATGTCCCAGTGGATCACGAGTTCCACGCCGTCCACGTGAATGCCGCGTGCCGCAACATCGGTGGCCACCAGTGCATCTACCCGGCCGTGGCGGAACGCCTCGAGCGAACGCTCACGCTGACCCTGGCTCATGCCGCCGTGAATCGATCCGGCTCGTACTCCCGATGCGTTGAGTGCCTCGCGCACGCTGTCGGTCCCCTCGCGGGTGCGGGTGAACACGATGGTGCGCCCGTAGTCACGGATCAATTGCGCGGCCACGCCGGTCTTCTCGATCGGACGCACCACCTTGATGAGGTGGGTTGCCGGCTCGTCGTCGTCGGTCTCGCCCACGAGATCCACCATCACGGGGTTCTCCTGATAATTCTTCACCAGTTCGTCGACGTCACCGTCGAGCGTGGCCGAATACAGCAGCGTCTGACGTGTGGGCGGCATCGCATCGAGCAGTGCGCGTACGTCTTCCATGAAGCCGAGGTCGGCGAGGCGGTCGGCCTCGTCGATCACGCACATCTCGACGGAGTCGAGGGACAACTGGCCGCGACGTACGAAGTCGAGCAGACGACCGGGGCACGCCACCAGGATCGACGCACCCATGCGGAACGAGTTGATCTGCGAGGCGTAGGGCGTGCCTCCGTACACCGCAAGGATGTACCGGCGGCGCGCCTTACCCATGGAGAGCAGGTCGAAGCGCACCTGCTTGGCAAGTTCGCGGGTGGGCACCAGCACGATGCCGGTGGGGTGGAACGGTTGGGCCTGGCTCACGCGCTCGAGCATCGGGATGCCGTAGGCGAGTGTCTTGCCCGAACCGGTGCGAGCACGGCCGCACAGGTCCCGGCCCGCAAGGGCGTCGGGGATGCAGGCGGTCTGGATCTCGAACGGTTCGTGGATGTTGTCGGCTGCGAGCGCAGCGCAGAGGTCTGCGGGAACGCCGAGGGCGCGAAACCCTGCGGCTCCCGTACGGGAGGTGTTGGACATGATGGCTTTCTTCCACAAGCGCACGAACAGCGGCATATGTGGGCGCCACCGACGTGAACCGCCCGATCTGGGCGACCCAGCGATGCTATCGGCGCGCTCGTCGAACCGGGCGACACGGGAACTGCGGCATACGCTCCACGGTGATGCACGCACTCGGCGAACTCGATCTGCATCTCATCGGCGAGGGACGTCATCGTCGGTTGTGGGATGCACTCGGTGCACATGTGCACCCGGCCGGTGTGCATTTCGCTGTGTGGGCGCCGAACGCTCGCAGCGTCGGTGTGGCCGGCGACTGGAACGATTGGGACGCTGCGCGCTCGCCGATGACCCCGCGTGGTGATTCGGGTGTCTGGGAAACGTCGATCGCCGAGGCATCGGTGGGCCAGCGCTACAAGTTCGCCGTGCACGGTGCCGACGGTGTGTGGCGCCTGAAGGCCGATCCGATGGCGCGGGCTGCCGAACACCCTCCCGCCAATGCCAGCGTGATCACGGGCCCGTCGAGCTACGAGTGGGCCGACACGGCGTGGATGGAGCGCAGGGTGTCGCAACGCGAACCGGCAGCGCCGCTGCGGATCTACGAAGTGCATCTCGGCTCGTGGCACGCCGGTCTGGGGTACCGCGATGCCGCGGCGAAACTCGCCGACCACGTGGAGCACTTGGGGTTCACGCACGTGCAGTTCATGCCCCTGGCCGAACATCCCTTCGGTGGATCGTGGGGATACCAGGTGAGCGGCTACTACGCGCCCACCGCACGCTTCGGCTCGCCCGATGATCTGCGTGCACTCGTCGACACCCTGCACGCCCGGGGAATCGGCGTGCTGCTCGACTGGGTGCCCGCGCACTTCCCGAAAGACGACTGGAGCCTTGCCCGCTTCGACGGTACGGCGCTGTACGAACACGACGACCCACTCCGAGGTGAACACCCGGACTGGGGCACGCACGTGTTCAACTACGGGCGTCACGAGGCACGCAATTTTCTCGTGGCGAATGCGCTCTACTGGCTCGAGGAGTTCCATATCGACGGACTGCGCGTGGATGCCGTGGCATCAATGCTCTACCTGGACTACTCGCGTGGGCCGGGGGAGTGGACACCGAACCGATTCGGCGGGCGTGAGCATCTCGAGGCGATCGACTTCCTGCGCGAGGTGAACGCGGTGGTGTCCGAACTGCAGCCGGGTGCACTGATGATCGCCGAGGAGTCCACTGCGTGGCCCGGTGTGACGCATCGGACCGAAACGGGCGGACTCGGCTTCAGCCACAAGTGGAACATGGGCTGGATGAACGACACGCTGCGCTACTTCGGTCGTGATCCCATCCATCGTCGCTGGCACCACCACGACCTCACCTTCGGGTTGGTGTATGCGTGGAGCGAACAATTCGTGCTGCCGTTGAGCCACGACGAAGTGGTGCACGGCAAGGGTTCGCTGCTGGGGAAGATGTCGGGTGACGATTGGCAGCGTTTCGCCAACCTGCGCTCGCTCTTCGGTTGGATGTGGGCGCATCCGGGTGCTCCGCTGATGTTCATGGGCAGCGAGCTCGCACCGTATTCGGAATGGAACGCCGACACGTCGCTGCCATGGGATCTGTTGCAGTGGGATGCTCACCGCGGCGTCTTTTCGCTGGTGCGTGAACTCAATCGTCTGGCCGTCGATCACCCGGCCACGTGGGAGCGTGACACCGATGCGGGCGGTTTCGAGTGGCTCGACGCCGATGATGCCGAGAACTCTGTGTACGCGTTCGTTCGCTGGGGACTCGGGGGCGAGCACGCTGTGGTGTGTGTGGCGAACCTCACGCCCGTACCGCGTTACGGCTATCTGGCCGGTGTTCCGTGGACCGGTGAGTGGACCGTGGTCCTCGACACCGATGCGGCGGCGTGGGGTGGCAGCGGAATGCGCCATGCATCGGGAGATCCGGTGGCGCGTGACACGGTGCTGGCTCGCGGCATGGCGTGGCAGGGCCAGCCGAGTTCGATAGCGGTAGACCTGCCGCCTCTCGGTGTGCTGTGGCTCGCATCGCGTCGACCGGGTGATGCGCGGTGATGTCGCCGTTGTCCGAATCGGGCGGCGGGCCGGTGGCTGCGGTGCTGCACGGCCACGCGTATCAACCCCCTCGGGCGAACCCGTGGACCGGTCGGGTGCCGGTGGAGCCGGGTGCTGCGCCGTTCCGTGACTGGAACGAACGAATCACCGCAGAGTGCTACGCGCCGTGTACCTCCACGCGCCTGCACGATGCGCAGGGCCGAGTGACCGCCATCGTCAACCTCTTCGAGCGCATGAGCTTCGATCTGGGCCCCACACTTGCCCATTGGCTCGCCGAGCATGCACCAGTGGTGCTCGGGCGCATCGTGGAAGCCGACCGTCGTGCACACACCGCTGTGGCCCACCCGTACCACCACGTGATCCTCCCGCTTGCACTCCCGCGCGATGCACGCACCGAACTGCGTTGGGGGATAGCGGACTTCCGTCATCGCTTCGGACGTGAGCCCGAGGGCATGTGGCTCCCCGAGACAGCGATCGATGGGGCCGTGCATCGTCTGCTCGGCGAGTTGGGTATCGGTTTCACGATCGTGGCGCCGCACCAGGTGCGGCACGCTCCGCTCTCGGGTCACCTCGGTCGGGTGAGCGGACGAGACGGTGCGCCGCTGCTCGTGGTGTACGACGGGCCGGCGAGTCATGCGCTCGCCTTCGGCGACGCGTTGGGATCGGCAGACGATCTGGCGGATCGCCTGTTGGCGTCGACATCGGCGGGACTCGCCGTGGCAGCCACCGATCTCGAGACCTTCGGCCACCACCACCGGTTCAGCGAGCGCGCAGTGGGCCATCTGTTGTTCGAACTCGCACCGTCCCGCGGCATTCGCACGGGCGCGCTCGGTTCGATGATCGGCGGTGTTGCCGTGGACGAGGTCGGCGACGTGCTCCCGAGTGCGTGGTCATGCGCGCACGGGCACGATCGTTGGTTCCGTGACTGCGGCTGTGCCACCGACGGTTCGGCGGGCTCTCACCAGCGATGGCGTGCCCCGCTCCGGGCGTGTCTCGATGTGTTGCGTGATCACGCGCACGACGTGTTCGAGCGACGGGGCCTCGGGGTGTTCCACGATCCGTGGGCTGCACGGGACGCTTACGGCGACGTACTCGCCGACCCCGATGCGTGGGACGACTTCTTGTCGCAACATGTTCGTCCGCTCGCATCCACCGACGAGGCGCGCATGCTGTTGCGCAGCCAAGAGTCCACGCTGGCGTCGTTCACCAGCTGTGCGTGGTTCTTCGCCGATCTCGTCCGCCCCGAGACCGCCATCGTGCTGCAGGAGGCTGCGCGTTCTGCAGCGCTGCTCAGTGCTCTGGGCGAACAAGCGCCCCTCGACCGTGCGCTCGCACACTTCTCGCCGGACGGCGTGCTCGATGGGCCGGGGTCGCACGAAGTCGACTCGCCCGAGGCACTGTGGAACTGGGCGACATCGGAGCGGAGTCGTGGCGCCGAACGCACGGGTGAGGGGTCGGGTGAGCAGGGTGACTTGCTGCGCTGGGACACGATGTCGCAGGCCGGTGCCCTCGTTGCACGTCTGGCGACGGAGGCTGTCGCTGGTTCGGTGGAGTCGGCACGACAGGCCACCGAGGTGCTCGATCTCGTGCGCCGCGCCGGCGATCAACACCTGTTCGTGGTTGCTCAGCACACGGTGTACGACGCGCTGGCCGGTGAACAGGGGCCGGTCTCCAGCGAGCTCGTTGCGCTCGGTTCGGCGCTCGGGCTGGCAGTAGACGCGGTGCGTTCGCTCAGGCGTTGACGCGCGCGGCCGACCGCAACTCGGCGGCGGCCTGCTCGGGCGGCACGATGTTGATCATCACGCCGGTTCCCCGTTCGAAGCCCGCCACCGTGACCACCTTGGGCCACACGTGAATGTGCCAGTGGAAGGGGCCCTGGTGCTGGTGCGGTGCAGTGTGCACCACGAGGTTGAAGGCCACATCGCCGAGGCGGGCGTTGAGCGTGCGGATGGCGTCGCGCAGGCGGCAACCCACTGCGGCGAGCGTCTCGGGAGTCTCGTCCTGGAGGTGCACCGCATGCTGGCGTGGGATCACCAGGAGTTCGTAGGGCGAGCCCGCCCAGAACGGTGAGATGACGAGGCAGTCGTCGTCGGCGGCCACGATGCGACTGCCGTCGGCGAGTTCGGCCTCGACCGTCGCGCACAGGATGCAACCGCCGTGGAAACGACCGAATGCGCGTTCTTCGTCGAGCAGTTCACCGGGAACGAACGGCATGCCGAGCAACTGGCCGTGCGGGTGCGACAGCGAGGCGCCGGATTCGCGTCCGTGGTTCACGATGGCCTGGGTGTACCGGATGCCGGGTGTTGCGGCGTGCTCGAGCATGCGGCGGCGCAGCACGTCCATCACCATCGCCATGTGGCTGTCCGAGAGGGTGGCCAGCGTGGCCATGTGCTCACGTGCGTAGACGAACACCTCGTGGATGCCGCTCGCGTCGGCCATGGTGTGCACCGGTCCGAGGGTGTGCACCGAGAACGGATCGTCGCCGGCGAAAGCCGGATAGCGGTTGGGCACCACTCGAACCTGCCACTCACCCGTGGCACCCACGGTCTCGATGGCGGGCGGCGTGTCTTCTTCGTGACCCGGACAGAACGGGCACGGACGCTGCGGATCAGACTCGACCTGCTCGCTGCGGGGTGCGAAATCGGACGGGCGCTCGGCCCGGTCGGCGACGATCGTCACCCATCGTCCGGTGAGGGGGTTCAGTCGGAGTTGTGACACCGCACGTCAGGTTACGTGCTGGCGGGCCGTAGCGGGTGCAGGGGCCCTCAGTCGAGCCGATAGACCGACACGTGGCCGGCGCTCTCGGGCCCGAACGGGGTGCGGTCCCACGAGGCCCATCGGTGCTCGAGCGTGAATCCGGCCACTGCTGCGCACGCATCGAGTTGCTCGGTGGTGGCCCACCGGATCGCCCACGGACGCAGACGAACCGGCTCGCCGTCACGGAACTCGATGAACTGGCCCGAGGCGCGCTGGGTCGTGGCATCGGTGCGACTCACCGACAGCACCACCCGATCAGCGGTGAGATCGCGCACGTCCACGCGGTCGCCGGAGAGTTGGGCCTCGGGAACGAACGCTTCCACCACGAAGCGTCCCGGTCGGGTGAGCACCGCAGCCACATGGCGCATGGCAGCAGCCTGTGCGCCTTCGTCGATCAGGCCGAAGAAGGTGTTCACGGCGACGAACACGAGGCCGAACGGACCCGGTGGCAGCGGGGCGCCCATGTCGGACACGTGGGTGGTGATGGTGTCGGCGCCCGACTTGGCCCGCAGCCGCTCGATCATGCGCGCCGATCCGTCGAGTGCGTGCACCTCGAGACCTCGTTGCGCGAGCGGGATGGCGAGTCGTCCCGTGCCTGCACCCAGCTCGAGCACTCGGGTCCCGCCCGCAAGGTTCGCGAGGGTGTTTACGCAATCCTCGGTGTCGGTGGGTGTGGGGTACCAGTCGTCGTACACCTCGGCCATGCCGTCGCCGTAACTGGAACCGTCGTACCCGCGCACCGTCCCGAGTGAACCACCATCGGCCGGGCATCGGTACCCTCCACAGCATGAATCCGACGTCTGAGGCCTATCTGGACCACGCGGCCACCACGCCCGTGCGCCCCGAGGCCCTCGAGGCGATGTTGCCGTTCTACCGCGAGCGTTTCGGCAACCCCTCGGGATCGCACCGGGCAGCGCGAGACGCGCGTCGGGCGATCGACGAGGCCCGTGATGTGGTTGCTCACGCGCTCGGATGCGGGCCGGGCGAGGTGGTGTTCACCGGATGCGGCACCGAATCCGACAGCACGGCAATCCTCGGGACGCTCGGGCGTCACGGCGGTGTGGCGGTGTGTTCCTCGGTAGAGCATCACGCGGTGCTGCACGTGATCGAGCATGCCGGTGGCCGTGTGGTGGGCGCGGATCCGAACGGTTCGGTCGACCTCGATTCGCTCGCTGCGGCTCTCGATGAGTCGGTCACCCTCGTGTCGGTGATGGCGGTGAACAACGAGGTGGGTGCGGTTGCCCCGCTGTCCGAGGTGGCTGCACTGGTCCGGGCGCGCAGTCCCCGAGCCCTGCTGCACACCGATGCGGTGCAGGCAGCAACGTGGTGCGACCTGCGCGAGGTCACGCG
>JAFMJD010000003.1 GCA_017853685.1 Actinomycetota bacterium | reverse complement strand
CCGCAGCGATTCAGCTGAGTCGTTCGATGATCATGGCCATGCCCTGACCACCGCCGACGCACATCGTCTCCATGCCGATCGACTTGTTCTCGAACTGCAGCCCGTTGATGAGTGTGGCCATGATGCGTGCACCGGTCATGCCGAAGGGGTGGCCGAGCGCAATCGCGCCGCCGTGGACGTTCAGCTTCTCCATCGGGATACCGAGGTGACGCGCCGACGGAAGCACCTGCGCGGCAAACGCCTCGTTGATCTCGACGAGATCGATGTCGTCGATGGTCATGCCTGCTCGCGCCAGTGCCTGTCGGCATGCCTCGATCGGACCCAGTCCCATGATCTCGGGGTTGAGTGCACTCACCCCGCTCGAGACGATGCGGGCGAGTGGTGTGATACCGAGGCGCTTGGCCTTGGTGTCGCTCATCACGATCACGGCTGCTGCGCCATCGTTCAACGGGCACGCGTTGCCGGCCGTGATCTGCCCGTCGGGCCGGAACGCCGGCTTGAGTTGCGCAAGTGCCTCGACCGTGGTGCCGGCGCGGGGGCCGTCGTCACGGGACACCACGGTGCCGTCGGGCATCGTCACCGGAACGATCTCACGCTCGAAGAACCCGTTCTCGATGTGAGCCACCGCCAACTGCTGCGAGCGCGCGCCGAACGCATCCATGTCGGCACGCGAGACGTTCTCGGCTTCGCGCACGTTCTCCGCGGTCTGCCCCATTGCGATGTAGATGTCGGGCAGACCCGCGCCTGCCGACCACGACGGTTGCCCACCCTGACTGCGCAACGCCGTGCGCTTGCCGGCGTCGTCGAAGCGCGGGTTCTGCGGTGCGGTGTCGGCAGCGCCGAACTGATACCGGCTCACGCACTCCACGCCGGCAGCGATGAAGCAATCGCCCTCGCCCGCTTTGATCGCGTGCGCTGCCATGCGAATCGTCTGCAGCGACGACGAGCAGTAGCGGTTCACCGTGACACCGGGAGCATCGATGCCTGCAAGCAGCGCGGCAAGGCGGGCCACGTTGCTCCCCTGCTCACCGGCAGGCTGACCCGCTCCCATCATCACGTCCTCGATATCGGCGGAGCCGAGTTGGGGAACCTTGGCCATGACTGCGGCGAGCATCTGGGCGGCAAGGTCGTCTGCGCGGATGCCGACGAGTGACCCCTTGTTGGCCCTGCCGATCGGGCTGCGGGCGGTTGCGACGATGACTGCCTCGGGCATGACTGACCTCTTTCGGGAGATGGATCTGTGTATGACGGTTGCTGGACGGAAATGAACTGAGCGGGCGTGCGGTCAGGTGCGACTCACCGCGTGTCGATCACCTGGAACGACTCTGCTGCACGACCCGCCCCGAGACCGAATTGCTCGGCTTGCATGGCACCCCACGCCCGCACTCGGGTCGCCATCTGATCGGGGTCGGGATGCTGACTGGCATGGCACAGCAGAGCGCTGATCTTGCGGTCGAGATGATCGGTGATGTCGACGGGGTGCTGCGGGTTGGGTCCGCCCATCATCCACACGTCCTGCACCGACCATGCGTCGAGTCCTTCGTCGATCAGTTCGGTGAACGTGAACGGGTTGCGCGCATCGGGGTACACGGCACACAGCGCCGCTTCGCCGGCAGCGAGGTGATCCGGGTGACTGGCATAGATGCGCGAGAAGTTGCGCTGTGGGCACTGACACAGCAGTCGTTGGGGGCGCACCTGACGGATGACGCGCGAGATGTCGCGCCGAAGATCCAGCGTGGGCAGCAGTCGGCCATCGGGATACCCGAGGAACACCAGTCGTTCCACCCCCACAGCCTTGGCCGCAGCGGCCTGTTCGTCACGACGGATACCTGCAATGGCGGTCCTCGGGATGGCCGGGTCGAATCCGCCCGCGTCGCCGTCGGTGACGATGCAGTACACCACCTCGATCCCCCGGTCGGTCCACGTGGCCACCGTTCCAGCCGCGCCGAAATCGACATCGTCGGGGTGCGCCGTGACGACGAGTACTCGCTCCACCTCGACACCCGAGGCGGTGCGCTCGTGGAGGTCGTCGGGCCCGGCTGCATCGGTCACGAGCCCACGGTAGCCCCACTGCCGCTACCCCCTGCGACCTAGCATCTCCCCATGCAACTCTTCGATGTGCCGGTGGAGGAGATCAACCTCTCCGACGTCAACTTCTGGCTCGCACCCCGTGACTACCGGGAGAGCGCATTCCATGCGCTGCGCACCAAGTCACCCATCACCTTCTTCGAGGAAGCCGAGCTTCCCCCCTTTCCGAAGGGACCCGGCTACTACGCACTCACCCGCTTCGACGACATCTGGCACGTGAGCCGGAACCCTGCGTTGTTCTGCAGCGGCAACGGATCCAACATCGGCGACCTGCCCACCGAGATCAACGAGTTCTTCGGATCGATGATCAACATGGACGACCCGAAGCACTACCGACTCCGTTCCATCGTGTCCAAGGGATTCACGCCCAAGGAGATCTCACGGGTGGAGGATTACGTGAAGACCGTCGCTGCGCAGCTCGTGGACGATCTGCTCGAGCGTTTCCCGAACGGACAGTGCGACTTCGTCCAGGAGGTGGCCGCTCCCCTCCCACTGCGAATCATCTGCGAGATGATGGGCATCCCCGCCGAGGACGAGAAGCAGATCTTCGCGTGGACCAACACCATTCTCGGAGCCGGTGATCCCGAGTACGGCGGCACGTTCGAGAAGTTGATGCAGGACTCGCTCGAGATGTTCCAGTACGCACAGACCCTCGGCGAGGACCGCTTGGCCCACCCCCGCGAGGACCTCACGAGCGCACTCATGCACGCCGAGGTGGACGGCGACCGGCTCTCACCGCAGGAGTTCGGCAGCTTCTTCATCCTCCTCGTGGTGGCCGGCAACGAGACCACACGCAACGCCATCAGCCACGGCATGCGTCTGCTGACGCAGCACCCCGACCAACGAGACCTGTGGTTCGCGGACTTCGATCGCCACACCCGTGGAGCGGTGGAGGAGATCGTGCGCTACTCCACGCCGGTCATCCACTTCCGCCGCACGGTCACCGCCGACACCGAGGTGGGCGGCAGGCAACTCCACGCAGGCGACAAGGTCGTGATGTTCTACTGCTCGGCAAACCGAGACGATTCGGCGTTCCCGGATCCGCATCGCTTCGACATCGCTCGGGACACCACCAAACAGGTGGGCTTCGGAGCGGGTGGTCCGCACTTCTGTCTCGGGGCAAACCTCGCCCGACGCGAGATCGGCGTGATGTTCGACGAGATCCGCCGCCGGCTACCCAACCTCCAGATCACCGGTGAACCCGAGTACCTCCAGAGCGCGTTCATCAATGGCATCAAGCACATGCAGTGTTCGTGGTGACATCGGATCCCGGCTCTCCATCGGACAGTCACCCGCTCGTCACCCCTGACCCACCTCGGGTTCACCCGCAACGCCTACGCTGATGCCCATGCGCATCATGGTCACCAACGACGACGGCATCGACTCCGTCGGCCTGCACAAACTCGCACTCGCGGTGCGTCCGTTCGGGCAGGTGGTGGTGGTGTCACCCGACACCGAGTACAGCGGTGCGTCATGCGCGGTCGGCGCGCTAAACGTGATGCGTCCAGAAATTCATCGTGCACATCTCGAGGGTGTGGACGAGGTGTGGACGGTCAGCGGCCCGCCGGCGCTGTGCGTGCTCTTCGCCCGACTCGGCGCCTTCGGTGAACCGTTCGACCTCGTCGTGTCCGGCATCAATCCCGGCGCCAACGTCGGCCGGGCGGTGTACCACTCGGGCACCGTGGGTGCGGCACTCACCGCGCGAAACGGCGGGATCACCGGCGTTGCCGTGAGCCAGGACGTGACGGTCGGCAGCGTCATGGGACAGGCGTGGGACGAGATGCTGCTCGGACAGAAGTGGGACACGGCCGCGCATGTGGCCGCACATGCTGTCGAGTCCATCGTGGCCAACATGCCGTCCGAGCCGCAGGTGCTCAACATCAACGTCCCCAACGTGGAGATCAACGAACTCCTCGGCTGGCGCCGAACCAACCTTGCGGTGCAACCGGGCCGCACGTCAAAGCCGATCACGCTCGAGCCCAAGATCGGTCACGAGAACTCGTTCCACGTACGCATGGACTGGGGCGATCCGGTGGAACTCCCCGAGAACACCGACGCCGGTGCCGTACAGCGCGGCTATGTGTCGCTCACGTGGCTGAGCAGGATCACCCCGATGGATCCCGGCGGCGATCACCACGCCGAACTCGGCATGGATCGGCTGTTCGGCTGACGCCGGTTCAGGCCTCGGCTGACGCCGACGCATCCGGATCGGCGCGCGGAACCGCAAGTTCGGCCACCACCGCTGCGTGATCGCTCGGGTAGACCCCGTCGATTGCTTCGGTACCCGCGAGCCAGATCCCGCGAGCGTTGCCCGCAGGCTTCTTGCGGGGGTGCGACACCAAGATGTAGTCGAGCCGACGGTTCGGCCACGAACTGTCGCCGGTGTTCGGGTTGTCGCTGCGCCACGTGAGTCCCTCGGCGCCGAAGCGTCCGCCGGCGCCGATGTGTTCCCACACGTCGGAGAACACCACGCCCGGAACGCCGGGCATACGGCCCGTGAGCATGCGAATCTCGTCGCTGTCGGGCACGGCGTTCAGATCACCACCCACCACCACCGGCAACTTGTTCGCTGCACCAGCGCGTACCGAGCGAACGAAGTGCAGGAGGCTCTCGGCGTGGAGCATCCGATGCCGCGAGCCGTCGAACGGGTGCTCGAAGTGCGTCGAGGCGAACGGCCAGTCCCCCCACGGGGTCTGCACCGTGGCAAGCGTGACGTGTCGGTACATCGGGTCGCCGTTGTCGAGTCTCGGGAGACGGTGGATCTCGGTCCGCACGATCGGCCACCGCGAGAGCACCGAGTTGCCGAGCCAGAACCCCGAGAACCACGGACCGTGTGCCCACGCGCTCGAATACCCACCCAGACATTCGGCGAGGTACTCGGGCTGACAGAAGTCACCCTGTTGCGCCCACGACTCCTGCAGCATGATCACGTCAGCGTCGATGCGACGCAGTGTCTCCACGATGGCTGGGAGACGACGCTCGTGACCGCCGTTGCGACCCCACAGGTTCCAGGTGGCGACCTTGATGACCGGAGCCTGTGCCGCTGACATCACGAACCGGCGCCCGTCGTGCGGGCAAGACGGCCCGCTGCAAGCGCAGCGGCCTCGGCAGCCTGCAACTGAGCCTCGATGATGTCGAGTCCACCGTCCCAGAAACCCGGGTCGGCGAGGTCGCAGTCCACGATGCGGCCCAACTCCTCGGGACTCATGGACCCGCCCGCCCGCAGGAGTTCGAGGTACTGCGGCACGAAGGCATCACCCACCTCTTCGTAGCGGCGGTACACCGACAGCGCGAGCAACTGACCGTACGCATATGCGTACACGTAGCCGGGCGTGTGAATGAAGTGCGGGATGTAACTCCACCAGGAGCGGTAACCATCAGTGATCTCCACGGAGTCACCGAGCATGTCGCGCTGGGTGGATGTCCACGCGTTGCTGAAGTCATCGACAGAGAGTTCGCCGCGCTCACGCCGATGCGAGTGAACGGCGTGCTCGAAGCGGTTCATGGCCACCTGACGGAACACCGTTGCTATCGCATCGTCCATCCCCGAAGCAGCAAGCGCAAAGCGCTCGTTGGGGTCGTCGAGCAGTTCCATGAGCCGAGCGCGCGTCACGGTCTCGCCGAACACCGATGCCGTCTCGGCCAGCGTGAGCGGAGTGGACATCTGGAACACGCCCTGCTCGCGCGAGAGGTAGCCGTGCACACCGTGGCCCAGTTCGTGGGCAAGTGTGGCCACATCGCGTGTGCGTGATGTCCAGTTCAGCATCAGGTACGGGTGGTGGGCTGGCACGGTGTAGGCACAGAAGGCACCGCCCCGCTTCCCCGGGCGCGTGGGCGCATCGACCCACGGCTCGCGCAGGAACCGTTGCACCACCGAGGCGATCTCGCCGGAGAACGATGCGTAGGCGTCCACCACTACTTCGGTGGCTGCGGCCCATCCGATCGTGGCGTCAGTGGTGGCCACCGATGCCATTCGGTCGTAGTCACGCAACACCGGGATGCCGAGCACCTTGGCCTTGAGCGCGTACCAGCGTTGCGGAATGTCGTAGCGGGCGACCACAGCGTCGACCAACGCCTGCACCGATTCATCAGACGCCTCGTTGGCAAGATTCCGACTCGTGATCCACGAGGGGTAGGTGCGGAGACGATCGTTCACCGACTTGTCGTTCAACAGCGTGTTGAACACATACGCACGCGTGCGAAGTCCGGGCGCGAGACCAGCAGTCACCGCAGCATGCGCGTGCTCCCGGACCGAACGATCCGGGTGCTGCAGCATCGCGAGCCCGTGCTCGAGCGGTGCGGTTCGTGTTCCGCCCGATCCGTCGTCGAGTTCCACCTCCACGGCCGACATCAGTTCGTCGAACAGACGGGCCCACGCCGAATCACCCGTGACCGACTTTTCCTTCATCACCCGTTCCTCGGGTTCGGTGAGCAGGTACGGCTGGTACCGACGAGCGGAGCGCAGGTGATGACGAACGAAGTCGAGGGCGGGGTTCGGGTCCGACAGCACCGACTCCGCCTGATCCTCGGGCGCTGCCGCCCATTCGAGCTCGATGAAGATCAGCGGTGTCGTGATGGCCGTGGACCGCTCCTCCACATGGGCCATGCGGGCACCCACTGCCGGATCGTTGGTGTTCACGGCAAAGTGGAGTTGTGCGTAGTTCGCCGCCCGATTGATGCGATCGATGAGCAATTCGTAGCGGCGATGGAACGCAGCGAGTTCGCCCGCAGACATCGCCGCGATCCGGCCGCGCCCCGTGGTCACCAGCTCGTCGGAGATCGACTGGGCCTCGTCGAGCAACGCGTCCACATCGGCTCGCCCGTCCAGCAACGGCTCGAGGTCCCAGGCAACACCGCGTGCGGCGAGATCGTCGGACTGAGCATCGAGCGTGGTCATGGGTGCAGAGGCTATGACATGCTCGAGCGGGAACACGCCGTGCGACACGACACGGCACCAACGGAGGGAGCCGAGATGGCGGGGGCATTCGCGGGGAAGGTTGCGCTGGTGACCGGGGCCGCTTCTGGAATCGGTGCGGCATCATGCCGACGCCTTGCTGCCGATGGAGCGCGTGTGGTTGCCGCCGACGTGAACCTCGACGGAGCGCGCCAGATAGCCACCGAAGTGGGCGGTACGGCAGTGGCGCTCGATGTGCGCCGAATGGACGCCTGGGAGCAGGTGCTCGCCGACATCGTCGCTTCGCAGGGACGTCTCGACATCATGCATCTCAACGCCGGCGTGATGACCCGCCCCACGGGAGCGCCACTGCTCGATGATCCCGTGCCGTGGCTGCGCCCCGACGGCTACGACAAGGTGATGAGCGTGAACGTGGACGGTGTCGCCTACGGACTCATGGCAGCCATCCCCCATCTCGTGGCAGGCGGGGGCGGCGATGTGGTGATCACCGCATCGATCGCCGGCCTCATGGCCCAGCCACCGGATCCGTTCTATTCGATGAGCAAGCACGCTGTCATCGGCCTCGCCCGCTCGGCGGGCCCGGCGCTGGCTGCGCACAACATTCGGGTGAATGCGGTGTGCCCCGGCGGCATCGACACCAACATCGTGCCGTCGGACCTGCGTTCGGCCACCACGTTCTCGCCGCCGTCGTACATCGCCGACGCCGTGGCCAACATCATCACCGGCGGCGGCAATGGCGAGATCTGGGTGGCCTACGCCGAGGGGTCCGCGCCGTGGCTGTACGAACACCCGAGCCCGCGGCACTGAGGGACACAGCGCATCAGGCGGAGCGATCCACCACCACGCGCACCTCGGAGAACCACAGCACACTGCGTTCACGATCCAAGAAGTCGTCCTCGTCGGCAGTGACCTTGGCGCGCACGGCGGCGGCGTGCGCCGGATCGGGGTCCACATCGTCGAGCCAGATCTCCGACACACCGTCGAACGGCTCGGGTGCGCCCCGGCGGATCCGCAACGGGTGCTCTTCGGCGTCAGCCGGTGTGTGGAGTTGCACATAGTGCCCGAAGCCGAACACGTCGTTGTTGCGCAGCGCCAGTGGACCGTGGTCGTCGTGCCAGCGACGCAGGAAGAAGTCACGCGTGACCCCCTCCTTGCGGCGCAACGCTGCCGTGAGGCGTAGACCGCCGTGCGGACGCTCCTGCATCAGGTGCTCATCGGCCATCCAGATCGGCGAGCGCGAGAGGTCGATGAAGTTCCGCTCGTCTGCGAGCAGATCGGCCCCCGCCTGTGCTCGCTGTTCCGGCGTCCCTGAGGGCGCGGGCCCGTCGAACCACAACTCGGCGATCCCGTCGAATACTTCGGGCCCGTCGGGCCGCGCGGCTTGCACGGTGTGCACCTGCTGGTAGCGGCGGATGCCGAGCACCTCGGCCCGCGATGCAACAAGTGGTGCATGGTTGTTCCACCAGTAGTGCTGGAACTGCTCGCGGCTCAGGTGCGGCAGTCGACGCAGCAAGAAGACCAGTCGCTGCGTGGCCACCGGGTCACATGCCGGAGCAGAGCAGGGAGAACCCCTCGGTGCCGTCGAGGCGAAGCTTCACGACTGCCTGGTACTCCGGCGAGTTGTACCACTCCATGGCGGCTGCCTTGTCGGGGAACTTCAGGACCACCACACGGCTTCCGGGAGGCGCCCCCTCGACGGTGTCGCCGTCCTCGGTGAACGCGAGCACCTCGATCGGGCGGCCGGCGAGGGAGGCGGGCGCCCCGGCGAGGTACTGGTTCAACTTCTCGCGGTCGGTGATGCGGCTGACGGCAATGAATAGTGCGCTCATGGCCCGCACAGTAGGCGAGGTCGGGGCGGCTTGCCCAAGACACCGCTCGGTGGGCCACAATGGGATCCACATCGACCAAGAGAGGGCCACGATGACCACGATCGAGAACCGTCCCGGATCCGGCAAGCCCGGCGAGGCACGCAGCCACGGACCGAGCGTTCAGCAGATGATGGACAGCGACACCCGACCGGTGCCCGTTGCACTGCGTGACCACTCCTACGTGTACACGGGGTCGGCTGATCTGTCCAAGACCCGCTACACCTCGCCCGCGTTCGCTGCGCTCGAGAACGAGTACATGTGGAAGTACACGTGGCAGGTGGCCTGCCGCGAGGAAGACATCACCAAGCCCGGCGAGCACGTGGTGTACGACGTGGTGGACGAGTCCCTCATCGTCACCCGTCAGGCCGACGGCTCCATCAAGGCATTCCACAATGCGTGTCTGCACCGTGGAACCAAACTGCGCACCGACAACGGCCGAGTCGCATCGTTCCGCTGCCCGTTCCACGGCTGGACCTGGGGGGTAGACGGTTCGCTCGCAGACATGCCCTGCGACTGGGACTTCCCCCACGTCACCGAGGACCCCGCCCGCACCTGCCTCCCCGAGGCGCGCGTGGCCACCTGGGCAGGCTTCGTGTTCGTGAACCTCGATCCGAACTGCGAGCCGTTCGAGACCTACGCCTCGAAGCTCATCGAGCACTTCAGCAACAGCTTCGACTTCGAGAACCGGTACACGGCTTTCCACGCCATGAAGGAAGTGGCCTGCAACTGGAAGGTCTGCATGGAGGCCTTCAGCGAGGGCTACCACGTGATCGCCACACACCCGCAGATCATCGAGTTCACCGGTGACGCCAACAGCGAATACTCCATCTGGCCGGATTCGCCCTACGTCACGCGGTTCATCAATGGCTTCGCAGTGCAGAGCCCGCACATCAAGGACAAGCTGAGCCCGCAGCAGGTGGTGGATGCCTACATGGCGTTCTCGGCCCGCACGCCGCGCGGCGACAGCGGCATGAAGGTGCCCGACGATGCGAACACCCGCGAGATCATCGCCGACCTGTTCCGCCAGGGCATGGAAGCCGGCATGAACGCCGACCTCAGCAAGGTCTCCGATGCCGAGATCCTCGATGCGATCCTGTACCACCTGTTCCCGGCATTCGCCCCGTGGGCAGGCATCGGCCAGTCACTCGTGTACCGCTGGCGTCCGGGTCGCACACCCGACACGTGCTACATGGACGTGTGGCGACTCGCCCCGATCCCCAAGGACGGCAAGCGTCCCGCACCGGCGCCGTACCGCGAACTGCGTCTCGAGCAGTCGTGGAAGGCAGCCGAGGACATGGGATTGCTCGCCGATGTGTTCGAGCAGGACATGGAGAACCTCCCGAAGGTGCAGATGGGCCTCAAGAGCACCGGCAAGAAGGGTGTGTCGTTCGGCAACTACCAAGAGGCGCGTCTGCGTCAGGTCCACAAGTTGATCGACAAGTTCATCCTCGAGGGTCTGGCACGTGACGGCCGCTCGCGCAGCGAGGTCGAGCCGTTCCTCGTCCCCGAAGGCTGATCGACCGAACTGATCGACCCGGCTAGCGCGGAATCTGCGACCAGGGCACGTCTTTGTCCACGCGCGGCTCGAGCGGCAGGCCGAGTACTCGCTCGCCGATGATGTTGCGCTGGATCTCCTCGGATCCCCCCGCGATGCGATAGCCGGGGGCACCCGTGACGTGTTCGTTCCATGCATAGGTGCCCCACTCGCCCGAGTCGGCCATGAGGCGCGCACCGAGCAGGTTGGACACGACATTGGCCATTCGGGTGAGACCCTGGGTCCACTGCAGACGGCTGATGGATCCCTCCGGGCCGGGTGTGCCTGCACGCGCCTTGGCGATGGCACGCAAGCGATTCCAGTGCAGCAGTCGCTGATGGGTGAACAGCGCAGCGAGTTCCTGGCGGCTGCGCGGATCGGTGTTGCGCTCGAGGTAGCGCGCCAGACCCAGCACCTGCTCCCACGAACCGCCCACACGCTGACCGCCGCCGGCACCCTCACCGTCACCGCCGCGCTCGAAGCCGAGCGTGGTGAGCGCAACACGCCAACCGTCGCCCACGTCGCCGATGCGATATGAGTCCGGCAGTCGAACCCCTGAGAGGAACACCTCGCTGAAACTCGCGCCGCCACTCATCTGACGGATCGGGCGGATCTCCACGCCGGGCGCATCGAAGGGAATCATGAACGCGGTCATGCCACGGTGCTTGGCCTGCCCCGGGTCGTGGCGCGTGATGGCCAGACCCCATTCGGAGAACTGCGCTCCAGAGTTCCAGACCTTCTGACCGTCGAGCACCCACTCGTCGCCATCGCGAACGGCCTTGGTGCCGAGGGCGGCGAGATCCGATCCCGCACCGGGTTCGGAGAACAGCTGGCACGCAATGATGTCGTTGCGCAGCAGTTTGGGGAGGAACTCGGCCTTCTGCTCGTCGGTGCCGTGTGCGCGCAGCACCGGAGCGATGAGTGTCATCGTGACGCCCAGCACCTCGTGACCGTCGCCGGTGTCGAACTGTGCCTCCTCGCGAGCAAAGGCACGAGCATGAGCGGGGGTGAGTCCCGAACCACCGAATTCGGCCGGCCACGCGATGGCGCCATAGCCCGCATCGAACTTCTTGCGCTGCCACTCGCGACCGCGCTCCACCACTGCGGCCTCTTCCTCGCGGGGAAGCACGTGGAAGACCGACACCGTGTCGGAACCCTCGCCCCACGCGAAGGATCGCTTGGCCACCGAGGTCTTCAGCTCGGCGTTCTGCTCCAGCCAGGCCCGAGCCTGGCGGCGGAAGGTATCGACATCGATCACGCTGGTTCCCCCTCCCCCTGCGCCCTAGTGTGTGGCCATGGGGGCTTCTCGACGTTATGTGTTCCCCGAGCCCGGGGACACCCTTACTACGTTGGCCGAGCGAGTGATGCCCGGTCAATCCGACGCCGCTGCAACCTTGCTCTCGTGGAACCTGCACCTTGCGATGCGGCCGTTCCCGGTGGGCAAGCCCGGCGAGATTCTCACGACCGACATCGTCTATCTCGAGCCACCGCCGGCGTGAGTGCCGCCACCCCCACCTCGCAGGGACCGGTGATCGCATCGAGTTCCATCGGACCCGGCCACGACGGCCGGGCTGAGGTGGTGGTGGAGTTGCTCTATCCCAACGGTGGGCGCAACTGGATCAGCATCGGCGAGGATTCCCTGCTGCGGGCCCTCGATGCCGCCGGGGTCGCCAGCCTCGAAGAGCTCAACGGCCAGCCATGGACCCTGTTACTCGCCGGGCTCGACCTCCCGGGTGTCACCACCTGAGCGGCGCTCCGGCGCCTACCGTTTCCGCAACCGCAACCGCATCCCGCAACCGAATTCGACCAGACCCACAGCACACACAGCACTGACAGCAAGGGGAACTGACATGCTCGACCTCATCATCCGCAACGGCCTCATCGTCGACGGCACCGGTCTCCCCGGCTACCGCGGTGATGTGGGGATCTCCAACGGTCGACTCGTCTCGGTCGGTCGTTCGCTCGCCCACGCGAATGCGGCCCGCATCGTGGATGCGGCCGGCAAGGTGGTGTCGCCGGGATTCATCGACCCGCACACCCACTACGACGCACAGATCTGCTTCGACCCCTACGTGTACCCAGCGATGGAGCACGGCGTCACCAGCATCGTCACGGGCAACTGCTCGCTCAGCCTCGCCCCGGTGCGCGCCCCGCAGCGCGAGGCCTTCAGCGAGATGTTCCGACTGATCGAGGAGATGCCCAAGGCTGCGTTCGACTCGGGCGTGGACTGGCGGTGGGGCGAGTCGTTCACCGGCATGGTGGACTCGCTGTCCAGCAACCTGGCCGTGAACGTGGCACCGCTCGTGGGCCACTCGGTACTGCGCATGTACGTCATGGGCGACAACGCCAAGCGCGAAGCCACCGCGGACGAACTCAAGCAGATGTGCGATGTGCTGCGCGAGTGCCTCGAAGCCGGAGCAACCGGACTGTCCACCAGCTATGTAGACATGGACACCTCGCTGTCGCCCGTGCCGAGCCGATGGGCCCGACACAGCGAGCTCGAGGCGCTGTGCTCGGTGCTCGGCGAGTACGGACGGATGCTGCAGATCGTCCACGAGTTCTTCGACGCCGGCCTCACGGTGTCACGCGTCGAGATGCTGGGTGACCTCTCTCGCCGCTACAACATCCCCACCACACTGTCGCCGTTGTTCCACAACGACGCCATGGGCAGCGCAGTTGCCCAGGTGCTCGAGGCAGTCGAGCGCGAGTGGGCATCCGGTGCACGCGTGTGGCCCCAGGTCCAGACGCGCCCCATCGACATCAGCTGGAACCTCGATCAGCGCAGCCTGATGTTCCTCATCATCCCGGGTTGGTGGCCGGTGCTGTCCATGAGCACGCACGAGGAGAAGATGGCGGCGTTCTCGGATCCCGCCACGCGTGACTCGCTGGTGTCGGGCCTCAACATGCTTGCCTCCATCCCGAGCGCGAATCTCACGCTGAACCCGGCGCAGTACGTGATCCGACAGGTCGGCCTCGATCGCAACCAGCACATGGTGGGTCGCACCCTCGGCGATGTAGCGGCCGAGGTGGGCACCACACCGGCCGAGCTGCTGATCGACCTGTCGGTGCAGGAAGACCTCGGCACGTGGTTCATCCGCTCGGACATCGGGCACAAGAACCCGCAGGCCGTGGGCGAGATGCTCGCCCACCCGTACGTGCACGTGGGTGCGAGCGACGGCGGTGCACACGTGGGATCGTTCGCCACCTACGGCGACACCGGGTTCCTCTTTTCGCAGTTCGTCCGCAACCACCCGGCCATGCGCCTCGAGGAAGCGGTGAAGAAGATCACGTCCGACACCGCTTCCATCTGGGGCCTCACCGACCGCGGTGTGCTCCAGGAGGGCAAGGCCGCCGATGTGGTGGTGTTCGATGCCGACACCATCGATCGCGGACCCGAGGAAGCCTCGAACGACTTCCCGGGCGACGGCATCCGCTGGATCCGTCGTCAGGTCGGCGTGCAGAACGTGATCGTGAACGGCGTGGAGTCGTGGTCGGCCGATCAGGGCTACATCGCCGGCGCCCGTGCCGGCGCCATCGGCATCAACTGAGCGATCAGCCCCAGGTCACCGGCAGGGTCTCGAAGCCGTTCAGCACCTGTGCCTTCACGAGCGTCGGCGTGCCGGCCAGTGTGAGGTTCGGCAGGCGGTCGAGCACCTCGTTCACGGCGAGCTGTGCCTCCATACGAGCGAGGGGTGCCCCGAGGCAATAGTGGATCCCGACCCCGAACGCGTAGTGCTTGCGCAACTGGGTGAGATCGCGCGTGACATCGAACTCGTCGGGTCGGTCCCACACCTCCGGATCGAGGTTGGCCGATGCGAACAGCGCCAGCACCTTGGAGTCCATCGGGATGTCTACGCCGTGCATGCACACCGGTGCATCGTTCGTGCGGAACAGTCCGTGCACCGGTGCGTCGATGCGGAGACTCTCCTCCACCGCGGTCTCCACGAGTCGACGATCGGCGCGCACGAGTGCCATCTGGTCGGGGTGCTGGAGCAGACGGTGCAGCACGTTGCCGATGAGCAGTGTGGTGGTTGCGCTGCCCGCCACGAGTAGGAACTGGCAGAACCCGAGCACGTCCTCGAACGAGATGCGCGATCCGTCGCGCTCCACGGTGAGCAGGCGCGTGAGCATGTCATCGGGCACTGCGGAACCCGACTCGAGCGCCGCCTGACGCGTGCGGACATGAGCGGTGAAGTACGCGAAGAAGTTCTCGTAGGCCGCTGCCACCTCGGGTGCTGCGCGCCCCTGGGCGTACGACACACCCTCGGCCATCGGCAGCACCCAGTTGCGGAACTGCTCCACGTCCTCCTCGGGGGTGCCGAGCAACCAGCACATCACGGTGAGGGGGATCGGCATGGCGAGCAGACCGATCAGGTCGCCCTCGCCACGGTCCACGAAGCGGTCGGTGATGCGACCGACGAGGGCCGCAATGTCGTCACGCATCTCGTCGATGGCCGACGGACGGAACACCTTGGTGATGGCGAGGCGTTCGTTGGTGTGCTTGGGGGGATCGCTCGACACGAGCACCCCACCCCCGCGCATGGCGAGACCCGGACCGAACTTGCTCTTCCAGATATCGCTGTCGCGCAGCACCTCGGTGACATCGGCATGGCGCGACACGGTGTAGTGCGGTGCCGGGTGGCCCGTGTGGTGCACCGGGCACTGCTCACGCAGCGTGCGGAAGGTTCCCGCCGGATCAGTCTGCAGTTCCGGTAGGTCCAACCCGAAGTCGATCCCCATGTCGTCATCCCCCTGCATCGCTGCGCCGTGGATGCATCTTGGTCGCTCGGGCCGAGTCGTGTACAAACCAGTCGTGGACTTTCATCCCGACCCCGACCATGCCGCGATCGCCGAGGGCGTCGACCGGGTGTGTGCTTCCTTCGACGACAACTACTGGTCGGCCTGCGACACCGAACACCGCTTCCCGTGGGAGTTCTACGAGCAGATGGCCGCAGGCGGATGGGTCGGCATCATCATCCCCGAGCGCTACGGCGGTGGTGGACGGGGCATTGCCGAGGGGTGCCTCGTGCTCAACCGGATCGCTGCGTCGGGTGCGGGCATGAATGGTTCCTCGGCCGTGCACCTCACGATGTTCGGGCTCAATCCGGTGGTGCGCTTCGGCAATGACCGCCTCAAGGACGCGTTCTTGCCGCGTGCTGCTGCGGGCGATCTGCATGTTGCCTTCGGTGTCACCGAACCCGATGCAGGGACCGACACGAGTCGCATCACCACCCGAGCCGAACCCGATGGATCGGGGTGGCGCATCACGGGCCGCAAGATCTGGACATCCAAGGCCCTCGAGAGCGAAGTGGTGCTCATCCTCGTGCGCACCGACCCGCCTGGCAAGAACCGACTCGACGGCCTCACACTCTTTCTCGCCGACCTCGACCGCAACTACGTGGACATCCGCCCGATCCCCAAGTTGGGTCGCAATGCCGTGGCGAGCTGCGAGGTGGCCTACGACGGTCTGCCGGTGGAGTCGTGGCGCATGGTGGGTGAGCGCGGCAAGGGCTTCTACCACCTGCTGCACGGACTCAATCCCGAACGGATCCTCATCGCCGGCACCGCGTGCGGCATCGGCGAGGTGGCGATCCGCAAGGCAGTCGCCTATGCGAACGAGCGCGAGGTCTTCGGTCGCCTCATCGGCGCGAACCAGTCGATCGCCCATCCGCTGGCGCAGGCCCACATGCAGGTGCAGGCTGCGTGGCAGATGGTGCAACTGGCCGCATGGCGATACGACAACGACCTCGAATGCGGCGAGCAGGCGAACACTGCGAAATACCTGGCGGCCGAGGCGTGCTTCTTCGCTGCCGACCGAGCGCTACAGACCCACGGCGGGTTGGGTTACGCCACCGAGTACCACGTGGAGCGGTACTGGCGCGAGGCACGCCTGCAACGGCTCGCGCCGGTGAGTCAGGAGATGACCTGCAACTTCATCGCCCAACAGGTGCTCGGCCTGCCGCGCAGTTACTGATTCGGCTCGGAACTACAGGCCCCGTGCGAGGCGACCGGGCCGCATGCCGGTGTCGGCATCGTTGCGACGAACGATCTGACCGTTCACCATCGTGGCGACATAGCCGGTGCTCGGCTGCAGCACCCGGGTACCGCCCGCAGGCAGGTCGGCCCGCACATAGGGCGCCTGAATAGTGAGTCGATCGAAGTCGATGACATTGAGGTCTGCGCGCAGACCCACCGACACCCGACCGCGATCGGTGAGGCCGTACAGGTCGGCGTTGTTCGCCGTCAGTTTGTGCACCACGTGCTCCAACGGGAGTCGCTCACCGCGCGAACGGTCACGCACCCAGTGGGTGAGGTGGAACGTGTGGATGGTGCAATCGCAGATGAAGTTCACGTGTGCACCGGCATCGGAGAGACCGGTCACCGAGTACGGGTCCAGCAGCATCTCCCGGCACGGGTCGAGCGTGCCCGAGGCGAAGTTTGCGCCGAGGATGGCGTAGAACGCGCGCCCACCGTCCTCGAGCAGCATGTCGTAGAGGTGGCTTGCGGGGTCCTTGCCGAGCGCTGCGGCCTGTGCGCCGAGCGAACGGTCCATGGTGGGCTCGTAGTCCAGGGGTGCGGTGAGCGGGAACAGCACCGGCATCGCACGCAAGAACATCGGGCCGATGTTCTGCATCGAACCCGGGCGGTCGGCGGGCACATCGCGATCGGCGAGGATGGCGGCCTTGATCTCGGGACGGCGCATCATCTCCACGCGCTCGGTGAGCGGCAGGTGTGCCAACTCGTTCAGGTAGGTGCTGCGCCGCATGAACGCGTGGTACGCCGACAGGCTCGTCATGACGGTCACCGAACGGGCGGCTACCTGCGGGCGCAACTGCGCACCGGCAGCGTTCTCCTCGTGCACCACCTTGAGCACCTCGCGCCAGTGATCGGGCGACTCTCCGATCTGCACGGTGGTGAAGGTGAGCGGCCGATTCCCGGCGCGAGACACATTGGCGAAGATGCGAGCTTCTGCGGCCGGCATGGCGCGCTCACCGCCGAGTTGGTCGAGCTGTCCCACCGTGCCGGCGGGGATCGCCTCGAACACGCCTCGGCCCGCGCGACCCATCGCACGCGAGATGGCCATCAGTTCCATCTCTGCAGCGAATGTGCCCGGCACGGGAACACCCGAGAGCGAGCGGTGGCCGATGGTGCGCGACGTGGAAAAGCCCAGTGCCCCCGCCTCCATGGCCTCCTGCACGATGCGCTCCATGGTGGCCAACTCATCGGCGGTGGCGTCTTCGTCCTTGGCTCCACGCTCACCCATGGCGTAGAAGCGCAGGGCACCGTGCGCCAACTGCGCACCGATGTCCACCGAGTAGCGCCGAGTAGCGAGATAGTCGAGGTACTCGGGGAACGTCTCCCAACTCCCCCACGGCATGCCCTCGTGCAGCGCAGTGCCCGGGATGTCCTCGACACCCTCCATGAGTTCGATGAGCACCTGCTCGTCACCGGGCCGCACCGGGGCGAAACCAACACCGCAGTTGCCCATCACCAAGGTGGTGACACCGTTGGTGGCCGACGGCTCGATGTCCTCGTCCCAGGTCACCTGACCGTCGTAGTGGGTGTGCACATCGACGAAGCCCGGGGTCACCAGACAGCCGTCGGCGTCAATGGTCTCCTTCGCTGCCGTGGAGACCTTGCCCACCTCCACGATGCGGCCGTCGCGCACCCCGACGTCCCCGCTGTACGGCGCCGCACCGGTGCCGTCGACGATGTTTCCCCCGCGAATCACGTAGTCGAGCATGGGCGCAGTCTAGTGACGGCCCGGGGTGCGGTCCGGGGTCACAGACCCGTGCGGCCGGCCTCCTGCACGATCTGCGAGCCCATCTCCACGAACCGTCCGTTGCGGTCGCCGATGGTCTCGCCGGCGGCGTCCACCACCAGCACGGCACCGTTCACAAAACTGGCCTCGTCGGATGCGAGGTACAGCGCGGCGTTGGCGATGTCGGCGGGCTGACCGGCACGGCGCAGCGGGTTGCTGGCACCGATGATCCGGCCGGCTTTCTCGAGCGCCGTGTGGTCACCGGTAACCAGATGCGACGTGAGGCCGCTCACGGTGCCGCCCGGCGCAATCACATTCACCCGGATGCCGTGGGGCCCGAGTTCGGTGGCCACCGACTGCGAGAGTCCCACCACGCCGTGCTTGGCGGCGGTGTAGACGTGCGGACCGAGACCCGCACGCACGCCGGCGGTGCTTGCCGTGCTGATGATGTTGCCGCCGCCCTGGGGGATCATCACCCGCGCCGCGTGCTTGATGCCGAGGAAGACGCTCGAGAGCAGCACGTCCATCGTGCGGTGCCACGAGTCGTAGCCGATCTGCGCGATCGGACCGATCGCGCCCAGGATGCCCGCGTTGTTCACCATGCAGTCGAGACGCCCGAAGGCGGCCACTGCCGCGTCGACCGCACCGGCAACATCGGCCTCCACGGCAACATCGGCGTGCGTGTACGCCGCAGCGCTTCCGAGTTCGGCAGCGATGGCGCGACCGCGGTCGTCCTGGATGTCGGTGATCATCACCCGGGCGCCTTCCTCCACGAAGCGACGCACGATGCCTTCACCGATACCACTGGCGCCACCGGTAACCAGGGCGACCTTGCCTGCCAGACGCTGACTCATGACTGCACACTCATCGACTCGGGGCGTGCTACCACGCCGGGGTTTCCATCCATCCACGCATAGTCCTGATCCCGGTGCGCAATCCGCCAGCCGTCGGGCGTGCGGACCACGCGGTCACGGTACGAGCCGGCGATGATGAACGTGTTGCCGCCCGGAGTTCCCATCTTCACGTGCTGCGCCTGGAAGTACACGATCGTGTTGGCCGTGTCGCCGTTCACCGTGATCTCGATGTTGCCCAGCAGGTGTTGGCTGGCGTCGAGACGCGTGAGGGCGTTGCTGCACCGGTCGACGATCTCTGCAGCACTTCCCGAGCTGCCGTTCGGATAGGCGTAGGTGGCCTCGGGCAGGAAGCAACTCTCGAGCAGCGTCCAGTTGCGCTCATCGAGCGCGCGGGCGTAGCGCACCACGAGGTCGTAGACCTCGTTGCGATCGAGAATCGACTGGACGACGGGGTCGGGATGACGTTGGCTCATGCTGTGCTCCCCTCAGGCCTTGCGGTCGAACGAACCGGCACGGAACATCTCGGCCGGGATCGGCATGGCCTGCTCGATGGGCATCTGGGCGGTCCACTCGTGCACCACGACACGGCTCGAGATCCGCCAGTCGTCACCCTTGCGGCTGTACTCGTCGATGTAACGACCCCACCAGACGTCCACCACTTTCTTCCCGTCGGCCTCACGCAGGTGGTACGCGGTCACGTAGATCTCACCCTGTGCAGTGCCCGAAACCGTGTCCACGTCGCTGATGAGATGGTTCATCGTGGCGTGCATGGTGGCGAGGTATCGCTTGAGCGACTGCGTCGCCAGATCGGCGAACTCCCAGGCGTTTCCCTTGAAGGTGCCGTGATCGTCGTAGGCGTCGGCGTGGTAGGCCGACTTCACCAGATCGGCATCACAGCGATCGATGCCGCGGCAGTAGCGCTTGCAGGCATCGGTGATCGCATCCTTGGCGGCGAGAACTTCGAGCGTGGTCATGGCCGAACCGTAGTCCCACGGCCACCACGCTGCCCCTTTCGCAACCGAGACGGTCCGCGGTCTGGACGGTGCCCGGGCACAGCGGCAACAATGTCCCCACTCGGGCACGTCTGGGGAGGCCTCCATGAGTGATGAAGCGATTGCGCGGTTGACCGCATTTCTGGGTCGCCGCAACGACGGCGCCGGTCCGGTGACGATCCACGACTACACGCCGATCACCGGTGGGTACAGCCGAGCGATGTCACGGTTCTGGGCCGAGGACGCCAACGGCCGGCGCGGGTACGTGATGCGGGCAGACCCGCCGCCCGGACAGTCGATCCTCGACACCGACCGCACCTACGAATGGGAGTTGCTCCAGGCGCTCGACACGGAGGGCTCGGTGCGTCTTCCGAAGCCGCTGTGGTTCGACCCGACCGGCGACGAACTCGGCAGTCCGGCGTTCATCAGCGAGAACCTCGAGTGCGATTCGCTGCACATGCTCACCCAGCGCGGCACACCGGAGTCGAACCGGCAGTACACACGGCAACTCGCCGAGGCGATCGCCAGCGTGCACAACTTCCCGATCGATCGCCTTCCCGCAGGCGTGCGCCGCCCCGCTTCGTGGAGTGCGTACCTCGACGAGTGCATCGCATCGTGGCGGACCGCCGAGGCCGCCCACGCCGAGCACGAGCCGTTCCTGCGTGTGGTTGCCGCATGGCTCGATGCTCACCGCCCACCCGAGACGCCGCTGCGTCTCGTGCACGGCGATTTCCAGGGACCCAATGTGCTCGTCCAGCACGGCACGGGCAAGTACCACATGATCGACTGGGAACTCGCCCACATCGGCGACCCACGCGAAGACCTCGGGTGGTGGGTGCTCGCGCACATGTCGATGCCGCCCGATGCCATCGAGAACGACAAGGACTCGTTCCTCGCGAGTTACCGGGAACTGACCGGACTCTCCGAAGAGGTCGTGAACCCGGCCACCATCGCCTACTTCACGGTTCAGAGTTCTGCTGGGGTGTTCTTCAACCTCATCAAGATGACGGCCCGGATCGCCAACGGCGAGACCATGGGGTCCTCGGTGGCCTACATGACCAATGCGATGCCGTTCATGCACGCCACGTGGATCACCTCGATGCGCCTCGCCGGCCATTGGACGAAGGAGAACGCCTGATGATTGCCCGCCCCACCACTCCGCAGCTCCTGCAGACCATCAAGGCCGAGCTCAACGAGAAGATCGCGCCGGTGCTCACCGACCCGACCCACATCGTTGCGGTGCAGATGATGACGTCGATCCTCGATTCGCTCTCGGTGCGAACCGCCCACGAGATCGCATGGATGATCGATGAGGCCAACGCGGTCGAGTCCGCTGCAGCCGATTACGTGGGCCGCAACCCGGGGGCCGCGTCGGTGGCTCGTGCGCTGGCCGCATACCGATCGGTTCGCACGTCCAGCCTGCACCTCGCCGAAGTCGGTGCTGCCTACGACAGCGCCGCCGAACTGCTCTCGTCGCTTGCCGACGCAGCCTTCGCCGAGGGCAACCCGAACGATGTGCGCACGGTGGAGCAGTTGGTGGAGCAGCGCCTCGGCAACGAACTCACCATCGTCGGCAACTTCGTGGCGGTCGGCCGGGACTGAACACCCCTAGGGCGAGAGGCGGCGCGCCCAGTCGAGCGCGTGGTCGAGCGATTCGGTGAATGCCTCGCCACGCCACGCAATGTCGAACGCCGTGCCGTGGTCCACCGACGTACGCACGATGGGCAATCCGATCGTGACGTTCACGCCCGACTCGAAGGCGAGCAGTTTCATCGGGGTATGACCCTGATCGTGGTACATGCACACAATGGCGTCGAAGCGCTGCCGGTGCACCGCTTGGTGGAACACGGTGTCGGCCGGGTGCGGGCCCGATGCGTCGATTCCCTCGTTGCACGCCCGATCGATTGCGGGAGCGATGAAGCGGCTGTCCTCGTCGCCGAAAAGTCCGTGCTCGCCAGCGTGCGGATTGAGACCGCACACGGCAATGCGAGGGGATGGGCGGAAGGGTTGCAGGGTGCGGTGCGTGAGTGCGATCACCTCGTGCACACGATCGGTGGTGACCCGGGCGATGGCCTCGCTCAACGAGACGTGGGTGCTCACGTGGGTCACTGCGAGGTCGCCAGCCACAAGCATCATCGAGAAGCTGCGAACCCCGCAGCGCGCAGCGATCAGCTCGGTGTGACCCACAAAAACGGGATCGCTCAGCTGTGTGGCCTCTTTGTTCATCGGCATGGTGACCACCGCGCGAACCCTGCCGGCGAGTGCGTCATCGGTGGCACGCAGGACGTACTCGCGGGCCGCGCGACCGGCGGCCGCGTCGATCACGCCGGGGCGATGGTCCGATGCACGCAGCACACCGAGGTCCACCACATCGAGGTGATCGAGTTGCACATCGAGGCCCAGGAGTTCGGCGCCACGACGCAGAATCGCAAGATCTCCGTACACCACCACGTCGTCGGGGAGCAGTCCCGCGGCAAAGCGTCGCAGGACGATCTCGGGTCCCACACCGGACGCATCGCCCATGGTGATCGCGATGGGGGCACTCACCGAGCACCTCGTCGGTCCAGCAGATCGCTCACCGCACGATCATCGCCGAATCCACCGGGTTTGGTGACGATCGTGATGTCCGAGGAACCGAGCGACAGGGTTCCCAGCGCCATCCCGACCCCAACGCTCCCCCGCACGCGCACCACCCGCTGACCGATGAATGCCTCGGCGGTATCGCCACCGAGGAGCACCACCAGCGATGCCCCACGTTCGGCCACGGCGTCGTGTGCCCTGCCCGCGAGTTCGAGCGCAACAATCTCGGCGTGGGCGCGCAGATGAGCGGGTGGCCGGATCACCGCCACGTCGTGCCGCCCCTCCACGGCATCGGCCTGGGCAACACTGCGCGGGTGGCGACTGCCGCACACCACCACGGCATTCCCCGACGGGATGGTTGGTACCGACGAGCTGGGCGACGACGCCAGCACACGGGCCACCGCGCCCACGATCGATGCCGGTCCGGCGAGCACCACCCCGTCGGCGGCCAGCGCCGCAATCACCAGCGCCGAGATATCGGCATCGGTGCGCGCATCGCACACACAGATGCCCGATGACGTCGAGCCCAGCCAGCCACGCAGGCCATCGGCATCTTTCGCCTGCACCGCATCGAGCACCTCTGCGGGACGACTCGACTTCGTTGCCGACCGCAGATCGGCACCGAAACCCGCCCGGTGAACCGGAACGCCGTCCACCAGCACCACACCGTCCTCACACGTGCGCCCCGCCTGCGGATAGGCAGGGATGAGCACCACCGGACCCTGCTGAGCGAGTTCGCCGAGTTCGGCGGCCCAGTTCCCGCGCAGCGTGGAGTCGATCTTGTGGACGCGCACCGGTCCCGTGCGACGAACTGCCGCACGCATCCTCAGCACCGCGGCGTCACCGGACACATGGCGCGAGCGCAGGTCGGTGACCACCACACCGTCGACACCCGCCTCCGTCGGCACCGGCTCGCCATCCCAACTGCACACCACTGCGTCCCAACCGGCGTCGGCACACAGGGCAGCAGCCTCCATGGCGCCGCTGCGGTCGTCTGCAGTGACGTGCAATGTTCGACCCGACGTCAGTAGACGACCGGGAGGCTCCAGCACGTGTGCATCTCACCCCAACGCAGCGAACGCAGCACCGGGGTGGCACCCGGCGCAAGACGCAGATCGGGCAGGCGGTCGAGGAGCACCCGTGATCCGGTGACCACTGCGTCGCGGGTGAGCGCCCACAGCGACATCGGTCGATCCTCGGGCACGGCCGGATAGTTCGACGGCCTCCCGGGCCCGAAGGCCACACCGGCAGGCAGACCATCGGCGCGGTACGTACCCCGGGGCTCGCGCTGGCAGATGTCCCGACGCTGCACATCGAAGCGGTCCGGGTCGTCGAACTGGCGTGGATCACGGTTGGCGGCTGCCGCCGACAGCAGCATCAGTGCGCCCTCGGGCAGCACACGGCCGAAGCGCTCCACCTCGTGCAACGTGAACTTCTCCGCCGTGATGACGGGCGTGGAGTGACGCAACGTCTCCTGGTACGCGAAGCGCACCCATCGGCGGTCGTCGCGCAGCAGCGAGTACTGATCCGGGTGCGTGAGCAACAGGTACCACAGGTTCGCCATGGCCCCGTGCAGCGTCTGGTGGTCCTCCTCGAGCAGCGTCACCACCACGTCTTCTGCGGTGGCCGCACCACCGTCGAGATCGAGCGCGGCAATGACCGAGAGCAGATCGTCGCCTGGGGTCCGCCGGCGCTGCTCCAGCAGAGGACGGAAGTACGCCACCAGTTCGGCGATGGCGCTGCGTCCGGCCTGTGCTGCACGCGGCTCCCAGAGATAGCCGCGCTGCATGCGGAGGTAGCGCTCCACGAAGGTGTTGAAGTCTTCGCGCGGGAGACCGAGTCGCAGCGCAAGCAGTTCGAGCGCGTAGCGGGCCACGAATTCGGTGGCGAGATCGGTGGCGCTGCCGAGCGCACAGATCTCGTCCACGATCCGGTTGGCGAGCGGCTCCGCCTGTTGCTGCCACGTGTGCGAACGGTTCCAGAGCACCGGCATCTCCGCACCGAGGTTCCGGCCGAAGCCCACCATGTCGTAGTACCAGAGCTTCGGACGCGTCTCGTAGTTCAGATCGTCGGCGAACACCGAGGTGACGTCGTCGTACTGCGTGATCCAGAACGAGTTGCCGACCCAGTCGCGGTAGCACGGATAGTTCTCACGCAGGATCGCCACCACGGGGTACGGGTCCACGAGATACTCGGGCGATCGCAACTGGCGCGGCTTGATGAGCGGCGTCGCGTCACGCACTCGCTGACGTTGGTAGATCTCGTACGTGCGCAACCCGGCGCCGTCACGGACATTGTGCGGGAGGTGCGGCAACTCGAGGTTGCTGCCGAGGTCATCGGTAGTAGTCATGTGCTGTTCCGCGGTGCGCGCTCAGCCCAACTCGATGTCGAGCCAGAGTTCACGGATGGCGCCCAGACCGATGGGCGGCAGCGACACGCCATCGAGATCCTTGGGCATCTTGTCGGTGTGGATGGACACCTTCTTCAGGCGGCGGCGGAGCAACTTCGAGCCCACCACGGCTTCCTGGTGCGAGATCCATGCTCCGGGGCAGAGGTGCGGGCCGACACCGAAGGCCATGTGGCTGTGGCGGCCTCCCTCGTGGTGCCCGCTCCGGATGATCTTTCCGCTGTAGAGGTCCGCACGGAAGATGTCGAATGACTCGGGGTTGGCGAAGATCCGGTCGTCGTGGTTGGCGGAGAAGTCCACCATCTGGCACAGCGAGCCGGCAGGGATCGTCACGCCGTGCAGTTCGACGTCGTAGGTGTTGTGACGGGGCTGGCCACCGATCGAGCTTGCGCAACGCAGGGTCTCGTGGAACGCGGTGTCCCACAGTGTTTCCTCGGCCGAAACGGCTGCGAACTGCTCGGGGTGGAGCAGCAGCAGGTACCACATGTTCATGATGGCCCCGCGGGTGGTCTCGCCCCCGCCGCCCACGATAAGGGCGATGTTGGAGGTGATCTCCTCGGTGGAGAGATGGTCGCCGTCGAGCACCGACTCGCACAGCTGGGTGATGATGTCCTTGCCCACCACCTTGCCGGCGTGGTCGTAGAGATAGCCCGGCTCGCGGCGACGCAGTTCCACGAGTTCGGACACATAGTCCTCGAGGTCCTGGCGCGCCTGGATGCCATTCGGCGCAGTCTCCGAACCGCCCAGACCCGTCATCATCGAGTAGTACCAGTAGAAGAACTTGTCCTTCACCTCATCGGGGATGCCGAGGACCTGGCACACCACACGGATCGGGAACTCGTTCGCGAAGGCGAGCCCCAGCTCGATGGTGAGGGTGCCATCGGCGTTGCGCGTGACACCCGGGGGCGGCGAGTCGCTCAGCCACGACTCGATCATGCTGTCGGCGAGTCGCTCGATGGCATAGATGCGCTTCTCGAGCGCCTGGCCCACCAGATGCCGGCCGTACAGGTTCCGGCGGCGACGATGCTCCACACCCGACAGTTCCAACTGGGTGTTGCCGAGCACCCCGGACGACGATCCCTTCGGGATGGTGTTGAAACCCTCCTCGTCGAAATAGCACCGGGTGATGTCGTCGTACCGCGTGATCCAGTACGTGTTGTGCAGCTTGTCGTGATACACGGGATAGTGGTCACGCAGGATCCGGTAGTACGGATACGGGTTGCGTGCGAACTCGGCCGAGTCGAGGATCCGCGGGTCGAACAACGGGGTGCCGTCGGGTGCGTGGCCCATGTCGTAGGCCTGCCCGATGGGCATGAACGGGAATTCTTTCTTGGCGACCGGTTCGGCTGTTGCGGCGACTCCGGCCCCGTCGAGGTCGAGCGCCTCGTTGAGCACCGAGTGGAACGGACAGGTCATCGTCATCTTGAACCCCCGGAAGTTGACTGATCTGGACTATAACGAGCAGGGGCACAGGCCGACGAGAGCGCCAGGAGGGACCGTTCACCATGCCGTCCGTGTACGTCATCACCGATCCATGCATCGACGTCAAGGACAAGTCGTGTGTCGAGGTCTGCCCCGTGGACTGCATCAAGGACACCGACGACGACCGGGTCTGCTACATCGACCCACAGGAGTGCATCGGCTGCAACCTGTGCCTCGCCGCCTGCCCCGTAGGGGCCATCTTCACCGCCGAGGACATCCCGGCAGCCTCACGGCCGTGGGTGGAGATCAATGCCCTGTGGTTCGAGGACCCGGCGGCCGCACGTGCCCGGGTGGACGAACTCGCGCACTGACCCCGGCCCCAACCGGGCGGCGTCAGACGACGTACGGGCAGTGGCGACAGCCCGACTCGCAGCAGTAGCCGCGGTCGGCATGGAAGGCGGCACTGAACACGAACAACCCGGACACGGGATCGCGGTAGCCGGGATCGCCGCGCTCCAGCGCCTCCGCATGCAGCGACAAGATGCGCGCGTAGTGCGGATGCGAGGGCGACAGACGTTTCGCGTGTGGCTGGCCGAGCGGTCGGTCAGCGAGCGGTGCGTCCACGCCGGCGACGATACCGGCGGGTGGTCGGGTCGCTGATCAGCGACCGGCGGCGTTCTGGCTGGCGTCGCGCCGACGGGTCACGGGATCGTCGCCACGGCGGAACAACTCGTGTGCACGCCGCCACTGCGCGAAGGCGCCCAGGATGTGCGGCGGGTCGCCGTGGATCTCGGTGAATCCGCCGTTGATGTGCCGGGTGTCGAAGTAGGCCGCATCGACGCCGTCGGCGTACAACCGGCAGGCCGGCACGAGTCCCATGTCGATCAGGCGCTGGTACTCGGCCTCGAAATCGTTCACGAGGTAGGCCATGTGGTGGTAACCCTGCTCGCCCTTGGCGTACATGTCCCGGTAGATCGACGGCGTCTCGTCGTGCTGGACGATGAACTGGATCATGGTGTCGCCGAGATAGCCGAACGCATAGGAGACGTCGGCCTCCTGCGCCGTGTTGCGGTACATGAACTTGTCGCACTTGTGGTGGTTGGTCACCACGAACGGACCGGCCCCATAGACCCGTGCCCACTCCTGGATCGCTTCGTCCAGGTCGTTCACGAAGTACGCCTGCTGGAACAGTGTGTAACGGTCCATCAACATCTCGGGTTCCCCTTCCCTCGGCCGATGCGCCACGATAGGTCATCGCGCATCGTCGGCGCACAAACGAGGAGGCATCGTGCAGGGACTCGAGGGGAAAGTGGCAGTGGTGACCGGGGCGGCCCGCCAGCGCGGCATCGGGCGGGCGATTGCGCTGCGCCTGGCCGAGGAGGGCTGCAACGTGGTCGTGACGGGGTTCCCACGAGACCCGTCGTCGTACCCGGCACACGAACGTGACGCCGGATGGCGCGGGGTGCACAGCGTGGCAGCCGAGATCGAGGCCATGGGCCGCGGTTCGCTCGCCTCGGAGTTCGACGTCGTCCGGGGCGACGAGGTGAGCGCCATGGTGGACTCGGTGATCGAGCGCTTCGGGCGTCTCGACATCATCGTGAACAACGCTGCGCTTCCGAGCGAGGCGGGCGCGGCGCCGATTCTCGACATGGACGACGAGGTCTGGTACCGCACCGTCGATGTGAACCTGAACGGCGTGTACCTCGTCACCAAGTTCGGCGGCCGTGCCATGCGCGCTGCTGGCAACGGGGGCGTCATCATCAACATTTCGTCGATGGCCGGTCGACAGGGCCTGCCCAACTACGGCGCCTACTGCGCAACCAAGTGGGGACTCATCGGGCTCACCCAGCAGTTGGCAGTGGAACTTGCGCCATCTCGCATCCGCGTGAACTGCGTGTGCCCCGGCTCCACCGACACCGACATGATGGACGGAACGTTCGGTCGCACCGCAGCGCGCTACAACCTGCCGGCCGAGGCACCGCGTCAGGGTGCCGTGAGCCGGATCCCGTGGGGCCGGCAGGGACGCGTGGAGGAACAAGCGGCGGCCGTGGCGTTCCTCGCGAGCGACGAGGCGAGCTACATCACCGGCCAGACGCTGAACGTCGACGGCGGCTTGCGGATGGACTGACCGTCAGCGCACGGCGACGGCAGCGATCTCCATCTTCCATTCGGGCCGTGCGAGCGCCGGAACCGTGATGAGCACCGATGCAACGCGTCGGCCGCCGAGCGCGCGGTCACGCGCCGCCATCACACCTGCCAAGGGCTCCCCCACCACGGCGTAGGTGGTGATGGACACGATGTCGTCGAGCGACATGCCGGCCTCGGCGCAGATCGCGGCGAGGTTCTCCCACGTCACCGCTGCCTGTTCGGCGACATCGTCGGAGATCGAGCCGTCGGGCCGGACTCCCACTGCTCCCGACAGATGCAGGATGCTCGACACATCGGTACTCAGCACCCCGTGGGCGTAATTGGCCGCCGTCGGGGCGATGGACGACGGATTGATCTCGCGGTTCATGCCGCCGATCCTTGCACGGCCGACGCTCGACCCGGCACACGAAATGCTCACACGATCGGCGATCTCGCCCGCGTACCCTGACCGATGGTCAGGAGCATCAGGTGACATCCATCGGCAACGCAATCGGAGCGGGAGGGGCGGGCTTGGCCGCCGGCCTCATCAACGCAGTCGCAGGCGGCGGCACGCTCGTGTCGTTCCCCGTGCTCGTTGCGCTCGGCGTGCCGTCGGTGTCGGCGAACATCACCAACACCGTGGCGTTGTGCCCCGGCTACCTCGGCGGTGCCGCAGCACAGCGTCATCACGTCGTGGAGAACCGCGACCGACTCCGGTCGCTGCTACCCGCCGCCGCTGCCGGGGGACTCACCGGGTCGGTGCTGCTGCTGATCTCGCCCGAGCGACTGTTCCGCAACCTGGTCCCCTACCTCATCCTCCTCGCGTGCGCGCTGCTCGCCGGACAGTCGCTGCTCAAGAAGTGGCTCGGCGCCAGCGGCGAGGCCCGACAGGGAAGCCCCGTTCTGCTCGTGGCGGTGTTCTTGTGCTCGGTGTACGGCGGATACTTCGGTGCCGGACTCGGCATCATGCTGCTGGCGGTGCTCGGCCTCGCGCTGCATGACCCACTCACGCGACTGAACGCACTCAAACAGGTGCTCTCGTTCGTCATCAACATCCTCGCAGCGCTGTTCTTCCTGTTCTCCGGCAAGGTGTACTGGGTGTACGCAGCAGTGATGGCGGTGACGAGCCTCGTGGGCGGCCACCTCGGGGGTCGCCTCGTCGGTCGTATGAACCCTGTGGTCATGCGTGTGGTGGTGGTGACCTTCGGCCTCATCGCCGCCGTTCGTTTCTTCATCTGAGACAACCGAGCGGGCGAACCCGCCGTACGCTCGCCCCGTGGACACGGTGTGGGTGCTCGGCGACCAACTGAACCGCCACCTCGGCGCTCTCCGGCACGCCACACCCACCAACACGCGAGTCCTCATGGTGGAGAGTGCAACCAAGTTGCGTTCGCGTCGCTGGCACATCCAGCGCGCACATCTGGTGACGAGCGGTATGCGTCACCTCGCTGCCGAACTCCGGGCCGAGGGCTTCGAGGTTGACTACCAACGAGCGCCGTCGCTGCGCGAGGGACTGGGTCGCCACCGGACGCAGTACGCACCCACCCGGGTGCTGGCAACAGAGCCCGCCTCGTGGGACGGACTCGCCATGCTGAGTGCCGAGGGCGTCGAGACCGTGCCCACCGACCAGTTCCTGTGTCACCCGAGCGACTTCGCCGACTGGGCACTCGGTCGCAACCGATTGCGCATGGAGGACTTCTATCGGTGGCAGCGCCGGCGACTGGGCTACCTCATGGATGGCGACGAGCCCGCGGGCGGACAGTGGAACTTCGATCACGACAATCGCAAGCCGCCGCCCCGCAAGCCACACCCGTGGCCGGTGCCGGTCCATCACGAACTCGATGACATCGACCGCGCAGCACTCGATGATCTCCATGCGCTACGGGACTCGGGTGCACCGATCTGGGGCGACGACCCAACCGGAGTGTGGCCCACCACCCGCGCCCGCGCACTTGCCCAACTGCGTCATGCGGTGCAGAACGTGCTGCCGGGATTCGGGCCGTACGAGGACGCGATGCTGTCCACCAACTGGCACCTCTCGCACACGCTGCTCTCGCCCGCACTCAACCTCGGCCTGTTGCACCCACGCGAGGTGTGCGACGAGATCGAAGCCGCATACCGCCGTGGCGAGGTGCCCATCGCATCGGCCGAGGGAGCGATACGCCAGATCATCGGTTGGCGCGAGTACGTGTGGGGCACCTACTGGTCGTGGATGCCGGAGTACCGCTCCACGAACGAACTCGGCGCACACCGACCGCTGCCGCCGGTGTTCACCGGAGCGTCGACGGCCATGCGATGTGTCGAACACACCCTGAGCGACGTGACGCACTACGGATGGACACATCACATCCAACGCCTCATGGTGCTCGGCAACCTGTCGCTCCTCGCAGGTGTGTCACCCCAGGCGCTGGTCGACTGGATGTGGGAGGGCTTCGTCGACGGCGCCGAATGGGTGATGCTGCCGAACGTGCTCGGCATGGCACTGCATGCCGACGGGGGCCGCATGGCCACCAAGCCGTACGCGGCCGGCGGCGCGTACATCCACAAGATGAGCGATTACTGCAACGGCTGCGCGTTCGACCGCACCAAGCGCGTCGGACCCGACGCCTGCCCGTTCACCACCTTGTACTGGGACTTTCTTGCCCGCCATCGGGAACGCTTCGACTCGAATCCGCGGGTGGTGCAACAGGTGCGGGCCATGGGGCGACTCACCGACCTCGAGGCCGTTCGGGAACGGGCGCGTGAGGTGCTGCATTTGCTCGACGATGGTCGACTCTGACGAACGGTGTGCTCGGGCCGCCGATACCGTTGGGCCGAGTGAACCTGCGTCTCGATCCCCCCGATCTCGGTGCGCTGTTGTCACCCGAGATCGTCAAGACATCAGTGGAATCAGTTCGCACGGCGATCGCCGCTGCACTGGACTCCCGCATCGGCGGGCCCGAGGCTCGTGAACGCTGGACCGAGGTGCTCGAGGCGCCCGGTGAGCGACTGCTCGCACCCGACAGCCCCGTACTGGTGGTGCACGCCGATATCGCCATGCTGGTGGGCGGACTGCGCGCACTGCTGCTGCAGAGCCTGCACCCGCGTGCGATGGCCGGCGTGGCCCAGCACAGCAACTACCGCGAGGACCCGTGGGGACGCCTGCAGCGCACTGCCGACTTTCTCGGCGTGGTGACGTTCGGACCCAAGGAGTGGGCAGTGCGCAGCGTGGAGGCCGTCAAGCAGGTGCACAGCCGTGTTCAGGGCATGACATCCGCCGGCGAGCCGTACTCGGCAAATGACCCCCACCTGCTGCGCTGGGTCCATCTCGCCGAGGTGGACAGTTTCCTCGCGGCGCACCGTCGCTACGGATCGAAGAAACTCTCGAGTGCCGACGAGGACCGCTACGTGGCCGACATGTCGATCACCGCAGAACTGCTCGGCGTGCAGGGCGCTCCCCGATCGGTCAGCGAACTCCGTGCACAGTTGCACGCATACGACCCCGAACTGCGCTCCACCCGCGAGGCACGCGATGCTGCTCGCTACCTTGCCCTGCCAGCTGGGCTCTCGGCGCCGGAGCGCCTCGGCTACGCGCCGATTCTGGCCGGAGCGATTGCGCTGCTGCCGCTGCGTGCACGCTTCATGCTCCGACTGCCGTTCCTTCCGGTGACCGAGCGTCTCGTGGTGCAACCGGCGGTATCCACCGCCCTCGGCCTCGGGCGCTGGTCACGTCCTGATCGTCGCTGACAGCGAGAACGCTGTCAGTCGGGCATCACTGCGCGCCGGCAACCACGAGGAACGCAGCAAGCACGGCGCGAGCCGTCCAGCCGATCGTGCGTATCCAGTTCGTCCGCACGAGGAACCGCACCCGCGCCGGATCGTGAGCCTGCGCAAGTCGGGCGTGCTGGGGCACCTGGAGGAACACCGTGCTCGCGTGCACGATTCCCAACAACACGAGTCCGACGAACGGCCACACGCTCCCCAGATCGCTCGGCGGGCGGAAGAAGAGCGCCAGCGCCGTGACACCCTCGACGGCCATCGGCGCACCAACGACGTACGAGGTGCGCCGTTGATGTTCGTGGGCGTACTGCACTGACTGCTCGGCGCCCACGAGATCGAACAACGGATAGTGCACGACCTGCACGAACCAGATGAGCCCGGCCATCATCGCCGTGGCGACGAGATGGATCACGAGCAGGGTCATGCAGGGAGACGGAAGCGTTCGTCGGCCTCGCTGAGCGCCTTGGCCTCAGCCTCGGCCTCGAAACCGAGCTCGACCACGCCAGCCATCAGGAGCCGCACCTGGGGCCACGAGCGCTCGAATGCAAGCTCTTCACCCATCTCGCGCAGTTGGTCGGCGGTGGGCGCATCCGAGTTGTCGCCCAGCAGTTCCACCGCCCGACCCACCAACTCGGTGAGCAACGGACCGAACAGGTCACCGAACGACCGCAACGTGGCCTGCTGTTCGGCTGTCTGCAGCCACGAGTCCACCACCGACCACTCCGACGCGATGTCGGTGATCTGTCGGAACTCCACGAGGCGGTGCCGGTGCCCGATGCGCTGGCAGGTCTTCACCCCGATCGCGAACACGATGTCACGACGATCGGCCTCATCGAGACCCTGATAGAGCCGATGCACCGGACCATCGGCGAACACACGGCCGATCTCGGGCTCGGGGGACGGACGGGGAACGACCCGACGACGTTGCTGTTTCGCCACCTGCGCGAGGGTAGTGGTAGACAACCCCTCGGGACGACCACGATGCAGCAGCCTCTCCGACGACGCCTGGTGGCCACGGCCATATCGCTTGCGGTGTTTGCGTTGTGCGTGCCGGCAGCGCAGGGAGAGGATCCTCCGGCCCCGCTGCGTTCGTTCACCCTTGCAGCCACCGGCGACGTGATTGCCCATAACGCGGTGAATCAACGGGCACTCCTGAACGGCGGGGGCACCTCGTACGACTATCGGCCGATGTTCGCCGAGTTGCGCCCCTACCTCGAGGCCGCCGATCTGGCGATCTGCAATCTGGAGGGCCCCATCGCGCCCGCCGGCATCCGCTACTCGGGGTATCCGTCGTTCGCCACGCCAGTCGCCATGGCCCAGTCGTTGCGTGACGCCGGATTCGATCGTTGCAGTACGGCGAACAACCACACGATCGACAAGGGACTCGCCGGTATCGACGCCACACTCGACGCCTTCGACGCCGCAGGCCTCGGGCACTCGGGAACCGCACGCACACCGGAGGAGGCGATCGCCCCCATCCTCGACGTGAACGGCGTACGCGTGGCACATCTCGCCTACACCTATGGGTACAACGGGCGACTCCGACCCCGGGGATGGGAGCCGTGGCGAACCAACTTCATCTCGGCCTCCCGCGTGATCGCCGACGCCCAGGATGCACGCGTGCGCGGCGCAGAAGTGGTGATCGTGTCGTTCCACTGGGGCCAGGAGTACCGACAGCAACCCACGATCGCCCAGTTGAACGTGGCCAAGGCCGTCACGAGCGCCGGAGTAGTGGACCTGATCATCGGTCACCATGCCCACGTGCTGCAGCCGATTCGCAAGATCAACGGAACGTGGGTGGCCTTCGGCCTCGGCAACATCGTGTCCAACCAGCGACAGGCCACCACGCTGCGCCTCGGCACGCAAGAAGGTGTGTTGTTGCAGGTCACCTTCGCCGAACGCGCCGAGGGTGGGTTCGAGGTGCTCCGACCGGTGGCGATCCCCACCTGGGTGTACCCGCCTTCGCTGCGGGCCGTCGTGCTCACCAAGCGGGTCAACGACCCTCGCATTGCGCGCTGGATCCGCCGGCAGATGTACGAGGGGTACCGACGCACTCGATTCCTGCTCGGCTCGTTCGTGCCGCCGCTGGAGCCGCCCCCGACGACCACCACAACCACAACAACGATGCCGGCAACGACCCCTCTGCCTACACCGTGATGCCGAGTTCCTTGGCTGCCACGCCACGGAGTCGTTTGTAGTCCACCTTGCCGTTGGGCGCTCGGCCGATGGTGTCCACGATCACGAGTTGTCTCGGCGCTTTGTACGCAGCCAGGTTCGACTTCACGAAGTCGGCGAGTTCGGCGAGTGTGGGCGACGCACCGGGAGTCGGCTCCACCACTGCGCAGATGGTCTCACCGAAGCGGGTATCGGGAAGACCCACAGCCACGGCATCACGCACCTTGGCGTGTCGCTTGAGCGCCTCCTCCACCTCTTCGGGGAACACCTTCTCGCCGCCGGTGTTGATGCACACCGAACCGCGCCCCAAGAGGTTCAGCGTCCCGTCCTCGTTCACCTCGGCCCAGTCGCCGGGAACGCTCCAACGCTTCCCCTCGATGGTCCGGAAGGTCTGGGCCGTCTTCGCATCGTCTTTGTAGTAGCCGAGTGGGATGAAGCCGCCCACCGCCACCAGACCGCGCTCACCCGAGCCCGGCGTGACCCGACGGCCGTCTTCGGTGAACACCCCACAGAACGGTCCGAGCATGAAGCGCGCAGTCTTCGACGTGCCGTCCTTGGTGGACACCGATGCACCCATACCGACTGCCTCGGAGGAACCGAACGAATCGAACAGTGCCGCGTCGGGCATGTGGGCCAGGAGTGCCTGCTTGTTGTCCTGCGACCACATCACCCCGGACGAGGTGATCATGCGAACGCTCGAGAGGTCGTAGCGACCGGGGCTCGCGTCCAGATGCTCGAGCATGGGGCCGGCGAACGCCTGACCCACGATGATGATCGAGTTCACGTGATGGCGTTGCACCTGATCGAACAGTTCTGCCACATCGAACGAGCGCGACGGCAGGGTGACGACACATCCGCCCAGCATCAATGCGATGAAACTCGAGAACTGACCCGTGCCATGCATGAGTGGGCAGGCCGACAGCAACGTGAAGCGCGGCCAATCGGCACCCATCCGGCCGATGAGTTCGCTCATGTCTGCGGCGGGGGCGAATCCGAGCACTGCGTTGCCGCCCGAGCCGAGCACGTTCACCAGATCGTCCTGGCGCCACATCACACCCTTGGGCATGCCGGTGGTTCCGCCGGTGTAGAGCAACAGCAGGTCGTCGGGACTGCGACCCCACGGACCGCGAACCGCATCGGGCGCGGGCATCGACACCACGGACTCGTAGTCGATCGCCCAGTCCGGTGCCGAACCGGCGGCGTCGGCAACGCAGTACCACCGCTTCACCTTCGGCAGTTCGTGACGCACTGAGGCAACCAGATCATTGAAGGTGGCGTGGTACACCACTGCTTCGGCATCGGCGTTGTCGAACAGGTACACGATCTCGTCGTGGCCGTAGCGGTAGTTGGTGTTCACAGGTGCAAGACCGGCCTTGAAGGCCGCCACATAGGTCTCGAGATACTCCGGACCGTTGTAGAGGTACGCCGCCACCTTCGACTGGTGCGACAGACCAGCGGCGAGCAGATCGGCGGCAAGCGCATTGCATCGTTGGTCGAACTGCGACCACGTAAATGTGCGGTTGCCGTGGACCTGGGCGGGGCGATCGGGCACCACCCGGGCGACGGCCTCGTAGATGTCGGCCAGATTCCATGACGTCATGGCCCTATCTGAACACAACCCCTACGCTGAGTGTGTGGAGACACCCCGCCGCACCCGACCCAGTCGCACCCGACTGCTGGTGACGACGCTGTGCGGTGTCGCCCTCTCGGCAACGGCGTGTGCGCCGGGCGCGTCCCGCAGCGGCACGCTGATCGGTTCGGACACCACCTCGCCTGCGTCCATCCCGGTGGCCACCGACGCTGCAGCCTCCACGGTGGCGCCTTCCACGACGGTTCCGGGTCCCGCCACCAGCGCCCCGACCCCCACCACGCAGCGACCTGCACCCGACACCAGTGCCGAGCCCACGACCACCACCGAACCCTTGCCGTGGAACGCCACGGGCTCCCCCGCACTCGGCACGCCCGGCGACCCGGCTGACTGCCCGGGTGGCCGACGTTCGGCGGTGGTGTACCGGAAGCTCCAACGCGGCGTGCTGTGCGAGAACAACACGATCACACTCGTGTTCGCCGTCACGACGCACCGCCGGGTGCCCGACGAGGGCTACTACCGGGTGCTGTCGAAGAACCTGAATGTCACGAGCACCGTGGGCGGCCACATCTCCAAGATGCGCCACTTCACCGCCTTCACTCCGGTGAGTCCGCGCATCGCGTTCCACAGCGTTCCCAAGGACCTCCAGGGGAACTACGTACAACCGCTCGACTCCGTGGGGAGCCCCGAAGTGTTCGGGGCATCTGCTGGCTGCATCCGGGTGCTCCCCGAGGTAGCCGAGTACATCTACGGCTTTCTCCGCCGCGGAGATCGCGTCAGAATCATCGGCTGAAGGGGCTCGCACGAGCCGCCCAGCACCCGGAGGTTCGTCATGTCATCCAGCACTCCCACCGGAAACCGTCTCGCCGGCAAGGTGGCCCTCATCACCGGAGGCGCGCGGGGCATGGGCGCCAGCCATGCACGGATGATGGTGGCCCAGGGGGCCAAGGTCGCCGTGGCCGACATCCTCGACGCCGAAGGCAACGCGCTTGCTGCGGAGCTGGGCGACGCCGCCATCTATGTGCATCTCGACGTCACCAATCGGCAGCAGTGGGCCGATGCCGTGGCCGCCACGGTGAAGCGCTTCGGAAAGCTCAACGTGCTCGTGAACAACGCGGGAATCGCGAACTTCGGACCGATCGGCCAGTACAGCTACGAGCAGTGGGACACCGTGATCGCCATCAACCTCACCGGCGTGTTCAACGGCATCCACGAGTCCCTCGATGCGCTCAAGGCCGGTGCACCCAGTTCGATCATCAACATCTCGTCCACCGCCGGCCTCCAGGGATACGCATCGCTGCCGGGGTACAACGCCTCGAAGTTCGGTGTGCGCGGGCTCACGAAGTCGGTTGCGCTCGATGTGGCGCAGTTCGGCATCCGCTGCAACTCGGTGCACCCCGGGCTCATCGCCACCCCGATGACCGACGGTCTGCCCAACGAGCAGAAGCACGTCGCCATGCACCGTGCAGGCCGCTCCGACGAACTCTCGAACCTCGTGGTGTTCCTCGCGAGCGACGAGTCGAGTTTCTCGACCGGCGCCGAGTTCGTGGCCGATGGCGGCGAGACCGCCGGACTCGCCCCCGGAGTCACGGGTCTGTAAGCGCAGCGCTCAGCGCTGCCGCATGCGGTACTTCATGATGTCGTCCACGGTGATGGTGGAGCCGCATGCTGCACTTGCTGCCTGCACCTCGGGAGCGAGCAGCGGAGCGGTGTCGATGTAGTCGGCTGCGTACATCACCCAGCCATCGGCATACCGGCGCACGCTGGTACCCCGCGTCATCGGCACCTCGGTGCCATCAGGCAGCAGTGCAACCTGCACCCACTCCTGCACCGACGCCGCACCGTTGAAGAGCACCGGACCCAGCGGACGGAACGCGATGTTGCCCACCTTGGTCATCACGTCCACCAGCCACGACTTGATCTCGGCCTGGCCGCGGAAATCACCGAAGATCGGATCGAGATAGATCGACTCTGTGGGGTGGAACAGATCGCCCACCACGTCCCAGTCCCATCCGGTGGTCGGGTGGTGGATGAGGTCGTTGAGGTCTGCGTGCGACAGACCGCTGAGGGGCGCATCGCCGTACCGGCCTGCGGGCCGCTTCGCCAACCACTGCTCGGCCTGCGGGCTCAACGGATGTGCATCGCCGAGGTCCACCTGCTCCCAGTCGAGTGGCGGCGGTGGGGGCAGCGGTGCCGCCTCCACACCCGATTCGGGCGGCGGCGGCGTACGGAAGGGGCCGGTGTCGTACACATCGCAGGCCCAGTCCAGCCAACCGTTCCGATAGCGGCGCACACTCACGCCGTTCGAGAGCGGGATGCGCTCGCCGTTCATGTTGGCCACCATGCGCCACTCGTCCAGCGAGGTGCCTCCCTCGCCGTCATCGAACAGCTCGCCCGGCATGGTGGGCACGAAGTCGATGAATTCGATCTCGGCCATGGCGGGAACGAGCCAATTCCTGATGTCCTGTTGACCGCGGTACCCGCCGAAGATCGCGTCGAAGTAGAGCGATCCCTCGGGTGCCATGAAGTCGGCGATCAACTGGATGCCGAGACGACCCAGACGGGGGTCCGACAGCGCCGCCGTCATACCGGCGAGGTCCAAGCCGCTCGGCTCGGTGACGAGTCGATCGACCGTCATCGGTGAGCCGCCCTGAGCAGCGATGTAGCGCGTGACGAATTCGTCCACCCCGGTGTTCATGGCGCCATCTCAGCACACCGGCCCGCTGAGTTCCCGAACCAACGTGCTCGGGTGACTGAGACCTGCGGGGCTCGTAGAACGAAGAAAACCCCAGGCCGACGGCCCGGGGTTTGGTGTCGAAGGGGGGACTTGAACCCCCACGAGTTTGCACTCACTAGGCCCTCAACCTAGCGCGTCTGCCTATTCCGCCACTTCGACGTGGGAGTTGAAATCTACTGCCGGTGCTCTATCGGGCCAACAGCAGGCCGAGTGCCACCACCGTGAAGCCCCACACGAGCGCAAGCACGAGCGTGATGCGGTTGAGGTTTCGTTCGGCAGCCGTGGAACCCAGTGCTGCACCGCCGCCGCCGCCGAACATGTCCGACAGACCGCCGCCCCGACCGCTGTGAAGCAGCACGCCACCGATCATTCCGAAGGTGGCGATCACGTTGATCACCAGGGTCAGGTAGAAGATGAACTGGCGCACGGCCGACGATCCTACCGGCTGGGTCCGCCCCTCCCCGAGGCGGCCGGGAAGTGGCAGGCCACGGGGTGGCCGTCGCCCCGGTCCATCAGTTCGGGCACCTCGGCTGCACAGCGTGCCTCTGCATACGGGCAGCGGGTGCGGAATCGACAGCCCGACGGCGGGTCGAGCGGCGAGGGCACCTCACCGGCGAGGGGGATGCGGGGGCGCGAGCGTTCGGCCACCGGGTCCGGCAGCGGCGCCGCTGCCAGCAACGCCTGTGTGTAGGGGTGCGACGGCCGCAGGTACACGTCCTCGGCCGGCCCGATCTCCACGATCTGGCCGAGGTACATCACAGCCACACGGTCCGAGATGTGACGCACCACGGAAAGGTCGTGGGCCACGAACAAGTACGCGAGGCCCAGTCGCTGCTGCAGGTCGTCGAGCAGGTTCACCACTCCTGCCTGCACCGACACATCGAGCGCAGAGACCGGTTCGTCGAGCACCACGAGCCGCGGATTGAGCGCAAGGGCCCGGGCCACACCGATGCGTTGCCGCTGACCGCCCGAGAACTCGTGCGGGTATCGGTTGCCGTGTTCGGGTCGCAGCCCCACGAGTTCGAGCAGTTCGGCCACACGTTCCTTGCCGCCCGACTGCTCGTACAGGCCGTGCACCTTCAACGGTTCGGCAACCGCTTCGTTCACCTGCCAACGCGGATTGAGCGACGCATAGGGATCCTGGAACACGATCTGCATCCGCGCGCGCAGCGGACGCATCTCTCGCGCAGAGAGTCCCACCAACTCGCGTCCCTCGAATCGGACCGATCCAGACGTGGGCTCGATGAGTTGCAGGATGCAGCGCGCCGTTGTGGACTTGCCGCAGCCGCTCTCGCCCACGAGTCCGAGGGTCTCACCCTCACGAAGATCGAACGACACATCGGACACGGCGTCCACATGACCGATGGTGCGAGTCACCAGACCGCGCGAGCGAACCGGGAACCGCTTCACCAGATGGCTCACCGACAACAACGGTTCGTCGGTCATTGCACTCCCCGATCGAGCAGTTCGGGCCAGCGGACGCACGCCGCCAGATGTGTGGCGGCGTCGGTGGGCGCGAGGAGCGGTTCGGACTCCCGGCACTGTTCGGCAGCGAGCGCGCAGCGGGGGGCGAACGGGCAGCCCGCGCCCAGCGCAATCAGCGACGGCGGCGCACCGGGGATTTGGTCGAGGCGTCCGTGTCGTCCCACCAGGGTGGGCATCGCACGCAGCAGTGCCGCGGTGTAGGGCATGCGCGGCGAGTAGAAGATCTCGTCCGATGTGCCCGACTCCACGACCGCACCCGCGTACATCACCTGCACGCGATCAGCCATCGAGGCCACCACGCCGAGATCGTGGGTGATGAGCAGGATCGACACGCCGGAGGTCTCCTTCACCCGCATCAGGGTCTCGAGCACCTGTGCCTGCACGGTCACATCGAGTGCCGTGGTGGGCTCGTCGGCAATCAGCACCTCGGGCTCGTTCGCCATCGCCATGGCGATCATCACCCGCTGGCGCATCCCTCCCGAGAACTCGTGCGGATAGCCGTTCACCCGACGCTCCGCCTCGGGGATGCCCACCATCTGGAGCAACTCCACCGCACGCGCCTGTGCAGCGCGGCGTGACACGGTGTTGTGCGCGCGTACCGCTTCGGCGAGCTGCCAGCCGATGCGGTACACCGGGTTGAGCGAGCTCATCGGGTCCTGGAAGATCATCCCGATCCGCCGGCCACGAATGCGTGAGAGACGATGACGGCCGATGCCGAGGATCTCCTCACCGCCGAGCAGCACCGAGCCCGACACCAGCGCATTCGGCGGCAACAGGCCCATGATTGCCATCGCCGTCACCGACTTGCCCGAACCGCTCTCGCCCACCACGGCGAGAATCTCGCCGCTGTCGAGCACGAACGACACCGAACGAGCGGCGTGCACGGTTCCATCCTCGGTGGGGAACCGTACGTCGAGATCACGAACTTCGAGCACCGACACAGCTACGACCTCACTCGCGTCTGTTTCGGGTCGAGCGCGTCACGCAGACCGTCACCGATGAAGTTCACGCACAGACAGATCAGCACGATGGCTGTGGAGGGGAACCAGAACAGCCACGGGCGCGTCTTGAACGCCCCTTGGTACTCGTTGATGAGCAGCCCGAGCGACACCTCCGGAGCGCGGATACCGAGACCGAGGAACGACAGTGCCGTCTCGGTGAGCATGGCGCCCCCAACGGCCAGCGTTCCCACCACGATGATCGAACCGGTGATGTTCGGGAGGATGTGGCGCATGATGATGCGATGCACCGGTGCGCCCACTGCCCGGGCCGCCTCCACGAACTCGCGCTCTCGTATCGAGAGGAACTCGGCGCGCACGATGCGCGCCAGTCCCGGCCATGATGCGAGGCCCAGAATGACCGGAACGACGTACCACGGCGCCTTGCGCACGCTCACGCTGATGACCGCCACCACCACGAGCAACGGCAGGGTGAGCACCAGATCGGTGAAACGCATCAGCGTCGAATCCACCACACGACCGAGATAGCCGGCGAGTGCACCCACCAAGACGCCCAGCACGAGGGCGATCACGGTGGTGATGAGCGCCACCTCCACCGAACGCTGGATGCCGCGCATCACGAGCGCCATCACATCCTTGCCGAGGTCATCGGTGCCGAAGGGGTGCTCGCCCGACGGCCCCACCGACAGAGCGGCGCGATCTCGCTCGGTGTGACCCCACTTCCACACAAGGGGCCACAGGAATGCCCAGAGGCCCAGCAGCGCGAGGAGCACCGACGACACCACGGCAGGCCGGTGGCGCAAGAAACGCCGGAGCACCGTGCGCCACTGCGCACGTGCCTCGACGGCGAAGTCGTGGGCATCGAGCAGATCAGTCAAGACGCACCCTCGGGTCCAGACGCGCATACAGCAGATCCGCGATGAGGTTGAACACCACCACAGCGATGGCGGTCACCATCACGAAGGCGAGGATCGGTTCGGGTTCCTTCGCGGCGAGTGCGTCGGTGAAGAAGCGTCCCATGCCCGACCAACCGAAGATCGACTCGGTGATGATGGCGCCGCCGATGAGTCCGCCGAAGTCCAGTGAGACCACGGTGGTGAGCGGGATGAGCGCATTGCGGAACGCATGGCGCACGATGACGCGAGTCTCCGAGAGTCCTTTGGCGCGGGCGGTGCGCACATAGTCGGCATTCATCGTCTCGAGCATCGACGCACGCATGAATCGGCTGTAGCCCGCGAAGGTGATGGTGATCAGCGTGAGGCTCGGCAACAGCGCATGCCAGAAGAAGTCCTCGAAGTGCACCCACCATCCACCGCTCAGGCTCTCGCTGGACTCCGACGTGGTGGGGATGAGCGGTGACGGGTCGCCCTGGCGATAGGTGTTGCCCTCCCAGCCGAGTTTGAACACCACGAGAAAGGCCACAACCAGTGCAGCGCCCACGAGGCCCCCGATGAGGGTCTTGTTCAACGGCGTGGTGCGCTCGTACCGGTGCCTCGTGCGCACCACACCCACACCGCACAGGGTCCCCAGCACCACGAACACCACCGACACCGTGACAGAGATGCTCGGTTGCCGGAACCACGGGTTCACCTCGATGGCCAGGAACTGCTTGAACAACGAGGCCAGCACGAACGTAGGGATCGAGAAGAAGAGGAACGACAGTCCGGTCATCACGTAGTCGAAGGCGCTGTACTGGCGCACCGCGCTGATCACCCCCACCAGTACGCCGAGCACCACCGACGCGATCTCGGCGAACAACAGGAGTTTCAGCGTGACGAGCAGCGCACGCCCGAGGTCGGGGCGCACCTCCACCTGATTGCTGTCGGTTCCCCAGTCGCCCGTGACGAAGTTGCCGATCCACTTCACGTATCGGGTCACCACCGGCTGGTCCAAGCCGTACTTGCTCTCCAGTTGTGCGATGGTGCGTTCCGAGACACCCGGCTTCAGCCGGAGGTCCTCGAGTTTCTGGGGATCACCGATGTTCGCGACGAGCACGAACGAGAGGACGCTGGCGGCGAAGAGCAGCGGGATCGCCCCGAGAAGGCGCCTCGCCGCGAACCTCAGCACGTCAGCCCGGTTCCCGCAGCCCGATGGTCACGGATCAGGACTCGACGATCTGCCACTCGTTCGCGTTCCAGGTGAAGCCCAGTACGGCGTTGAACTTCACCCCGATGATGCGGTTCGAGTGGGCGGTGAACTCGGTCCACTGGAAGAGCGGGATCGTGCCGACATCGGCGGACACGACGGCGTCCATCTCGTTGTAGAGCCCTGCGCGCTTCGCCTCGTCGAACTCGACCGAGGCTCGGTCGAGAAGTGGACGGATCCCTGCGTTCGGCCAGCGCCCGTAGTTCTGGTCACCGCCGTCGTCGGGCGGCAGGTAGATCGAGTCGTTGCCGGAGAGGAATGGACTTGCCGCCCACGCAAAGAGTGCAACGTCGAAATCTCCGCTGTCGAGTCGCACGCTGTTGAAGTCCTCCGACGGGTCGTCGGTGAGGACGAAGCCCGCTTCACGGCACTGCTCGATGGCGAGTTCGTTCGTCTTCTGGCGGCGATCGTTCGGGTCACGCCGTCCGAGGCGAAGCGTCAGCTGCTTGCCGTCGCGGACGGCGATGCCATCGGCATCGAAGGTGAAACCGGCCTCGGTGAGCAACTGCTTCGCCCGCGGGATGTCACGGGCGGCGAGGTCGCCCATGGTGTCGATGTAGTAAGGACTGCCGGGCACGAAGATCCGGTTGTTGAGCACCTCGGAGTTCTCGTTCAGGGGCTTCGCGAGCGTGTCGACGATTTCCTGACGATCGAGACACAAGGCAAATGCCTGACGGATCTTGAGGTCCTTCAGGTACTCGTTCTGCACATTCAGGTCGTAGTGCTCGAACGAGGCACCCTGGTCGGCGGTCACCGTGACACCCTGCATGCCCCGCAACTGCTTGAGGACGTCAACGCTCGGCTGCGGCGCGATGACCTGCACATCGCCGTTCTCGAGGGCGCCGGCATAGTCATTGCCCGTGACCTGGCGAGTGCCCGAACTCGAACCGCCGCTCGGTACGCC
>JAFMJD010000069.1 GCA_017853685.1 Actinomycetota bacterium | reverse complement strand
TGGCCGTGCGCGCCATCAAGCGCATGATGCGCGCCGCCGAGACCGAGACCTTCGAGCAGAACGTGCACCACGTGTTCCTGCAACTGCTCCCGCTGATGCGTACCGACGACTTCCGCGAGGGTGTCGCCGCCTTCATGGAGAAGCGCTCACCGAACTTCCAGGGTCGGTGACAACAGCGTCACCCGATCCCTTCGCCGTGCTCGGGCTCGAGTTCGGCGCGTCGGTCCCGGAGATCAGGTCGGCGCGCCGACGCTTGGCGCGAGACCTCCACCCGGATCTCGGTGGGAGCGACGATGCGATGAAGGCGCTCAACGCTGCATTCGAAGCGGCGGTTGCCCATGCAACCGGTCGTCGACCGCTCCGGCCGATGGAGCACGATTCCGGCCCGAATCAGGCCGGCCCGTATCAGGCCGGCTCGTATCGCGGACGACCGGCACCTTCGTCGGGCCCCGGGGCATCGCGCGGACCTCGAACCTCCGGGCGTTTCACCCACGACCATCCGTCGTTCGTCGTGGACGCCCTGCCGGCGGAGGCCTTCGAGGCGCTGTTGATCGTGACGTCGTGGATCGGTGAGGTGTTGGTGGACGAACCGCCGTATCTCCTCGAGGTACACCTGCACGAGCCGGCTCCGGCGTGGTGCCGACTGGATCTCGTCCCCGATGCCGGTTCGAGCACAGTGAGCATCACGGTGGGTGCAGTGGATGGCGGTGCGACACCCGACGTCGAACTCGTACGCGATGTGTGGGTTGCGAACCTCAACCAACTCGGCCGTTGGCAGGAGCCCTGACGAAGTGTGCCGAAGGCGCTAGGGCCGCGGCGCCGCAGCCTTGAAGAGTCGATCCCGGACGGCGTGCCCGAGTCCGGTTGCGGGTGGGAGCAACACCACCACCGCGTCTGCTCCGTCCTCATCGGCCTCGCGCAGGCGTGCATAGAGATCCCGGGCGGCGCCCACGACGTCGGCTGCAGCGTCGAAATAGTGAACCCGCGCGCCCTGCTCGTGCATGTCGGCCACGTGGGCTTGCGCTGCATCGGCGGTATCGAACAGCAACACTGCACAGTGCGGTGCGTAGTGCGAATCCAGCATCCCCGATGCACGGCTCGGTCCGGTTGCGCCGCCCACCTCGCCGAGCAGCGCGGCGATCTGTTCGGGGGTGATCGCCCCGGGCCGCAGCACCTGAACGGGTTCGACAGTGCAATCGACGATGGTGGACTCCACGCCCACCGGACACGCTCCTCCGTCGAGAATCAGGTCGATCCGGTCGCCGAGGTCCTGCAGCACGTGCTGCACGGTGGTGGGGCTCACGTGGCCGAAGCGATTCGCCGACGGGGCCGCCACACCACGACCGAACAGCTTCAGCATCTCGGTGGTGAGCGGATGAGCCGGCACGCGGAGTCCGACGGTGTTCCGACCTCCGGTGACCCACGAGCCGACTCGTGGTCCTGCGGGCACGAGGAGCGTGAGTGGACCCGGCCACGCGAAGTCGGCCAATCGCCGGGCACTCTCGGGAAAATGCGCAACCCATCCATCGTGCACCGCCTCGGCGGTGGCGAGATGAACGATCAGCGGATGATCGGTCGGGCGTCCCTTGGCCCGGAACACCCGGTGGACTGCTGCTTCGTTCTCGGCATCGGCAGCGAGTCCGTACACCGTCTCGGTGGGAATCCCCACCAGGCCGCCTCGGGCCAGAACATCAGCAGCACGTGCCGGGTCGGTGGTGATGTCACACACGCTCGGGGCGCCTCACACGCAGTCGAGGAACTCGAGGGCTGCATCGATGAATGCAAACGCCTCGGGTGTGGCGAAGTGATCCACGTTGCGCAGCACCTTGAGTGTCGAGTTCGGCAACGCCTCCGCGAGTGGGTCACCCGGGCCGGCGAAGTCCTTGTCGCCGATGGCGACGAGCACGGGGATGGTCACCGTGGCGAGACGTGATGGTGTGAGCGCATACGACGACGTGCGCTTCAGGACTGCGGCGAGCGCGATCGCGTCCTGCCCCGGTCGATCGGCGTAGTTGGCAAACACCTGCGCATCGATGTCGCTCTCGTCGGCTCGTCCTTCCACGCCGGCGATGAGACGTGCGCGACGTTCGTCGTCGTTGCGGAACACGTTCTCGCCGATACCGCCCACCACGAGTCGCTGGAGTCGCCCCGGGTGCTGACACGCCAGTTGGAGCAGTGTGATGCCGCCGAGCGAGAAGCCGATGGCGTCGACGGGGGTCTCGGGCAGGGCCTCGAGGATCCGTGCGGTGAGGTCTTCGTAGGCCGCGGGGTCGTGGGGCTTGGGGGCCGAGCCGTGTCCGAGCAGGTCCACGCCGATGACCTCGCGTCCGGCGTCCTCGATGAGCGCCGTCATGCCGCTGCGTTGCCATGTCTCGGCGAACGAGCCGCCCCAGCCGTGAACGAGCAGCACAGGAGCGCCGTGATCGGTCATGGGTGCACGCTAGTCCGAGCGGTAGCCTTGGTCGGCCCCCGAGTGGGCCAGGAGGACACGAAACCCACATGCGGTTCCTGAACGATCGCCCGCCGTACGACCTGACGTACAACGATGTCTTCATGGTGCCCAGCCTCTCGGCGGTACCGTCCCGGCTCGACGTGGACCTCACCACGCCCGATGGCCTCGGCACCACGATTCCGGTGGTGGTCTCCAACATGACCGCCGTGGCCGGGCGCCGGATGGCCGAGACCGTGGCCCGACGCGGTGGCGTGGCCGTGCTCCCGCAGGACATCCCGCTCGATGTGGTGGAGCAGGTGATCGGGTGGGTGAAGAGTCGGCATGCGGTGTTCGAGACGCCCATCACGCTCTCACCCCAGAGCACCATCGGCGATGCACTCGGCCTCATCCACAAGCGCGCACACGGCGTGGTGATCGTGGTGGACGACGATGGACGACCCGTCGGGATCTTCTCGGAGAGCGACGCGGTCGGCTACGACCGTTTCTCGCAGTTGAACCACGTGATGTCCCGTGATGTCGTCACCGTGTCGCACCGCGCATCGGCCGAGGGTGTGCACGATCAGATGACTCGGCTCCGTATCAGTGCGGCGCCGGTGGTGGACGACGACGGTCGTCTCGTGGGCATCATGACCCGACGCGGATCCCTGCGGTCCACGATCTACCGCCCGGCGCTCGATCGGGACGGACGCCTCATGGTTGCCGTCGCGGTGGGCATCAACGGCGACCCTGCGGCCAAGGCGAAAGAACTCGCGGTGATGGGTGCCGATGTCTTGGTCATCGACACCGCACACGGCCACCAGACCCGGATGCTGCGCTCGATCGAAGCAGTTCGTGCGGCCGTGCCCGACGCAAAGATCGTGGCGGGCAATGTCGTGACCGCCGAGGGCACGCGCCAGATCATCGAGGCCGGCGCCGACGTGGTGAAAGTCGGAGTGGGGCCCGGAGCAATGTGCACCACTCGCATGATGACTGGTGTGGGCCGACCGCAGTTCTCCGCAGTGGTGGAGTGCGCCGACGCAGCGCGGGCGGCAGGCGGACATGTCTGGGCCGATGGTGGCGTGCGTTACCCGCGCGATGTCGCGCTCGCATTGGCAGCCGGTGCATCGAGCGTGATGTTCGGCTCGTGGCTGGCCGGAACGTACGAGTCCGCCGCCGACACCCTGCGGGATCTCGAGGGTCGCCTCTACAAGGAGAGCTTCGGCATGGCCTCGAACCGTGCGGTCAAGAACCGTACGCGTGAAGAGAGCGCCTTCGAGCGTGCCCGAAAGGAACTCTTCGAGGAAGGCATCTCCACCTCACGCATGTATCTCGACCCGGAGCGGCCCGGCGTCGAGGACATCCTCGATCAGATCGTCGCCGGAGTTCGTAGTGCCTGCACCTACGCTGGAGCAGCGAGTATCCCTGAGTTCGCCGATCGAGCCGTGGTCGGAGTGCAGAGTGCCGCCGGCTACGACGAGGGGCGGCCGCAGGGCACCAGTTGGTGAACCGGGCCGACGTGTCCTCTGTGTTCGTTGTCGCCATCGACGGTCCGGCCGGAGCCGGAAAGTCCACCATCGGTCGAGCGCTCGCCGCACGACTCGGTCTGGAGTATCTCGACACCGGCGCGATGTATCGCAGTGTCACGGTTGCGGCCATGCGCGGCAATGTCGATATAACCGACAGCGAGGCTGTCGCCGCCCTGGCGCGTCGCATCGAGATCCACGTGGGTTCCGACGGTGTGCGCGTGGACGGGATCGACGTCACCGAGGCCATCCGGACCCCGGAGGTCAACGCTCTCGTGAGCACCGTCGCGGCGAACGCGTCGGTTCGGGCCGAGATGGTGCAGCGTCAGCGCGCCTGGGCCCGCGACCGCGGTGGCGGGGTGCTCGAGGGCCGCGACATCGGTTCGGTGGTCTTCCCCGATGCGCGTCTCAAGGTGTTCCTCACCGCCTCCGCCGACGAGCGCGCCCAGCGCCGCGCGCTCGAGAGTGGCGGCGATGTGCAAGAGATCGCCGACAGCATTCGTTCCCGTGACCGCAAGGACAGCGAGCGGGCCGTGGCACCGCTCGCCGAGGCCGACGGTGCGATCGTGGTGGACACCACGGGTCGACCCGTCGAAGATGTCCTCGAAGAGTTGCTCGGACTGCTCGGGGTGAATCCATGACACAGGTCAAGTCGTCAGTGCTCGGCCAGGGATTCTTCGGTCGCGCCTTCTTCCGGTTCGCGCGTGACCTTGCGATGGTGGTCTGCACCCTGTACTTCAGGATGTCGTGCAACGGGCGGGAGCATGTTCCCCGCAACGGCGCCTATGTGTTGGCCGCAGTGCACCGCTCGAACGTGGACATCGTGGTGGTGGGCACGGTGACGAGACGCAGACAGCGGTACATGGGCAAGGACTCGCTGTGGAAGAAGCAGCCGTTCAGCTGGATACTGACTGCACTCGGTGGCTTCCCCGTTACCCGCGGCACCGTCGACCGCCAGGCACTGCAGCGCTGCATCGACGTTCTGGAGGCAGGTGAGCCACTCGTGCTCTATCCAGAGGGCACACGGCTGAGCGGTCCGGTGGTCGGCGAGCTCTTCGACGGCGCGATGTACGTGGCCTCGAAGGTGGGAGTGCCGGTGGTGCCTGTGGGTATTGCCGGAACGGAACGTGCAATGGCCAAGGGGTCCAAGGGAATCCGCCCTGCCAAGGTGCATCTCGAGATCGGACCACCGATCATGCCGCCGGTTGCCATCGACGGTCGGCGCGTCTCGCGTGAAGCACTCGGTGAGTCGACGGCGAAGTTGCGAACAGAACTCCAACGCCTCTTCGACCTCGCCCAGCGTCGCACGGGTGCCTGAAGCCGCTGCGCGCCAGGGTGAACGGGGTGCTCTCGCTCAGTGCTGGAAGTATGCGTCCAGTGCGTTCACCATGTAGATGGGATCGAGCGCACCGCAGAGCTCTCGTGCAGAATGCATGGAGAGTTGAGGAACGCCGACATCGACGGTGGCGATGCCGAGTCTCGTGGCAGTGATGGGTCCGATGGTGGATCCGCACGGCATGTTGTTGCGGGACACGAAGGATTGAACCGGTACACCCGCCTCGCGGCAGCACCGCTCGAACAGGGCAGCGGTTTCCGATGAGGTGGCATACCGCTGATTGGCGTTGACCTTCACTGCTGGGCCGGCGTTCACCATGGGGCGGTGATTGGGTTCGTGCCGCTCCGGGTAGTTCGGGTGCACGGCATGTGCGTTGTCGGCCGAGACGCAGCTGCTGGCCGACAGCGCCCGCAGGTAGGAATCGCGGCCAGCGCCCCGTGCGAGTGCGAGTCGCTCGAGTACGTGTTCGAGCAGCGGCCCGGCTGCCCCGGTCCGGCTCTCGGAGCCCACTTCTTCGTGGTCGAACAGTGCGATGACCGAGGTGGTGCCAGCCGCAGGCGCGTCGGTGATCGCCGAGACGGCCGCCCAGCACGACAACTGATTGTCGAGACGGCCAGACGCGATCAACGAGAGGTCCATGCCGAGTCGTGCTGCAGGAGTCAGGTCGTAGAGGCACAGTTCCCATGCCGCGACTGCATCGGAGCCGTCGAGGTCGCACTGCTCGGCCAGGTAGGCGGCGAAGTCACCTGCCTGCGACGCGCCCGTTCCCCAGACTGGGGTCATGTGCGTCTGCTTGTCGAGGAGCAGTCCGCGCTCGCTGATCTCACGGTCGAGGTGAATGGCGAGCTGCGGAACTCGTGCGAGTGGAGCATGGATGCGAACCAGGTGGGTGTCGCCATCACGATCCACCACCGTGCCTGCGATGCCGAGGTCACGGTCCAGCCACGAGTTGAGCAACACCCCGCCGTAGACCTCGATGCCGAGCTGCCGCCAGCCGAGGCTCGACGAGTCGGGTCGGGGCTTGACGCGCAGGCCGGGTGAATCGGTGTGTGCTCCCACGATGCGGAAGGGACTGTCGTGCGAAACCTGCTCACCCGCCGACCACGCCACGAGAGCACCGCCTCGCACCACATACGAACGGGTTGCGCCGCTCCAGTCGGCTGCCTCACCGATTCGGGTGAATCCCGCCGCGTCCAAGCGTGCTGCGGCGCTCTCCACCACATGCGCCGGTGAGGGCGATTCGTCGAGGAATGCGAGCAGATCGTCCAGTGATGCTTCGGTGCGCATGATCATCCCTTGTAGAGCCCGGTCGGAAGGCCGGTTCCTCGGAGGTGGAAGGTCTCATTGACGGTGAGGATGCTCCGCTCGCCCGAACGCGCTGCTGCGATGCGGTGGATCGATGTGTAGTTCGGGTAGAAGAAGCTCTGGCTGTCGGGCACCTTGAGGACCCAGCCCAGATAGGCCGAGAGCACTCCTCCGTGGCACACCACAGCGATCTTCTGCGACGGGTGCGCCTCCACCAGTCGCTCGACGGTGTCCACCACGTTGCGTTCCCATTCATCGCGCGGGATGTCGGGGTTCTGCCAGTCACCGGCAAGCATGGCCTGCCACCGTGGATCATTGGCGGCCTTGAGTTCTTCGATCGGTACGTACTCGTTGGAGTCCCGGTCGTACTCGGCCACGCCGTCCTCGGTCATGATCTCGAGTCCCTGTACTGCGGCAAGCGGTTGGGCGGTCTGTTGCGCCCGACGCAGGGGGCTCGCGTAGATGGCATGCAGTCGCTCGTTGCTCAGGTACGTTGCCAAGTGCTGAGCCTGATGGTGCCCAGCCTCGGACAGTTCGGGATCCGCCCGGCCCTCGGTGAGTTCGCGGCGAACCGGTAGGGCATGTCGGATGAGCAACAACTCCATACCGCTAGGTAATCAGCCATGAGTCGACGAACCAAGACCACTCGTGCCCGAGACCGGGAACTCGCAGCCGGGGATAGCCGGTGACGGTGGCCGAGCCCCTCCCCGTCGACGAAGCAGGCCCGAGCGACGCGCCCCTCGTGGTCCTGGTGCACGGTTCGATGGATCGACGCGCCGGATTCGCCCGGGTGAGTCGTCACCTGTCGGAATCGTTCCGGGTGATTCGCTACGACCGTCGTGGTTACGGCGAGGCGGCCGGACATCCGGGCCCGTTCTCCATCGCCGATCACGCCGATGACCTGTTGGCAGTACTCGACGGTCGTCGGGCCGTGTTGGTGGGCCACAGCATGGGCGGCAACATCGTGCTCGCCGCAGCGGAGCGCCGCCCCGATCTCGTTCGTGCCGTTGCGGTCTACGAGACACCGTTGAGTTGGATGCCGTGGTGGCCGCGCCAATCGGCGAGCCGAACGGTGGCGGCCTCGGACCGTGACCCCGCTGATGTGGCCGAGCAGTTCATGCGGGGGATGATCGGGGAACGTCGCTGGGAGATGCTTCCGCCGTCGTCCAAACAGGCTCGTCGCGCAGAGGGTCGCGCATTGATCGGTGAGATGACCTCGGTGTCCACCGGCGCACCATGGTCGGCCGAGGCGATCACCGTGCCGGTGGTCGCAGGGCGGGGGAGCCTCGCACGACCGCATCATCTCGAGGGCATGGAACGACTTGCAGCAATGCTCCCCGATGGTGTGCTCGTCACCCTCGAGGGCTGTCACCACATGGCGCACACGGCAGCGGCAGAACAGTTCGTGTCCGAACTCATCCTTCCGACATATCGACGAGCTCGGGAGTAGCACTGCCCGACGCGTCGGCGGCCGACGTGCTGGTGACCGCGTCGGTACCTTCTGTCACCGCGTCCTGCACGGCATTGGCCACATCGCCCACCGTGTCGGTGCCCACCTGTTCGGGGACATCCACGGAGAACTCCCGTCCGAGGAATGTGCACGCTGCGTCGTTGCCGTTTCCGGCCCGGTACTCGGCCTCGATGCGCTCTGCACACTTGGTGATGTTCGAGCGTTGGCCGACCATCACCACCACGAGACCGCCGAGCAGCAGAATCACCACTGCTTTGGTGAGTGCCGCCCGTACGAACATCGCCGTGAGAATCGCGAGGATCACCGAGCCGGCCATGACGGCGACGGCGATGTTTTTCGCGGCATCCACGTCGAGCGCGTTCACTCGGGTCACGTTAGTAGTGGGGCACCGTAGTGTGATGTCATGAGCGATCAGTCCGTGAATCTGTCGACATCGGGTCCGCCCGAGACCGTGCTCCCGCCTCCCGAACCCGAGGCGGCCCATGCGCTGCAGCAGGCGCTGTCGACAGAGGGCGCCGCACGTCGCGAGGCAGTGGCCGCAGTGGTCGCCCGTTGGCCGCGTTATCTCGACGCGTGGGCGCGCCTCGGTGATCTCGGTCGGGATCCCGTGGAGCGATACGCGTACTACCGCATCGGTTATCACCGTGGCCTCGACACCCTGCGTGCCAATGGTTGGCGCGGAACCGGCTTCGTGCGGTGGCGTCACGAGACCAACCGTGGGTTTCTGCGGGCGATGCGGGGCCTCGCCGACACCGCTGCGGTGATCGGGGAACTCGACGAGGCAGAGCGCTGCCGACTGTTCATCCTGCAACTCGACCCAGCGGGCATTCCGCCGCAGGGCTGACGCTGCCGATGGCCTCGGGCGAACCGCGCTCCGCTCAGCATCTCCCCGTCGAGGGTCACGGTGGCACTGCGCGGCTGTCGGTCTGCTCGGCAGCCGTGCTCGTGGGCGGGGCGAGTCGGCGGATGGGCCGCGACAAGGCAGTGCTGGAGGTGGACGGCAGGCCGATGGCGCTGCGGGTCGTCGAAGCGCTCGGCCGGGCCGGTGTGCAGGATGTGCTGACGGTGGGAGGGAGCGATCGGGGCTTCGGTCTGGCCCACGTGGCGGACCGCTACCCGGGCGAGGGACCGCTCGGCGGAATCCTCACCGCGTTCGAAAGTTGCCGGACGGAACTCGTCTTCGTCGTTGCGTGCGACCTCCCGTGGATCACCGAGGCGGTCTTCGCATCGCTCATGGATCACCTGGGCGCCAACGACGTCGCTCTTGCGCGCACCGATCACCCAGAACCGATGTGCGGGCTCTGGCGGGTCTCGACCTGTAGCGGTGTCATCGAGCGGGCCTTTGCCGGGGGAGAGCGTGCCGTGCACCGCGTGCTCACCGGCCTTCGGGTGGCGGAGGCGACCGTCGACGCCGCTGCACTGCGGAACGTGAACACCCCCGGCGATCTGGACTGACCCGCCGCCCGGCGCCTTGCCGGACGTGCTCGGCCAACTAGCGTTGCCCAGGTCACCACCACACAGAAGGTCGAACCATCGATGTCCATTCCCGAGATCACTGTCGGCGAACTCGCCGGACTCCTTGCCGCAGGTGGCGTGTCGCTGTTCGACGTGCGCAACCCCGACGAGTTCACCTCGGGCCACGTGCCGGCCGCCGTCCTCGTTCCGCTCCACGAGGTTCCTGATCGGGTGGGCGAGTTCCCCACGAGCGGAGTGGTGCACGTGATCTGCCGCTCTGGCGGCCGGAGCGGGCAAGCGGTGGAGTTCCTGCGCTCGCGAGGTGTGAACGCAGTGAACATCGCGGGTGGCACGCTCGCATGGGTCGACGCCGGCTACGAGGTTGCGACCGGCGACGCGTCGTGACGGCTGTCTGGATCGCCGACCAGGCGTCCTTCGAACACCTCATCAACCAGCTTGTGGTGGTGGAGCGCTACGCGCTCGACACCGAGTTTCATCGCGAGCGCACCTACTTCCCGCGACTTGCGCTGCTGCAGCTTGCATGGAGTGGTGGAACCGCGCTGGTGGATCCTCTCGCTGTTGACATGAGCGCGCTGGTACGGCTGCTGCACAGCGATGCGCTAGCCGTGTTGCACGCAGCACAGCAAGACCTCGATGTGCTGCAGACGGCGTGTGGAGCAGTTCCGGCCCGACTGTTCGATACCCAGTTGGCGGCGGGATTCCTCGGGTACTCCACCCCGTCGTTGTCGAGTCTGCTCGCTGGTGAACTCAAGGTGCAGGTCGCCAAGGGCGACCGCCTTACCGACTGGTTGCAGCGTCCGCTGACGGCCGAACAGCGCGCATACGCAGCGAGTGACGTCGATCATCTGCTCGAGCTCCACGATCGTCTCCTCGTCCAACTTGCCGAGATGGGTCGAACCGAGTGGGCCATGGCGGCATGCGAAGAGTTGCGCGTGCGTCCCACCGGTCCGTCGAACCCCGACGACGCTTGGCTCCGTATCAAGGACGCGCGGGTGCTGAAGTCACGCAGTCGTGGCGTGGCGCGCGCCGTCGCGGCATGGCGCGAGCGTCGGGCCGCAGCGAGCGACATCCCTGTTCGTCAGGTACTTCCCGATCTGGCGATACTCGGTATTGCGCAGCGAATGCCCAAGACGGTTGCCGAGCTGTCCGGATGTCGTGGTGTGGACGAGCGACACTCGCGCGGTCGCCTCGGCGAGGAGATCCTGGCGGCCGTGGCGAGCGGACGTGAGGACGAACCGACACTTCCTGTTCCCGAGGGAGAGGAGCTGTCGCGTGCGCTGCGGCCCGCCGTGACGCTGGTGTCGGCGTGGGTGAGCGAGCTGAGTCGTCAGCGACGGATCGACACCACCCTGGTGGCCACACGCTCGGATCTCGTCGCGTTCCTGCGTGACGATTCCGATGCACGACTGGCGCAGGGTTGGCGCGCCGAATTCGTGGGAGAAGACCTACGCAATCTCGTCGAGGGCCGGGCGGCGCTCTCGTTCGACGGCAAGGGTGGGCTCCGCCTCACCGCGGTGCAAGCCGACTCCGACACGTCGCGCTAGCGCGCCGTGCTGGCTCGCTTCGGTTCGTGTGCATTGCCCGGGCCGGTACGGTGCATGCGATGAATTCGCCCGAGGGCGCAGGCCCCGCTTCCGAGACGCTGTACGCCAAGGTCCTGACCGTGTCCGACGGGGTGGTTGCGGGCACGCGCGTCGACACCAGCGGCGCAGCACTCGTCGAACAACTGCTCGCCGCCGGGTTCGTGGTGGCCGACCACCGGGTGACGGCCGACGGTGTTGCCTCCGTGGCGGGCGCGCTGCTCGACATGACCTCGGGTTTCGCAGGTCTGATCGTGACCACTGGTGGAACAGGATTCGCCCCACGTGATCAGACCCCGGAGGGAACCCGGGCCGTGCTCGAGCGCGAGGCGCCGGGCATCGCCGAGGCGTGTCGTCAGGTGAACCCACTCGGTCGACTCTCACGCGGTGTTGCGGGCACCGTGGGCGCCAACATCATCGTCAACCTGCCGGGCTCGCCGAAGGGTTGTGTGGAGCAGTTGGCGGCGGTGCTCGACATGCTCCCGCACGCGTTGCGCCTGCTGGCCGACACCCCGACCGCGCACTGAGACCGCACCCGGGTCGGTCACCGGAGGAGAAATACTCCACCGACCTGCAGACCTCCACCCCGTACACTGCCGCCCGTGCTTCGTCTGGTGCTCCCGAAAGGTTCGCTCGAGAAGGCCACCTTCGAGTTGTTCGAGGCGGCCGATCTGGCGATCAGTCGCTCGTCGTCGGTCGACTACAAGGCCAACATCGATGATCCCCGCATCGCCGAGGTGCGCATCCTGCGTCCGCAGGAGATCCCGGTCTATGTCGCCGAAGGTCTGTTCGACATCGGCATCACCGGCCGTGACTGGGTCGAGGAGACCTCGAGTTCGGTCGAGAGCCTCGGCGAACTGAAGTACTCCAAGGCCACGAGCAACCCGGTCAAGGTCGTGGTGGCCGTGGCCGGCGATTCGACCGCTACATCCGTACGCGATCTTCCCCAGGGCGTACGGGTCACGAGCGAGTACCCCGAACTCACCCGGCGATTCTTCGCCGAGCGCGGAATTCGTGCCGATGTACGTCTGTCCTACGGAGCGAGCGAGGCCAAGATCCCCGACATCGCCGACTGTGTGGTGGACATCACCGAGACCGGTCGGGCACTGCGCGCTGCGGGCCTCAAGATCATCGACACGATCCTTGTGTCGTACACCGAACTCATCGTCCATCCGCAGAGCTACGCCGATCCTGCGAAGCGCCACGCCATGGAGCAGATCATGACCCTGCTCACCGGCACGCTCGAGGCGCGCGGAAAGACGCTCGTGAAGCTCAACGTGGGCGAGGGTCAGTTCGAGGCCGTTCTCCGTGCGCTGCCCTCGGCCAAGTCGCCCACAGTGGCCAAGCTCGCCGATGGTGGTTATGCCATCGAGGCCGTGGTGGAAAAGCGCACCATCAACGTCTTGATCCCCGCGCTCAAAGACGCCGGTGCATCGGACATCCTCGAACTCCCGATCTCCAAGATCGTCCACTGAGCGATCGCCGTGTTGGTTGGCACCGTGGTCGACTTCGACGAGGCACGAGGCCTCGGATTCGTGGGCGGCGCCGACGGTCTGCGGTTCGCGTTCCACTGTGTGTCGATCGCCGATGGCACCCGCTCGATCGCAGTGGGTGCTCCGGTCACGTTCACGACCCGACCCAAACTCGGTCGGCTCGAAGCGGTCGACATCCGCACGATCTCGGGCTGAGCAGGCTCCCGGGCTCCGCCAGCCCTCGCATCGGTCAGTCCCCGGCCGAGCCCTTGATCTGCACGAATGCGAGTCGGATGTTTGCGAGGGCGTCTCGCAGGGTGTCCTCGTCGGGTCCGAGGCGTCCGCTCAGGCCCTCGACCAAGCACGCCATGGCGTCGATCGCCAGCGCAGCGGCACCGAGGTCCGCCGGCGAGGCCGTCAGATGCAGCGCCCCGAGCTCGTACAGACCGATGGCGTGGTTCACCACGACCTGGTGCGGTGGTTCGGCGAGGAGGCGCTCGCGGGCCCGGGCCAGTTCGTCGAGGGCACGGGTTTCGGCGTCGCCATCTGCGGTTTCGTCCGGCATCCGGGCTACGCTACCGATCCGACAACTGAGGCAAGCGGGCGTCGGGTTATCCCGTCGCCCCACCCGGCCACCTGAATCTGCAGTCGGTCTTCCACCGCTGCACGGAGTGCGTCCGGGTCGACCACACCGAACCGGCTCGCCGTTGGCGTCCCCGGGTCTCCGTGGCGCTTGGCTCGCCAGGAGAACATCGGAACAGGGGAGATGCCCATTGCACAGGAGTGAACGGCCATAGCAACCGGCGCGAGCACCGAGCCGCGGTACAACGAACGCATCCGAGCCCGTGAGGTTCGGGTGATCGGTCCCGATGGCAGCCAGTTGGGCATCAAGACGGTCCCCGAGGCACTGACACTGGCGAGATCACTCGATCTCGACTTGGTGGAAGTTGCCCCGTTGGCCAACCCGCCCGTCTGTCGCATCATGGATTACGGCAAGTACCGCTACGAGGAATCCCAACGGGCCAAGGAGTCACGCAAGAAGGCCACCCACATCTCCGTCAAGGAGGTGAAGTTCCGACCCAAGATCGGTCAGGGTGACTTCGACACCAAGGTGCGTCACATTCGGGACTTCCTCAACGAGGGTCACAAGGTGAAAGTCACGTTGCAGTTCCGGGGACGCGAGATGGCGCACCCCGAACTGGGAGCCAAAGTCCTCAACGGCGTTGCCGAGCAAGTCGGCCCGCTGGCGAAGATCGAGGCATCGCCCCGTCTCGACGGGCGCAACATGACCATGGTGATGGCCCCCGACAAGAAGGCAGCGCCAACCAAGAAGAACTCGGGATCCGAGCGCCGTAGCGACACCGACACCGGCCAAGACGCCGATTCGGTGGACGACAGCAGTGCCGACTCCGGTTCGGTTGCAGACGGCGAGTAATCCGCCGGGGTGACCGAGTCCGACACGGCGAAGCACCCGAGCAATCCCCGAACGACGAGCAATCAGACGCTCACCACCCCATCTCGCAGGAGAAGAGGACACGACAATGCCCAAGATGAAGACCAGCAAGACCGCGGCCAAGCGGTTCCGCAAGACCGGAACAGGCAAGTTGCAGCGCCAGCAGGCGATGCGTCAGCACCTGTTCGAAAAGAAGCCGAGCACCCGGACCCGCCGCCTCGACGGCAACGTCGACGTGCACTCCGGTGACGAAAAGAAGATCAAGCGACTGCTGGC
>JAFMJD010000206.1 GCA_017853685.1 Actinomycetota bacterium | reverse complement strand
CCGCATTGCAGAGATGAACTGGATGCAGATCGCCATCAAGCCGGCGAAGCCGTTCGCGTTCGGGTTGCTCGACACCCCGGACGGCCGCCGGGTGCCGGTGTTCGGTCTCCCCGGCAACCCGGTGTCGTCGATGGTGAGCTTCGAGGTGATCGCACGCCCGGCACTGCGGCTCATGATGGGGCACGGTGCCGAGGCGGCCGATCGCCCGCGTATCCGGGCCGTTGCCGATGAGGGCCTCCGGCGATCCACCGACGGAAAGACCCACCTCACCCGGGTGTTCGGCTCCTTCGGTGCCGACGGCAGGCTCCATGTTCGGGCCACGGGACCGCAGGGGAGCCACCAACTGGCCGCCACGGCGCAGGCCGACGGCATCGCAGTGATCCCCGACGGCGACGGTGTTGCGCCGGGCGGTGATGTGGACGTGCTGCTCCTTTCCTAGAGTGATGCCCATGGATCTCGTCGATCCGTTCGGGCGCACTATCCGCGATCTGCGGATCTCGGTGACCGATCGGTGCAACTTCCGGTGCACGTACTGCATGCCCGCCGAGGGCATGCAGTGGCTGCCGCGCAGCGAGGTGCTCACCTTCGAGGAGATCGAACGCCTCGCCCGGGTCTTCGTCGAGCGGTACGCGGTGGACGGCATCCGCCTCACCGGCGGTGAGCCCACAGTGCGTGCACACCTGCCGGTACTCGTCGAGAAACTGTCACGCCTGCGTGTACCCGAGTCGGCGCCGTCGCCCTTCGCCGGACGCAAGCCGGATCTTGCGCTCACCACCAACGGTGCCACGTTCCGTCTCGTCGCCCACGAGTTGCGACAGGCCGGACTCGACCGGGTGAACATCAGCCTCGACACGCTGCAGGTGGATCGTTTCATCCAGATGACCCGACGCGACGAACTGTTCCGCGTGCTCGACGGCATCGAGGCCGCCAAAGAGGCCGGCTTCGCTCCCGTGAAGGTGAACGCCGTAGTAGAGCGCGGCACCAACGACGACGAGATCGTGGACCTCGCGCGCTTCGGGCGTGAGCGTGGCGTGGAGATCCGCTTCATCGAGTTCATGCCGCTCGATGCCGAGGGCGGATGGGACCGCAGCAAGGTGGTGAGCCAGGACGAGATCGTGGCCGCGATCCATGCGGAGTTCCCGCTCGAACAAGTGCCCGCGCGTGGCGCCGCACCGGCCGATCGCTGGCGCTATCTGGACGGTGCCGGCGTGATCGGCGTGATCCCCACGGTCACCAAGCCGTTCTGCGGCGACTGCGATCGCGTGCGGCTCACGGCCGATGGTCAGTTCCGCACGTGTCTGTTCGAGACGAGAGAGTTCGACCTGCGCGCACTGCTGCGCAACGGAGCCACCGACGACGATCTGGCAGCCGAGATCGAGCGCGCTGTCGGCACCAAGTGGGCCGGTCATCAGATCGGCAAGGTGAACTTCATCCGACCGAAGCGGACTATGAGCCAAATCGGCGGCTGACGCCGCCGGGGGAGCCAAATCGGCGGCTGACGCCGCCGGGGTCACTCAGAACACTGTGACCAGTCGGCCCTGCACCACACCGCGCTGCAGCCGATCGATCCCATCGCCGATCTGTTCGAACGTGATCTCCTCGATGGCCGGAGTGATCTGACCCGCGGCCATGAGTCGCATCACCGACTCGATGTCGTTCGCGTCGCCGCCCGCGTTGCCCACCAGTTCCCGGCGGCCCGTGATGAGCGGATAGGTGTTGATGGTGGTCTCGAGACGGCCCATGCCCACCAGCACCACGCGTCCACCGCGCCGAACCGTTTCGAGCGCTGCGGCTGTGGTGGTTCCGAAGCCGGCGAAGTCGATGATGACGTCGAGGGCGCAGTCGGCGAACTCGGCGATGTCACGCGCCACGCGCACTGCGCCGGCGGCCTGGGCGAGCGGCCAGACGGATTCGTTGATCTCGGCCACGTACACCTCGGCACCCGCCAGCACCGCAACGCGTGTGCCGATCTGTCCGAGTCCGCCGAACCCGATGATGCCGACCTTGTCGCCGGCCTTCACCCGTCCCGAACCGATGACAGCGCCGTGCGATGTCATGCCGGCGTCGGTCGCTATGGCGGCGAGGGGGAACGACAGTGCGTCGGGGACGCGGATGAGACTCGCAGCCGGGGAGATCGCTCGTTCGGCGAAACCGCCGTCACGGCGGAACCCACTGCCGCTCGTCATCGGGTTCACCACCACCCGATCGCCGAGTGCGAAGCCCTGTACGCCTGCGCCGACTGCAGCAACCACTCCTGCAATCTCGTGGCCTGGAACCACGGGCACTGCAGGGATCTGCGCCATCCACTTCGGGTCCTCGAGCATGCCCACGTCGGAGTGGCACAGACCTGCAGCGCGCACGTCGAGCAGTACTTCGCCCGCGCCCGGTTGCGGGTCTGGCTTGTGGACCATCACCAGTGGCTCGTGTGTTGCTGTGAAGTGCCATGCACGCATGCGGTTAGGACTCCCTCTCAGTGCAGGTGGACACCGGCGGTGCTCGCCTTATCGACCAAGCGTTGCACATCGTTCGATGTACTTGCCGGGTTACGGATCGCTGCCTCGTTAGGGTGCGTGTTGATGGACAAGATTTTCGGTCTCCCCGCTCACCCTCTGCTCGTGCATGCGCCGGTGGTGCTCCTCCCCCTTGGTGCGCTGGGTGTTCTGCTCATGGTGATTCGGACGAAATGGTTCGAGCGGTACAAGTGGGCCACATTGGTCGTGGTGGGTGCCGGCATGCTCGGGGCGATCCTCGCCGCCGGCTCGGGTGAGTCGATGGAGGAGATCACCCGGCGTCGTGCCGGTGATCACGCCGAGGCCGGAGATGCAGCGCGACTCGCTGCAATCATCTTCTTCGCAGTGATGTTGCTCGCAGTCGTTGGCCCACTGCTGTGGAAGCGTTGGTCGGCAAGTCGGGCTCGCGTCGCCGATGGTGCTTCGGCCGCTTCTGATGCACCCGCTCAGCTGTCGGCTGACTCGTCGGCGCAGCCGACGTGGTTGCGTCTCGTGGTGTCGGCGGCGTTGATTGCGAGTGCTGCGGGATCGGTGATCACCGTGATCGATGCCGGTCACTCGGGCGCCGAGAGGGTGTGGGAGAACGATGATGATCGTGGTGATCGTCCCGCCCCCGGCTATCCCGATCGCGAACGTGAAGATGACGACGACTGACGCGATCGCTCGCCACACACGCATCCACGATTCGCGCGCAGCGCGTTGTTACGATTTTGTGCAGTGACTGAG
>JAFMJD010000205.1 GCA_017853685.1 Actinomycetota bacterium | reverse complement strand
CACGGAGGCCTTCCAGCGACTCGACATCTACCAACCGTCGGTCCGGAACGGTGGAGTGATCGTGTGGGTGCACGGCGGCGGATGGGCGGATCGGCCCGACGACGTGGCCACGTTCGCCACCGAGGAGCCGGCAGGCATGCAACCCATCGTGCCGGCTCTGTACCAACGAGGCTGGACCATCGTGTCCGTCGGCTACACCGACGTCGGATCAGCGCCGCTCCCGCAACAGGTGCTCGACACGAAGCTGGCCATTCGCTGGGTGCGTCGACACGCAGGAAGGTTCGGTGTCTCGCCGAACGCCGTCGTGGTGATGGGATGGTCGGCGGGCGGTCATCTGGCTGCGCTCGCGGGTACCTCGGCCGGAGCCCTCGAACCCGATGAGGTGCCCGCGTCGCTCGAGGGCGTGAGTTCCCGACCCGACCTCGTGGTGTCGATCGAAGGTGTGCTCGATCCGTTCACGTTCGCCGACAACCCGGGTGTGTTCGAGAGCAATCCTGCTGCGATGTCCACGGCGCTGGGGTGCCCGGGTCGCCCCTCCGCATGGCGGACGTGCGATCCCGAGTTGCTGCGTGCCATGCGCCCGACGACCCACCTGGATGCGGGTGACCCGCCGATCTACATCGCTGCAGGTGATCGGGACGGCATCATCGACCTCCGGTCGCAGGCCCTCGATCCGTACGACTCCTTCGTTCGCGTCCTGGGAGACGCCGAGGCGCTGCTCGACGTGGTCGACACCGGTAGCGCCGCCGACCACGGTGGCATCGATCCTCGGAACCACTCGGTGAGCGTGTCGTACGAACTGAATGCCGAGGCGTTGTTCCACTTCGTCGACTCGGTGCTCGAGGGGGTGCCGTCGGGCGGCGGCTCACCGTTCGGTCTGGCGATCCACACCCGCTGAGCCCGGTCGAATGCACCCGGAACGCCCGAGGGTGCCCCGGTAGACTGCTGCCCCGTGCCCGAGTTCCAGACCAGTCCGGGGATGCGCGACATCCTCCCTCCCGAATCGGCGCGTTGGCGTCGGTTCGTCGAGGTGTTCGCCGACGTGGTCGAACGGGCCGGTTACGGGCAGGTCATGCCGCCGCTGCTCGAAGATCTCGGCGTGTTCCAGCGCATCGGTGATGCGACCGACGTGGTCACCAAGGAGATGTACGACTTCGTCGACAAGGGTGGCCGGCACATCGCCCTGCGCCCCGAACTCACCGCCTCGGTGTGCCGCTCGTACGTGCAGCACCGACCACAGGCTCCGTGGAAGGTGTGGTACTCGGGCTCGATGTTCCGGTACGAGAAGCCACAGCGTGGTCGCTACCGGCAGTTCGATCAGGTGGGTATTGAGGTACTCGGTGCCGACGACCCCAATCTCGACGTCGAAGTCATCGCACTCGGCTGGGAGTTCTACCGAGCGCTCGGGCTCGAACAGGTGCACCTGCTGCTGAACTCGCTCGGGGAACCCGACGATCGGACGCGGTATGTGGAAGCGCTGCGCGTCCACTTCGAGTCGCACATCGACGCGCTCAGTCCGGAGAGCCGGACCACCTTGGCGAAGAATCCGCTGCGGGTGCTCGACTCGAAGCGCGAGCAGGATGCACCGTTGATCGCTTCCGCGCCGCGCATCGCCGAGTTCCACAGCGAACGGGCGGCCTCGCACTTCGCTGCAGTGCGCGCTGGTCTCGATGCGATCAGCATTCCGTACGCGATCGAGTCGAAGCTCGTTCGTGGTCTCGACTACTACCGGCACACCACGTTCGAGTTCCAGGGCGGCACGCTCGATTCGGCACAGAATGCGCTCGGCGGTGGCGGTCGCTACGACGGACTCGTCGAGTCGCTCGGAGGCCCCTCGACGCCCGGCGTCGGCTTCGCCCTCGGTCTCGACCGCACGCTCATCGCATGTGACGACGAGGGCGTCTTCGGGGCTCCGTCGCAGGCGGTCGACGTGTTCGTCGTCGACACAGCGGGCGGATCCGCTGCGCTGAGCATCACGACCGAACTGCGGGCTCACGGCATCCGAGTCGACCGGGCATTCGAGAATCGCAGCATGAAGAGCCAGATGAAGGCGGCCGACCGCAGCGGCGCAACGATCGCGGTCATCGTCGGCTCCAACGAGCTCGAGGCCGGCACCGTCGTCGTGCGCCCCCTGCGAGTCGCCACCCACGATCACGACGACACCGCTGCCGGCCAGTCGGCCGTACTGCGCACCGAACTCCTCGACCACCTGAAGAAGGCCCTGCAATGACCTCCACCTCCATGCGTACCCACCAGTGCGGCGAACTCCGTCCCAGCGACATCGGCAGCACCGTCACCATCACCGGATGGGTGGCGACTCGCCGCGAACACGGTGAGAAGCTCGCCTTCGTCGATGTCCGCGACCATTCGGGCGTCACGCAGTGCGTGGTCGACAACAGTGTCGATGTGCGCGCCGAGTACGTGGTGCGGGTCACTGGTGTCGTTGCCGCTCGTCCGGCCGAGAACGTGAACAGCAAGCTCGCCACCGGTGGCATCGAACTGCAGGACTGCGTGGTCCAGGTGCTCAACATCGCCGAGCCTCCGCCGTTCCCCGTCAGCGAGCGCGCCGACCAGGTGGCCGAGAACACCCGTCTGCAGTACCGCTACCTCGACATCCGTCGTGAGCGCATGCAGCGCAACCTCCGCCTGCGTGCCGCCGTGAACTCGGCCGTTCGTCGGGCCATGGAGGACCAGGGGTTCGTCGAGGTGGAGACCCCGATGCTGGTGCCCAGCACCCCCGAAGGCGCCCGCGAATTCATCGTGCCCAGTCGCCAGCAGCCTGGCTCGTTCTACGCGCTGCCGCAGAGCCCGCAGCTGTTCAAGCAGTTGCTGATGGTGGCCGGCATCGACCGCTACTACCAGATCGCCCGATGCCTGCGAGATGAAGACCTGCGCGCTGACCGCCAGTACGAGTTCATGCAGCTCGATGCAGAGATGAGCTTTGTCGACCAGGACGACGTGCATCGCGCCATCGGCAACGCGGTGTTGGCCGCCGCCCGCGCTGCCGGGCAGGAGCCCGGCGAGATCACCAAGATCACGTGGCACGAGGCGATGAACCGGTTCGGGGTCGACAAGCCCGACCTCCGCTTCGGAATGGAGCTCACCGAGCTCACCGATGTGTTCGCTTCGACCGAGTTCAAGGCCTTTGCCGGCGCTGCCAGCATCAAGGGCATCAACGCCACGGGCAAGGCCGACGAGCACGGACGCAACAAGCTCGACGCCATGACCGACAAGGCCAAGAAGATGGGCGCCAAGGGTCTCGTCTGGCTCAAGAAG
>JAFMJD010000204.1 GCA_017853685.1 Actinomycetota bacterium | reverse complement strand
CACCGAGGGCGGCGGTGGCCGGCCGGGTGACACCGACATGATGGGCGTCAGCGGCCTCGACTGTCTGGCCTTCCGCTACTTCGCCGAACTGTCGGGACTGGTGCCGCTGGTGGGCATCAACGCCGGCTACTGCTTCGCGGGCAACGCCGCCATCCTCGGCTGCTGCGACGTGGTCATCGCCACCACCGACAGCAACATCGGCATGGGCGGGCCCGCGATGATCGAGGGCGGTGGGTTGGGCGTGTTCGACCCGAAGGAGATCGGCCCCATCGGTGTGCAGAGCGCGAACGGCGTGGTGGACATCGTGGTGCCCGACGAGGCCGCTGCCGTGGCCGCCGCCCGCCAGTACCTGGGCTACTTCGCCGGACCGACCGACGACTGGCACTGCGACGATCAGCGAGCACTGCGCCACGTCATCCCCGAGGACCGCAAGCGCGGGTACGACGTGCACGATGTCATCCGCGGCCTGTTCGACACCGACAGCGTGCTCGAGTTGCGACGCGACTTCGGGCTCGGCATGGTGACCGCGTTCGCTCGGGTCGAGGGACGCCCGGTCGGTGTCGTGGCGAACAACCCTGGTCATCTGGCCGGCGCCATCGACAGCGACGGTGCCGACAAGGCGGCCCGGTTCCTGCAACTGTGCGATGCCTTCGACATTCCGGTGGTCACCCTCGTCGACACTCCCGGGATGATGGTCGGGCCCGAGGTCGAGAAGACCGCTCTCGTGCGGCACTGCACACGGCTGTTCGTCGTGGGTGCGAACATCTCGGTGCCGATGGTCAGCATCGTGCTGCGCAAGTGCTACGGACTCGGCGCGCAGTCGATGATGGGTGGCAGCACCAAGGCGCCGCAGGCCTGTGTGGCGTGGCCGACGGGCGAGTTCGGCGGCATGGGACTGGAGGGTGCAGTGCGACTCGGGTACCGAAACGAGCTCGCTGCGATCGACGATCCCGACGAGCGCGAGCGCACGTTCCAACAGATGGTCGATCGCATGTACCAGGTGGGCAAGGGGGTGAACGTGGCGTCGCACTTCGAGATCGACGACGTCATCGACCCCGCCGACTCGCGGCGCTGGATCTCGGCCGTGCTGGGTGCAGCACCGTCGCCAGCGTCCCGTCAGGGCAAGAAGCGGCCCAACGTCGACACGTGGTGACGTTGCAGGTGCAGTAGGAAGGTGTCGTGAAGATCGATCAGGTGGAATTGCGGGTCGTGCGCCTACCGTTCCGTTCCCCGTTCCGCACCTCGTTCGGCGAGGAGCACGAGAAGGTGGCCGTGCTGGCCACCGTGCGCGCCGACGGCCTCGAGGGCTACGGCGAGGGCGTGATGGAGGTGCTGCCGCTGTACCGCGAAGAATCCGTGGCGGGTGCGCTCCATCTGCTGCGCACCGCGCTCGCTCCAGAACTGCTGGCGGTCGGCTTCGACCATCCGGCCGACCTGATCGATCGCTGGGCGTGCTGGCGGGGCAACCCGATGGCCAAGACCACCCTCGAGTTGGCGGTCTGGGACTGGTACGCCCGGCGCGAGGGGGTTCCACTGCGCACGCTGCTCGGTGGTCTGCGCACCGAGATTCCCGTGGGAGCGTCGCTGGGCATGGCAGCGTTGGCCGACACGGTGGCGAACGTGGGTCGACACGTCGAACAGGGGTATCGCCGGGTGAAGCTGAAGATCGAGCCGGGGTGGGACGTCGACCTGTTGCGTGCCGTGCGGGCCGAGTTCCCGCGCATCGAACTCACCGTCGATGCCAACAGCGCCTACACGCTCGAGATGCTGCCCACCCTGCAGCAGATCGACGAGTTCGACCTGCACTACATCGAGCAGCCGCTGCACTGGGACGACATCGCCGACCACGCCCAACTGGCGACGCACCTGCGCACGCCCATCTGTCTCGACGAGTCACTCACGTCACCGGCGCGGGTGAAGGCTGCCCTCGATGCACGTGCCTGCTCGGTGGTGAACGTCAAGGTCGGCCGTGTGGGCGGGCTCGAGGCGGTCCGCCGCATCCACGACCTCTGTGTCTCGCGCCACGTGCCGATGTGGTGCGGTGGCATGCTCGAGACCGGCATCGGTCGGGCGCACAACATCCACCTCGCCACGATGCCCGGCTTCGTGTATCCGGGCGACACGGCGTCGGCCAGCCGCACCTACCACCGCGACATCGTGGAGCAGCCGCTCGAGGCCGCCGATGGCATCATGCCGGTGCCCGCTGGTGCAGGCATCGGTGTCACCCTCGACCGGCCGTTCCTCGACTCGGTCACCGAGTCGATCGAGATCATCGTCCCTGCGTGATGGGTGTCGAGTTCCGCATCCTCACCACGGCCGACGACCTCGAGCCCCTGCCGGCCTTCGAGCAGTTGGTGTGGGGCGGCGACGAACGGGTGTCGATCAACATGCTGGTCGCGGCGATCATCGAGGGCGGCATGGCCATCGCCGGGTTCGACGGCGACACGGTGGTCGCCACCGGCTTCGGGTTCCCCACTCGGGAGGCCCATGTGCTGCACTCGCACTACATCGGGGTGCACCACGAACGACGCAACGAGGGACTTGGTGAACGACTGAAGCGCGAGCAGGCGGTGTGGTGCCTCGCCAACGGCTACACGGCGATGCGGTGGACCTTCGACCCGCTGCAACTGCCGAACGCTCACCTGAACCTCGAGAAGTTGGGCGCCTACGGCATCTCGTACCACGTGAACCACTACGGCACTATGGGCGGTATCAACGGCTCGCTGCCCAGCGACCGCCTCACCGTGTACTGGGACCTCGTGGGTGGCCGCCCCGAGGTGGACGCCACCTTCGACGTGCTGGTTCCAGAAGTGACGCCGCAACAGATCGCCACCGGAGCGCCGGAGGCGATGGCAGCCCGGTTGGGTGTCCGGTCCGCGATGGCGCCCCGGCTCGACGACGGGTGGATCGTGGCGGGCGTCGACCGCGCTGCTCGCCGATACCGACTCGGTGCCCCGGCGGGGTGGAAGACTCATCGATCGTGACGACGTGGCAGTTGATCGTGATCGCAGTGGCCATTTTCGTCGCTGCCTACGTCCAGATCCTCGCCGGGTTCGGGTTCGCGCTGCTCGCGATGCCGATCATGACCATCGCCGTGCCCGTGCAGCAGGCCGTCGTGGTCAGCACCCTGCTCGGCATGCTCAGCACCACGTGGCAGGCGTGGCACTTGCGGCGCGACGCGGATCGTGGTCTCGCCAAACGGTTGTCGCTCGCCGCCTTCGTGGGCATGCCACTCGGTCTCTTCGCGCTCGACGTCGTGAGTGACCGTGCCTTGCGCATCGCTCTCGGC
>JAFMJD010000068.1 GCA_017853685.1 Actinomycetota bacterium | reverse complement strand
GAGCAGTCCGAGGACGTAAAGGAGAAAACTCATGGCAAGGGTCAAGCGCGCCGTCAACGCCAAGAAGCACCACAAGGCGATCCTCGAGAAGGCGCAGGGGTATTACGGCAATCGGAGCCGTTCGTTCCGTGCGGCCAACGAGGCCGTCCTGCACGCCGGCCAGTACGCATTCCGCGACCGTCGTGCACGCAAGGGCGAGTTCCGCCGTCTGTGGATCCAGCGCATCAACGCCGGGTGCCGGGCGAACGACATGTCGTACAGCCAGTTCATCGCCGGACTCAATGCGGCCGGGATCTCGGTCGACCGCAAGGTGCTCGCCGATCTCGCTGTGACTGATGCGGCTGCCTTCGCAAGCCTCGTGCAGTCCGCCAAGTCTGCCCTCGGCTGATCCCGATGGAGCCGCTCGGCTTCACACACCCGAAAGTTCAGCGACTGCGGCGCCTTGTGGGGCGCCGCAGTTCGCGTTGGGAGGAACAGGCATTCGTGGTGGAGGGTGCCACGCTGATCGCCGAGGCTGTTGATGCCGGATGGGATGTCGAGCTGCAGTTCGCTGCGCCGGGCGCAACCGCGGTGGACGGTGTTCCCGTGGTGCATCTCGCGTCAGGGGTTATCGAGCGGGTTGCGTCCACCGAGCATCCCCAACCGCTCATCGCCGTGGTCCGGATGTCGGCGCCGGTGCCGCCGCCTGCGCAGCCGAAGCGGGTGATGGTGTGCGCCGGCGTTGCAGACCCGGGGAATCTGGGCACCATCATGCGCAGCGCCGAGGCTGCAGGCAGCGACCTCGTTGCGCTCACACCGGGATCGGTGGATCCCTACTCGCCCAAGGTCGTTCGGGCCTCGGCGGGAGCCATCTTCCACGTGCCGGTGGTCGTGGACGTGGACCCCGGCACGCTCGGTGTGGAACTCATCGGCACGAGCTCGCACCAAGGTGAGCCGTATCGATCCGCCGACCTGCACGGCCGGGTGGGCATCGTGATCGGGTCCGAAGCCCACGGCGTGCCGGCGGATGTGCGGATCGACCGCTGGGTCACGATTCCCCACGCCGGTCGATCCGAGAGTCTGAACGCTGCGATGGCTGCAACGCTGCTGGTGTTCGAGGTCATGCATCAGCAGTCCCGTTAGAGTGCGGGGGTCATGACGATGGGTTCGCAGCGATTTCGTCGCCCCCGGGCAGCGCTCGGGGGACGGGTGAACGACTGACGTCGCGCGTACCACGCGCCCGATCTCCACAGCGGCCCGGGGGAGTGCAGCACCGCACAGCGCACCAACCACCCGCGAGGCCCTTCATGAACCAGCACCCGTCCGCCGCCCAGGATCGCACCACCGGAGAAACGCCATGATCGACGAGATCGAACAGTGTCGAGACGCCGCACTCGCCGCAGTCCGTGGGGCGGACTCGGTGGACGTGCTCGAACAGGCTTTGGGCGAACACCTCGGCAAGCGTGGCCCACTCGCCTCGCTCAAGGCCCGCCTCGGCACGCTCGCCACGGTGGACGAAAAAAAGGCGATGGGGCAGCGCCTGAACGAAGCGATGGCAGCAGTCGGTGCCGCTGCTGATGAACGTCGGATGGCGCTGGCTGCTGGTGAGCGGGCGCAACTGCTCGAGTCGGAGCGCATGGACCTCACTGAGCATCAGCGTGAGCCGCGCCGCGGTCATGCGCACCTGGTCACCGAGGCGTGGGAACGTCTCGAGGACGTCTTCGTCGGGCTCGGTTTCAAGATCGCCGAGGGACCCGAGATCGAGACCGATTGGTACAACTTCGAGGCACTCAACATGCCGCCGAGCCATCCGGCCCGCAGCATGTGGGACACCCTGTTCGTCGATCACGGCGCGCCCGGATCCACGGTGCTGCGTACTCACACCTCGCCGGTGCAGGCACGCGTGATGACCACACAGGAACCACCCATCTACGTGGTGGCACCCGGGCGAGTGTTCCGCAACGAAACCGCCGATGCCACCCACATGCCGGTGTTCCATCAGATCGAAGGACTCGTGGTGGATCGCGGTATCTCGTTCGCCGACCTCGCGGGCACCATCGAGGCCTTCACGCGCGCATTCTTCGGACCCGGCTTCACCAGCAGGTTGCGCCCGAGTTTCTTCCCCTTCACCGAGCCGTCTGCCGAGTTCGACATCCGGCGTCCCGACGGCTCATGGCTCGAACTCGGTGGCTGCGGCATGGTGCACCCCAATGTGCTTGCCGCATGCGGCATCGACCCGGAGGAGTGGAGCGGCTTCGCCTTCGGATTCGGTATCGACCGAATGGCCAAGGAGTATCACGGCGTGGACGATCTGCGCGAGATGTACTCCAACGACATCCGTTTCATCGAGCAGTTCTGAGCAGTCGGGGAGGACAGAAGCACCATGAAGATCATCCTGAGCTGGCTCAACGATTTCGCTCCCTTCGGCCCCGCAACCGAGGAGAACATCGACCGCATCTCGGTAGCGCTGAACTCGTTGGGCCTCGCGGTGGAGGACATCCAACGCGTTGGCGCACCGATTCCCGGCATCATCACGGCGCGCGTGCTGCGCACCGAGCGGCATCCCGACGCGGCCAAGGTGCATCGCGTGTTCGTCGATGCGGGCGATGGCGCCGAGCGTCACGTGTGGTGCGGCGCATTCAACATGAGCGAGGGCGACGTGATTCCGCTCGCCACCCTCGGCACGGTGATGCCCGACGGCCGTGACATCCAGAAGCGCAAGATCCTCGGCATCGCGAGCGAAGGCATGCTGTGCTCGGGAACCGAACTCGGCATCGACGACGACGGCACCGGAATCCTGCTCCTCGCACGAGACACCCCGCTCGGCCGACCCATCATGGAAGTACTGGGTGTCGAGGCCGATGCGGTGTTCGATCTCGACCTCACCCGGAATCGCCCCGACTGCTGGGGTCACCTCGGTGTGGCGCGTGATCTCGCAGCCTGGTTCGGTCTGACCCTCTCGGTTCCGGACCCCGGTCTCGGTGCGCTCGGTCCCGTGCGGGAGGCTCCCGTGGCGATCGTCGACGGTGATCGTTGCGGGCGGTTCACCTCCACGGTGATCTCGGGAATCCGGGTAGGGCCGTCGGCACGATGGATGCAGCAACGACTCACGCTTGCGGGCATGCGGCCGATCAATAACGTGGTGGATGTCTCGAACTACGTGATGTTGGAACTCAACCAACCGAACCACGCCTATGACCTCGACACACTCGGCGGCGGTCGTTTCCGCATCCGTCGGGCGGCGTCAGGCGAACAGGTCACCACGCTCGACGGCGTCGAGCGTGCACTCGAGCCCCGGGATCTGCTCATCTGCGACGGTCACGACGCGCCGATCGCCGTCGGCGGCATCATGGGCGGCCTCCACAGCGAGATCTCCGAGTCCACCTCGACTGTCGCGCTCGAGGTGGCCTGGTTCGAGGCTGATGGCATCGGACAGAGTGTCCCGTACCTGAACCTGCGCAGCGAGGCATCGGCGCGTTTCGAGCGCGGTGTGGACGCGTACGGAATCGATCGTGCCATCGCGCGTTTTGCGGCCCTGTTGCGCGAGACGTGTCCGTCGCTGGTGGTGCATGCCGGCACTTGTGATGCTCGTGCGGCTTCGATGCCCGACGAGCATCGGTCCACTCGGGTGCGTACTGCTCGGGTGAACGCCCTATTGGCGCTTCAACTGACCGACGCCGACATCGTCGGACTCCTCGGACCCATCGGGTTCAGCGTGCACGTTGCGGGCCCGGGCCTGCTCGATGTCACGTTGCCATCGTGGCGACCCGATGCAACCTCGGAGATCGACGTGATCGAGGAGATCGCTCGCCACCACGGCTACGACAACATCCCGAAGTCGGTCCGCAAGTCGCCCGAAGGAGGCGGCCTCTCTCCGGCGCAGAAGCGTCGACGCCGCGTGCGAGACGTTCTGCTCGGTCTCGGTATCAGCGAGGCCATGCCCGATGTGTTCTTGTCGCCCGGGGATATGGAGCGGGCGGGCCACCGCGGTGCCGTGGTGACGGTCACCAATCCACTCGTCGCCGAGCAGTCGGTTCTCCGGGGCTCGCTCATCCCTGGGCTGCTCAAGTCGATTGCCTACAACGAGTCCCACCGCGCGATGGGGATCGCTCTGTACGAAGTGGGGCACCGCTACCTGCCGGGTGATGACGTGCTGCCCTTCGAGGCCGAACAGCTGTGCGTGGTGCTGGCAGGACGCGAGGCACCCGCGGCAGTAGCGGTCTGGGAAGAACTGCGAGCGGCGCTCGGCTGGAGCGCTGCGCGTCTTGCGGTTCCCGCAACGCCGATCGCCGGGCTGCACCCCACGCGTCACAGTGCGATCAACCTCGGGCGTGGGCGTGACGGTGAGGCGGTCATCGGTTCGGTGGGTGAAGTCGACCCTGCGGTGCTCGAGGCGTTCGGCGTCACGGAACGAGTGGCTGTGCTCGATGTCGATCTCGGCACTCTGCTCCAGATCGAGCCGCCCCCTACTCAGTTCGCGTCGTTCTCGCGGTATCCGACGAGCGATATCGATCTCGCGTTCGCTGTTCCCGACACGATCACTGCCTCGCGTGTCGCCGGAGCGCTCAAGCAGGCCGGTGGTGCGATGTTGGTGCGTCTCGAGTTGTTCGACGTGTACCGCGGAACCGGCGTCGCTGCTGGTGCTCGCAGCCTTGCGTACCGACTGCGTATCCAGGCCCCGGATCGCACGCTCACCGATGCCGATGTCTCCGACGTGCGGCAGCGTTGCATCGACGCCGTCGACAAGGTGGGCGGCACCCTGCGCTAACGGGGGCGCTGGGTCAGTTCGCGCTCAGGTCCGTCGGCGCATGCGCGAGCCACGCCACACGACCCCCCTGACGGGCCAGCACGGCGCGCCAGAGCCGCGATGGCTCGGACGTGAACATGTCGTTGGGTTCGGCGCTCACCACGATCCACGCATGAGCCGCGAGTTCTGCATCGAGCTGGCCCGGAGCCCATCCCGAGTACCCGGCGAACAGCCGCAGCGCGTCGACAGGCGGATCGAACTCCTCTGGTTGTAGCGAGATGTCGACCGTGCCGACGCAGTCCGAGACACCGCCCCATCCCTCGTCGTGATCGGTCGACGCACCGGATGAGCGATGTCCCACGGCGATGAGCGCCTCGGGAGACACCGGGCCACCGGAGAAGACCGTGGTCGGCTCGGCCATCGCTGCTTCCCATGCACCGAGACCGAGTACGGGGATGCTGGGCGACTCGATCGGCCGATTGAGCACCACGCCGAGTGCTCCTTCCTGGTGGTGCTCCAACATGTAGACCACCGTTCGGTCGAAGTGCGGGTCGACCAATGGCGGTGTCGCCACGAGGAGGCGACCGCGGGTGGATGGCTGGGGCACGGGTGGCATCTTGCCCCATGCACTGATCCGCTCGGCGACAGAAAAGAGTGCATGACTATGCATCTGTCTGTATAGTCTTGTCCTCATGGTGACGGTCGGCATTCTCGGGGCGTCTGGGTACACAGGCGCCGAACTCCTCCGGATCTGCGCGCAGCATCCGGACTTTCAGGTGGTCTACGCCACCGGCGATTCCCAATCGGGCACGTTGGCGGCGTCGCTGTACCCGTCGCTCGCTGCGGCGTACCCGAATCTGGTGTTCGAGGAGTATCACCCCGACCGGGTCGACGGACTCGACGTGGTGTTTCTCGGTCTCCCTCACGAGGCGTCGCTCGAGATCGCCCCCGATCTCGTTGGGCGGGTTGGGTGCGTGGTGGACCTCTCGGCGGCGTTCCGCCTGAAAGACGCCTCGCTGTACCCACAGTGGTACGGGTTCACACATTCCCAGCCGGGGCTGCTGGCCGATGCTGTCTACGGCCTCCCCGAGCTCTACCGGGATGACCTGGTGGGTGCTCGGTTGATTGCGACGCCGGGGTGCTACGTCACCGCAGCAACGCTTGCGCTTGCGCCGCTCATCCGTCAGGAGTTCATCGAGTCCACCGGCATCGTCGTGGATGCCGCGTCGGGTGTGAGTGGTGCCGGTCGTGCGCTCAAGCACACCTCGCACTTCTCCACGGTGGACGAGGACTTCACTGCGTATGGACTCGTAGATCATCGGCACACACCCGAGATCGAGCAGAACATCGGCGGACAGGTGATCTTCACGCCGCACCTCGCGCCGATGAATCGGGGCATCCTCGCCACCTGTTATGCGCGGCCGACCGGACGCGTGTCCACCGAATCGCTGCTGGCGGCGCTCGGACGGTTCTACGAGAGGGAGCCCTTCATCGTCGTGCGGCCGGCATCACCGTCCACGAAGGCAACCTTGGGCACGAATGCGGTGCACCTCACCGCGCGTTTCGACGATCGCACCGGCTGGGTGATCGTAATCGCTGCGATCGACAACTTGTGCAAGGGCGCAAGCGGCGGCGCGGTGCAGGCCGCCAATGTGGCACTCGGTCTCGCCGAGACGGCGGGACTCTCGACTGTGGGGGTGTATCCGTGAGCAGCGGGATCGTGAGTCGCGAGGAAGCGGCGCAGAAGGCGGCCGTGCTGGTGGAGGCATTGCCGTACATCCGGCGCTTTGCCGGTCAGATCGTCGTGGTGAAGTACGGCGGGAACGCACTCGCCGGAGCCAGTGAGACCGAGGCTCTCGCGCATTTTGCGCAGGACATCGTGATGATGCATGCCGTCGGTCTGCGTCCGGTGGTGGTACACGGCGGCGGACCCCAGATCAGCGATCTCATGGCTCGTCTCGGCAAGCAGACCGAGTTCCGCAACGGCTTGCGTGTTACCGATGCCGAGACCGTCGAGATCGCCCGGATGGTGCTCCTCGGTCAGGTGAACCCCGAGATCGTGTCGTCCATCAACGTGCACGGCCCGTTGGCCGTGGGCGTGAGTGGAGCAGATGCGCGCCTCATCGTCGCCGCACCCAAGGATCCGGAACTGGGCTTCGTGGGTGAGGTCACCTCGGTGAACCCCGAGATCGTGCATCGCCTCCTCGCTCAAGACCTCATACCGGTCATCGCAACGATCGGCTCCGACGCGCAGGGGCAGGCCTACAACATCAATGCCGACACCGTCGCGGGGGCCATCGCCGAAGCGCTCGGTGCAGAGAAGTTGGTGTATCTCACCGACATCGAGGGACTGCGGCGCGTGGTGTCCGACCCCGCGAGCCTGATCCGCCAGACCGATGCCGACGAACTCGACGCGCTCATGGCCGATGGAACCATTGCAGGGGGAATGATTCCCAAGGTCGAGAGCTGTGTCCGCGCGGTGCGCAACGGCGTCCGGCGCGCACACATCCTCGACGGACGCATTCCACATGTCCTCCTGCTCGAGGTCTTTACCGACGCCGGCATCGGCACGATGGTCATCGGGGGAAAGTGATGTCCGCTCACGCATTCGACACTCAGGGCATGGATCATTGCCCATTCATGCCGGTCTTCGGGGCGCCGCAGGTGATGTTCGTGCGCGGGTCGGGAACCGAACTGTGGGACTCGCAGGGCAAGCGGTATCTCGACTTCCTCTGCGGACTCGCAGTCACCTCCCTCGGCCACGCCAACCCGGCAGTCGCTCGGGCGATCTCGGAGCAGGCCGCCACGCTGCTGCACGTGTCCAACCTCTTCGCGAACCCGGTGGCCACCGAGGCTGCAGTGATGGTGAACGAGTTGTTGCAGCGCGCCACGGGTCAGGCGGGGCAGACCTTCTTCTGCAACTCGGGCGCCGAGGCCAATGAGTGCGCGCTGAAACTCGCACGGAAGTTCGGCGGACGCGGCCGTCATGTGGTGGTGAGTGCATTCGGCTCGTTCCACGGCCGCACACTGGCGGCCCTTGCCGCGACGGGGCAGCCGGCCAAGCACGAACCGTTCCAGCCGATGCCCGACGGGTTTCGTCACGTCGCCTGGGGCGACCTCGCAGCGCTCGAGGCAGCCATCGATCCGTCGGTGAGTGCCGTCATCATCGAACCGGTGCAGGGAGAAGGTGGAGTGAACATCGCTCCGAACGGCTACCTCGAGGGGATTCGTCGGCTGTGCGACGATCGAGGCCTGCTCATGATCATCGACGAGGTCCAGACCGGGTTCTCGCGCACCGGACGCTGGTTCGGATTCGAACATTCCGGAGTGGTGCCCGATGTGGTCACCATAGCCAAGGGCATGGGCAACGGATTCCCCGTGGGTGCCTGTTGGGCCCGCAAGGACGTTGCGGCGGTGTTCCAGCCGGGCGACCACGGTTCGACCTACAGCGGAACCGCCATCGCGACGGCTGCGGTACGTGCGGTGATCTCCGAGATGCAACGAATCGACGCGCCCGGTCTTGCGGAACGTCAGGGCGCCCGACTGCGCGCGGGACTGCAGGCGATGCCGAAGGTCAAACAAGTGCGTGGACTGGGTCTGCTGCTGGCAGCAGAGTTCGGCGAGGGTGCTGATGCCAAGGCGGTGTACAGCGCGTTGCTTGCACGCGGCGTGGTCACCAACGCCGTGACGGCGACGGCACTGCGGCTCGCGCCGCCCCTCACCGTCAGCGACGCCGAGATCGATGAGATGCTCGCCATCCTCGGCGAGGTGCTCGCATGAGCAAGCGCGACTTCCTCTCGATCACCGATATCTCCATCGGTGAACTGCGCACCATTCTCGATCTCGCCGTTCGCCCGCCGAGTTCGCTCGGCCGGCCGCTCGACGGTCTCGGCGCTGCCCTGATCTTCGAGAAGCCCTCGAACCGGACACGCCAATCGATGGAGATCGCAGTCACCCAACTGGGTGGTCACCCGGTGTACACGCGGGGTGAGGAAATTCAGTTCGATGTTCGCGAACCGGTGGAGGATGTGGCGCGCACTCTCGCCGGCTATCACGGCGTGATCTGTGCGCGTGTCTTCCGCCATGCAGTGGTGGAGCGTCTTGCTGCGGCGAGTTCGGTTCCTGTCGTGAACATGCTGTCCGACACGAGCCACCCCATGCAGGCGCTTGCCGACGTGCTCACCATGGAACAGGTCCACGGGTCCCTCGCCGGCGCAGTGATCGCCTGGGTCGGTGACTTCAACAATGTCGCCCGCTCACTCGGTGAGGTGAGCGTGATGCTCGGCGCCCACATTCGCTATGCGTCACCTGCCGGCTATGGGCCGAGCGACGCCGAGTTGGCTCGACTCGGCGCGTTGGGGCCCGGCACCGCCGCGTCGGTGTCCGCGCCGCTCGATGCGGTGAGCGGTGCGATCGCAGTGCACACCGACACGTGGACCTCGATGGGTCAGGAGTCCGAGAAGGCTGCTCGGCTGGAGGCCTTTCGCGGCTACTCGGTCACGAGCGACCTCATGTCGCACGCCGATCCGTCGGCCGGCTTCTACCACTGCATGCCCGCGTACCGAGGGGTCGAGGTGGACGCTGCAGTAATGGACGGTCCGATGTCGCGAGCGATTCAGCAGGGTCACAACAGACTTCATTCGTCGCGGGCACTGCTTGCGTTCTTGATGGGGGTCCGGGCATGAGCACCAAGGTGGCGCGTCAAGCAGCGATCGCCCGCATCATCGGGCAGCGGCCGGTCTCGAGCCAACCGCAACTCGTCGAACTGCTCCAGAGCGAGGGAATCAACGCCACACAGGCGACGGTTTCTCGCGATCTGGAGGACCTCGGTGCGGTGAAGGTGCGGGTACCGGGCGGCGACACGGTGTACGCGCTGCCCGAACTCGAACCCCAACGGGTTGCCCCGCACGAACAACTGCGGCGCGTGATGGGGGAGTGGGTTGCCGAGGTGCAGGTGTCGGCCAACCTGGTCGTGGTGCGCACCCCGCCGGGCTGCGCGCACGTGGTTGCGTCGGCCCTCGATCGCAGCGGTCTTCCCGGTGTCATCGGCACGGTGGCCGGTGATGACACGATGTTGGTCGTGGCCGACGAAGAGATGGGTGGAGCCGAACTCGCACACCGCCTCCGTCAACTCGCCGGTCTGCCGAGCAAGGTGGCTCGGGCATGAGCGGCGCACCCAACGACGAGTCCGGACGGACCCTCTGGCACGGGCGGTTCGAAGCCGGTCCGGCAGAAGAACTCCTGGCCTACACCGTGAGTCTTCCGTTCGACCAACGTCTCTGGCCCGACGACATCGAGGGATCCCGCGCGCACGTTTCGGGTCTGGCGCGCGCCGGTTTGCTCACGGAGTCCGAGCGAGACTCGATCATGGCGGCGCTCACGGCAGTGGAGGCCGAACTCACCGCTGGCACCTTCGTCTTTGTTGCCACCGATGAAGACATCCACACCGCCGTCGAGCGGCGCGTTACCGAGCTCGCCGGTCCGGCCGGCGGCAAGCTGCACACCGGTCGGAGCCGGAATGATCAGTGCGCCACCGATCTCCGCCTCTGGTGCCGGCGCGAACTGCGCGCCGTTGCTGCGCGAGTGCTGGAACTGCAAGAGACACTGCTGAGCCGCGCACGCGAAGCAGGTGACACCTATCTGCCGGGATTCACCCATCTGCAGCGTGCGCAGCCCGTGCTGCTGGCGCACCATCTGCTCGCCCACGGCTGGGCCCTGTCGCGCGATGTCGATCGTCTGCTCGACACCGTTGCCCGTCTCGACGTCTCGCCCCTCGGGGCCGGCGCGCTCGCAGGTAGCTCGCTTCCCCTCGATCCCCAGTTCACCTCGGACCTGCTGGGCTTCGCTCGCCCCTTCGAGAACTCTCTCGATGCGGTGAGCGATCGTGACCACGTTGCCGAAGCACTCTTCGTGCTGTCGCTCATCGGGGTACATCTCTCTCGGCTCGGCGAGGAATGGGTCCTGTGGACGAGCGACGAGTTCGGGTTCGCTCGGCTGGACGACGCCTACTCCACGGGCTCCTCGATGCTCCCGCAGAAGAAGAACCCCGATATCGCCGAACTCGCACGCGGCAAGGCCGGTCGCCTGGTGGGGAATCTCACGGGTCTGCTCGTCACGCTCAAGGGTCTGCCGTTGGCGTACAACCGCGATCTGCAGGAAGACAAAGAGCCGCTCTTCGACTCGGTCGACCAGGTGAGCCTCGCGCTCGGAGCCCTGAACGGCATGATCGCCACCGCAGTGTTCGTGCCGGAGCGCATGCAGGCGGCGGCCGACGCCCCAACGCTCGCTGCGACCGATCTCGCCGAGTGGTTGGTGCAACGTGGTATGCCGTTCCGCGAAGCTCATGCAGTGGTGGGTGCACTCGTTCGGCGGTCGCTCGCGGGTGAGGGAGCATTGGCTGATCTGGTTCGTGCGGATCAGGCGCTCGGCCCAGAGGCCGCCGCACTCGTGGCACCCGGCAGCGCGGTACAGCGTCGCACAACCCGTGGTGGTGCCGGCCCGGCCCCCGTGCGCATGCAGCTGGAGCGCTTCGTTGCGCAGATCGCTGCAGATCGGGCGCGCCTCGGTGCCCCGGCGCCGACACGCTGACTACAGTGCGCGAATGACCTATCGCTATTCATTCCGGCCGCGCTACATCGACTGCGACGCCCAACGAGTGATGCACAACGCGAACTACCTCGCCTACGTGGACGATGCCGTCGACTGCTTCTTTCGCGAACGGCTCGGCGGATTCGAGGATGTCGGCTTCGACGCGATGGTGAAGAAGGCCACCGTCGAGTGGCAGGCGCCGGTACGGATGCACGACATCGTCGAGTGTGACGTGCGCGTGAGTCGCTGGGGAAACACCTCGTTCGATGTGGAGGTCGTCGGAACCGTTGGCGGCGCACCGGCGTTCACGGCGTTCCTCGTCAATGTCTCCACCACTCCCGGGGCGCCCGTGCCCACACCCGTGCCTGAATTCGTCAAGCAGGCGTTGGCATAACAGGTCGACGAACCGCGGCCCCGTGATAGCTGCTGAGGGCAACGACGGTTTCGTCGCCAGCCGGCCAGGTGGTCATTCGCACATCCGGGTGGTCGCCAGCAGGCTCCAGTCGGATCCACGCAATCGGGTTCTCCGCGTCGCAACGCGCACCCTCGTCGCGCAGGACTTCCCGCACGCGGTCCTTGGTGGCGCGGGGGAGGTACTGCCAGACGATCGAGTGGAACACGATGGTGAGCGTTCCCCGCGCGCGACGGGGCAACGTATCGGCGAGCCATTCGCCCGCATCGCTGTGATCGACCTGCACTCGTTCGAGCGCTGCGATCGAGAGTGCAGCACGTAGGTTCTTGAATCGACGATGTTGATCTGGCCACACGAAGGACAGCAGCCGCAGTTGCGCCTCGGGGTCGCTCACATCGAGCGGAGCAATGTCGCATGCAGCACGTGTGTAAACCTCGGTGATACCCGAGAGATCGAACGGGTCGTCCCAGTTGTCGGTGAACTGCAGCGCACTGTGCTGCTGGCCAGCGGTTGACCCGAAGCAGTCGTAGCCGTAACGATCCCAGTTCGAGATGAGTCCTCCTGATGCACCGATCTCGAGCATCGTGAGTGGCATGCGGTGCTCTCGCGCTGCATGTGCAATCGCCGGAACGATCGACGCACATCGGCCGACCTCGTTCGTCTGCACCGTACGACCGAGTGCATCTACTACTTCGTCGCGGTATGCATCCACCACAGCGAGGAAGTCTGCGAGGTCGATGCGTGCTCCGTCGCCACCGGCGGAGGGATAGCGAAGCGCGAGCGAGGGAGCATCGCCGCGCAGCACCACGCGGTGTACAGCTGCCACGTAGCGAAGCACGAGGGCATCACGCAGCGGCGCTTCGGGCCGGTCGTGCAGCAGTTCGTGAGTGAGTCCGCCGCGCTCGATGTCGCCGATCAGGTCCATGATCAGGTCGGCGTACTGCAACGATCCGAGCTGCCGGCATGCAACGGCCTGACGTCGCAGGGCCTCGGTCAGCGATGGTTCCTCGGCCGCCACGGACCCAGCGTAAGACACCGGCGGCGGCGGAGCGGTCCGTGAGCGTCGGTGGAAGTACGGCCCGCGCGTGCGAACATTGCTCCCCGATATGGATCTCCTCGCCGACCTCCGTGCCCGTGGGCTCGTCCACGACCACACCGACATCGATGCGCTCGCACAGCGCCTGTCGAGTGGCCCGGTGGGGGTGTATGTCGGCTTCGATCCCACCGCCGATTCGCTCCATGTGGGCCACTTGGTGGGCCAGCTCTATCTGCGCCGTTTCCAGCTGGCCGGGCACCGACCCGTGCCGCTCGCCGGCGGGGCCACCGGAATGATCGGGGACCCCTCGGGTCGCAGCGAGGAGCGCAACCTGCTGGATCGGGACACCCTGCGCCACAACGTCGATCGGATCACCGCCCAGTTGCAGCGCCTCCTCGACTTCGGACCCGGGCCCACGGCGGCCACCTTGGTGAACAACGCCGACTGGACCGAGCCGGTCGGGGTCCTCGATTTCCTCCGTGACGTGGGCAAATTCGTCAATATCAACCAGATGCTCGCCAAGGACTCGGTCCGCAGCCGCCTCGAGGGTGACGGCGGTCTGTCGTTCACCGAGTTCAGCTACTCGCTCCTGCAGGCAAACGACTTCTTGCACCTCTACACCCATCTCGGCGTCGAGTTGCAGGCCGGGGGATCCGACCAATGGGGCAACATCGTGGCCGGTGTGGACCTCATCCGGCGCCGCACGGGCGGCCATGTGCACGCCATCACCCACCCGCTCGTCACCAAGAGCGACGGCACCAAATTCGGAAAAACCGCAGGTGGGGCGGTGTGGCTGGACCCGTCCAAGACCTCGCCGTACCAGTTCCGCCAGTTCTGGGTGAATGTGGACGACCAGATGGTGGGCACCTATCTCAAGATGTTCTCGCTCGCACCCCTCGAGGCGGTGCTGGCCACCATTGCCGAGCATGAACAGGCCCCCGAGCGTCGGGTGGGGCAGCGCGCCCTGGCCGACGAACTGACCGCCATGGTGCATGGCGAGTCGGCAGCGGCAGCGGCCCGTGACGCGGCCGGGGTGCTCTTTGGCGCCGACCCCACTTCGGCGTCGTCCGAGGTGCTCGCCGTCGTGGCCGCCGAAGTCCCCTCATCGAGGGCGCCGCGCTCGGCGCTCAGCGACCCGATTGGCCTCCTGGTGTCGTGCGGCTTGGCGAGCTCGAACAGCGACGCACGTCGGACCCTCGCACAGCGGGGCATCCGCGCCAACGGTGTGCAGCTCGACGAGACCGGATCGCTGCACACGGTGCCCGAGTTGCACGGTCGATTTGTGCTGCTGCGCAAGGGAAAAACCACCTATCACCTCGTGGAACTCGTCGACGGCTGACGCACCGCACCGAGTCGCAAAATCTTTTGCGTCACCGGGTTGCGGCGCTGTGAGCCGATCGCTAGAGTTGCTCCGCCCTGACGAAGCGGCGTTGTTCGCAGTCAGGAATCTGGCACCTCCACTGTTCGCAGTGCGTGCCCGAGCCACGGCTCCTTGAAAACGGAAGAGAAGACTGAACGCCAGTGCGGACAGTCGGACCGGTTCGCCGGCACGACTGGACGTCAATTCACGTCGGGCTATCCCTAGCCCGGCATTTTTACAGGACTCGACGGTCAAACCGGATCAGATTCCGATCCGGTCGTCGAACCTCTCCACGTCAGGTCGCCTCCGCCTTCGGGCAGGGTCGACCGGCATAATTTTGACGGAGAGTTTGATCCTGGCTCAGGACGAACGCTGGCGGAGTGCTTCATACA
>JAFMJD010000067.1 GCA_017853685.1 Actinomycetota bacterium | reverse complement strand
AACTGTCCACGATCTCGCAGTGCTCGGCGAACACCTCATCGAGCAGCGACGCATCACCGGACTCCATGAAGCGCACGATGCAGCGCGCCGGCCACAACATGGACGCATCGGGCGACGCGCTCATGGCTTCGCCTCTGTGCCGCTCATGGCTTCGCCTCTGTGCCGCTCATGGCTTCGCCACTGCGCTGTTCATGGCTTCGCCACTGCGCTGTTCATGGCTTCGCCACCATGATCTCCGTCGACTTCACGATCATGAGCACCTCATCGCCTGCCGCCAGATCCAACTCGTCCACGGCGTCGCTCGTGATTGCCGCCGTGAGCCGCTGCCCGTCGGGCAGCGCTGCTTTCACCGATGCCATCACGCCTCCGTGCTGCACCGAATCGATCGTGACGCGCAACTGATTGCGTGCGCTGAGACGTACGTCGCTGCGCACGGTCTCGCCGGAAGCTGCAGCAGCCGAGCCGAGATCACGCGCCCGGCGCAAGAATCGTCGCACCGCCCGAGCGTTCTCCTGACGCCACAGCGACACCACGTCATCGTCACCCCGCCGAGCCGACAGCGCATCGAGTGCTGCACCGAGGGCCGCCTCCTGCGCGTCGAGCAAGGTATGTATCTCGAGGCCACCGCGTCGGCGCAGGGCGAGCTTCATGAGCAGCTCGGTGCGCAGGTCCCGCAGGTGCACCGCAGGCGAGGCCAACCATGCAGATGCCGCGCGGTTGCCCGCAGCCGTGGCACGCAGGATCGAACGATCACGGCCCCGACCCTCCTCGGTACCCGAGCGAGCGATGAGCTTTCGCTCCACCAGTTGCTCGATGGCCCGATACGTGAGCGGTCGGCTCAGTGACCAGATGGTTCCCAGTTCGGCTTCGGGTGCCAGGAGCGACCCGATCGCCCAGCCGTGCTCGGCCCCCTGGGTCACCAGCACGAGGCAGGTGCCCTCGGCGAGGGACAACTCCGCTGCACGGGCCATGTGGGCAGCGTACCCGCTGGTACGGACTAGTCACGATGTTTCTAACAAGTAGTTACAAACTGAGGTTAGGCTGAACGGATGCGTCGCGCGCCCTCCGTCCTGCTGCTCGGCGCGGCCGCCCTCGCAGCCATGGCGACCTCGTGCTCGGGCGATTCCGGTGGTGGGGATCGGGTGACCCTCGAGGTGTTCGCTGCGTCGTCGCTCACCGATGCCATGTGGGAGATCGGTGAGGCCTACCGAGAGACGCACCCGAACACCACGTTGCGTTTCAACTTCGCAGGTTCGGCCTCGCTCGTGGCGCAGGTGAACGAAGGCGCTCCGGCCGATGTGCTCGTTCCCGCAGATCTGCAGAGTGCGGAGCGACTGGATGCGGGCATCGTCGGGACCTCCGAGGTGCTCACCACCAACACGCTCACCATCATCGTGGAGCGCGGCAACCCTCAGTCGATCGACTCGTTGGACGATCTCGCGCGTCCCGGACTCGCCGTGGTGCTCGCCGCTCCCGATGTGCCCATCGGCAAGTACGCGCAGGAGGCGCTCGACAAAGCCGGCGTGGTGGTGTCACCCAGTTCGCTCGAGGCGAGCGCCAAGGCGGTGGTGACCAAGGTGGTACTCGGCGAGGCCGACGCCGGCATCGTGTACACCACCGACGTGATTGCGGCGGGCGACACTGCAGTGGGTGTGGTGATCCCGGAGCAACAGAACGTGCAGGCCACCTATGCGGTGGTGGTACCACGGGAGGCCGAGCACCCCGATGAGGCAGCGACATTCATCGCATTCCTGCGCGGCCCGCAAGCACAAGCGATCCTGAACAAGTTCGGGTTCGGCCGGTGAGACGGCGTCGGGGTCGTGAGCGACCGCCGGTGCTCGCGGTGGTGCTGGCGGCGGTTGCCGTTGCGTTCTTCGCACTGCCCCTGGTGGGTCTGCTCTGGCGCATGCCGTGGAGCCGTGTGTGGGAGGTGCTCTCCAGCCGAGCGGTGGGGCGCGCACTGCAGCTGTCGGTCACCACCTCGTTGTTGGCGGCGGCGATCTCGATGGTGTTCGGTGTGCCGCTTGCGTGGATGCTGGCCCGTGTCGGGTTCCCGGGCCGATCCGTGGTGCGTGCACTGAGCACGCTCTCCATGGTGCTCCCCGCTGTGGTGGGCGGTGTTGCGCTGTTCTTCTCGTTCGGCCGCCGCGGGTTGTTCGGCCAGTACCTGGACGACTGGTTCGGTATCCGCCTGCCGTTCAGCACCGCCGGTGTGGTGGTGGCCCAGGTGTTCGTGGCCATGCCGTTCCTCGTGCTGTCGGTGGAGTCCGCATTGCGGCAGCTCGATAGTCGTCTCGAGGATGCTGCGCGCACACTGGGCGGCTCGCGCTGGTACGTGTTCCGACGTGTCACCTTGCCCGCCATCCGCCCGGGTCTGGTTGCGGGCGCAGTGCTGGCATGGTCCCGTGCACTCGGTGAGTTCGGCGCAACGGTCACCTTTGCCGGGAACCTGCCCGGTCGCACCCAGACCATGCCGCTCGCCACCTACCTTGCGCTCGAGTCCGATCCGGAGGCGGCGCTCGTGCTGAGCCTGCTGCTCATTGCGGTGTCGTTCGCGGTACTGCTCGGACTACGTGATCGTTGGCTCGGCCAGGCGCGCACACCCGCATCGAAAGACGCAGCATCGGTCGACGGCACAGCATCGGCGGTGGCGACATGAGACTCGTGGTGCGCGCCAGCGTCACGCTCGATGCCTTCTCGCTCGATGTGGATCTGACTTTCGAGGGTGGAGCCACGGTGGCACTGCTCGGCCCCAACGGCGCGGGAAAGACCACTGCGCTGCGGGTCATCGCAGGACTCGAGGCGGTGGACGCCGGTCGAGTGGTGCTCGAGCGCGGCACCGATGTGCAGGTGTGGGACGACCCCGAGGCCCGGGTGCTGTTGCGCCCCGAACAACGATCCGTGGGCTTCATGTTCCAGGAGTACCGACTGTTCCCCGCGATGTCGGTGCTGGAGAACGTGGCGTTCGGGTTGCGCGCACGGGGTGTGCGGGCCGAAGTGGCGCGTGCCACCGCCATCGGGTGGCTCGAACGCGTGGGGCTGAGTGGCCGCGGTGCACAGCGACCCGCCGGACTCTCGGGCGGCGAGTCACAACGCGTGGCATTGGCGCGCGCGTTGGCCACCGATCCGTCGGTGCTGCTGCTGGACGAGCCGCTCGCGGCACTCGATGTGAGCACGCGCGTCGAGGTGCGTGCCGATCTGGCGCGCCACTTGCGAGAGTTCCACGGCGTGACGATTCTCGTTACCCATGACCCTGCGGAGGCTCGACTGCTCGCCGACCACGTGGTGGTGCTCGAGCGCGGACGTGTGCTGCAGCAGGGAACGATGGACGAGATCGCCGCAGCGCCTGCGTCGGCCTATGTGGAGCGACTGGTCGGTCGGTGACCCGCGGACCTGCCTGAGCGTTCCGGCGGGTGAACCGATCAGGTGCGCGGTTGCAGCAACTGCACGCCGAGATACGGATGCGTGTTGGGCACCGACGACGGGGTCCACGGCTCCAACTTGATGGGCCGACCCACGATCACCGGCACGTTGGTGCTGGTGCGGCCGTTGGGGCCCTCCTCGAGCATCTCCACCATGAGTGCACCGATCTGTTCGGGTCGCATCCATGAGGCGATCGCCTCCGGTGTCGGTTCCTTGCCCGAGGTCACACGGGTGAAGCCACGCAACATCTCGGAGTCGGTGGCGCCCATCGAGATCGAGTTGACCCGTACGCCCTTGGATCCCACTGCGTTCACCCACGCATTCACCAGACCCATCAGGCCCCACTTCGATGCGTCGTAGGCGTCGAGCACGCCGGCGGTGTACGCAAAGTCGGCGGGTCGGCAGAGGTGATCGGTTCCGATGATCACCACATTGCCCTTGCCGCGCTCCACCATGCCGGGCAGCACTGCGCGTCCGCAGAGAAACACGCCGCGCAGGTTCGTGGCGATGTGGAAGTCGAAGTCGCTCTCCACGTCTTCCCACGGGCCGAGCACACTCGTGAACTTGCAGACACCCGCATTCAGCACCGCAATGCCAATGGGTCCGTGTTTGCGCGTGACGTCGTCCACGAATGCCTTCACCTGATCGGCCTTGGACACGTCCACCACGGCGTCGGCCCCCGGCAGCACGTCGCAGGTCACCACGGTTCCCCCGGCGTCACGGAGTGACTGGGCGAATGCGGCCCCCAAGCCGCGTGCCGCCCCGGTCACGATGCATACTTCCCCAGCAATATGGCTCATGGGCGTACCGTAGATGCCATGCAGGTACTGCGCACGCCCGACGACCGCTTCGTGGGACTCCCCGGCTTCCCGTTCGACCCCCACTACGCCGAGGTCGACGACGGCGACGGCGGGCGACTCCGGGTGCATTACGTGGACGAAGGCGAGCGCGACGCCCCACCCGTGCTGTTGATGCACGGCGAGCCCACGTGGTCGTACCTGTACCGCACGATGATCCCGCCGTTGGTGTCGGCCGGGTTCCGAGTGGTTGCCCCGGACCTCGTGGGTTTCGGGCGCTCGGACAAACCGGCCGAGCAGTCCGACTACACCTACGCCCGCCATGTGGCATGGATGCGACAGGTGCTCTTCGGGCACCTGGACCTCACCAACATCACCTTCTTCGGACAGGACTGGGGTGCGCTCGTCGGCCTGCGCCTCGTGGCCGAGGCACCCGATCGCTATGCGCGGGTGGCGATCGGCAATGGCGGTATGCCCGTGGGTGACCGCCGACCCACGGATGCGTTTCTTGCGTGGCAGAAGTTTGCGCGTGAGTCGCCCGGATTCGCCATCGGCCGCATCGTGAACGGTGGGTGTGTGTCGTCGCTGGAGCCCGAGGTGATCGCCGCGTACGACGCTCCGTTCCCCGACGAGCGGTACACCGCAGGCGCTCGGGTGTTCCCGTCGCTCGTGCCCACCAGCACCGATGATCCGGCCTCGGCCGACAACGCAGCGGCGTGGGAAGTGCTGCGCCGCTTCGACAAACCATTCCTGTGCGCCTTCAGCGACAGCGATGCCATCACCAAGGGCGGCGAGCGGATCTTTCTGTCGCAGGTTCCCGGATGCGCGGGCCAGCCGCACACCACGGTGACCGGCGCAGGCCACTTCCTGCAGGAGGATCAGGGTCCGCAACTTGCCCAGATCATCATCGACTTCGCACGGATCGCCTCGTGACCCTCGCATCACTGCGCCACCACGTGCAGATCGCGCGTTCGGCTGACGACGTCTGGGCGCGCGTGAGCGATGCGGGCCGTCTGCACGAGTGGTTTCCCGGGATGACCGACTGCGTGCTCGACGGCAATCGGCGCACCATCACGCTCGGGTCGGGGCTCACCCTGCCCGAGGAGATCCTGGTGAGCGACCCGGTGACTCGTCGCTTCCAGTACCGCATCACTGCCCCGATCTTCCAGCACCACCGCGGCACGATCGACGTGCTCGATCTCGCCGACGGAACGTGCGTGGTGTCCTACGCCGTGGATGCAGACCCGCGGGTGATGGCACTGCTGATCGGTGCCGGAACCGCAGATGCTCTCGCCGAGCTCAAACGACAGATGGAGCACTGCTGATGGGCCGCAAGATTCTCTTCGTCACCACCGATCAGCAGCGGTACGACACGCTCGGCTGCAACGGTGGCACATTGGCCCGCACGCCGGTGATCGATGCGCTCGCCGCCGAGGGACACCGCTACGAACGTGCCCACCCACAGTCGGTGGTGTGCATGCCGTCACGCTCCACCATCATCACGGGACAGCATCCGAGCACGCACGGGGTATGGATGAACGGTGTGCCGCTCGCCGCCGATGCCCCGTCGGTTGCATCGCTGCTGCACGATGCCGGTTACCGCACGGCCATCATCGGCAAGCCGCACTTCGAGCCCTTCCTCGATCCGTTTGCCCGCTATCCCGAGAATGCCTTCGCGCGCACCGGACTCATCGGCGTGCACCGCGGGTTCGAGCACTTCGAGTCGGCAACGCACTCACCGGCAGGGCAGTTGCACTATGCGCGCTGGCTCGCCGAGCACCATCCCGAGGCGGTGGGCTGGTTCTACCGAGTGCTCGACGGGCAGTTGGAGGTGAACGCCGAGGGCGGCGGGGCGACTGGTGCGCCACAGGTGCACGACAACGCGATTCCGCGCGAGTGGTATCACACCGATTGGGTTGCCGACCGAACGATTGCGTGGCTGGATTCGCTTGCCGGTGACGACGACTGGTTCTGCTGGATGAGTTTCCCCGACCCGCACCACCCGTGGGATCCGCCCGTCGGCGAGATGTCACGCGTCGACTGGCGAGATGTTCCGCTGCCGGCCGGATACATCGTCGACGCTGCCGAGCGTGAGCGCGTGCTCGACACCAAGCCCCGGCACTGGCGCGCATGGTACGACGGCCGTCTGGTGTCCAACTTCGAGGCACCGGCAGCGTGGGTGCCGGCCACGCTCACGGCCGACCAGGTGCGCGAGGTGAATGCGCGCAACGCCGTGGAGTGCGAATTGATCGACGAAGCACTCGGTCGTGTGCTGGCCGCGATCGCCTTGCGTGGCTGGGCTGATGACGTGGACATCGTGTTCACCACCGATCACGGCGAGCTGCAGGGTGATTTCGGCCTGTTGTTCAAGGGGCCGTATCACGTCGACGCGTTGATGCGCCTGCCGCTCGTGTGGCGACCCGCACCGTCGTCGTCGCCCTCGCCGTCGTCGGTTACTCGACCAGTGGGTCTGGTGGATCTCGCGCCGACGTTCTGTCGCATCGCGGGTCTCGCCGTGCCCGACTGGATGGAGGGTCGGCCGTTGCCGGTGGACGATGCCGATGCGGACCGTCGTGGCATCGAGCGTGTGCTCACCGAGTGGGACAGTGAACTGTTCGGTGTGGGTGTGCACCTCCGCACGATCATGCGGGACCACTGGGTGTGCACCACCTATCAACCGGGCTACAGCCACGACGGAACCGAAGGTGAGTTGTACGACCTCGACAGCGATCCGCACCAGCGCGTGAACCGTTGGGATGATCCGTCGATGCGTTCGCTGCGCAGCGACCTCGTCGCCGATCTGTGGGATCACCAACCGGTGCAGCGCACGCCACTCGCACCGGTAGTGGCTCCGGTATGAAGCCCGGTGTGAAGCCGCGTGTGAAGCCAGCGGCGAGATTGGCTCAGCACGCTGCTGCGGCTCAGCCGCAGATGTTGCCCCACGGCCGCCAGCCCGACGCCTTGAACAGACGGAGTCCGTAACGCAGGTTGGTTGCCGGATCGAACAGCACTGCAGGGTCAGGCCCCACCCAACGCTGATGCGATCGGTAGTGGATCTGCAGCAGGCCGGCGGCACTCGATGGGTTCCTGGCGCGGGGGTTTCCGCCGCTCTCGATGCGGATCACGCAACTGAGGCGTTTCCAGTTCGCTTCGCTCCATCCCTGCTCGAGTGCGAGGCCGTGCCAGCGCTCCACGAGGGGGTTCGGGTGGCGGTAGCCGTCGGCGGGCAACGTGGTGCTGGTGGTGGACGTGGTGGGTGCCGGGTCGGGCTTGTGGAGGCCGAGTGCTTTCCACGTGCGCGGCCCCACCCGACCGGTCACGGGCATTTTGCGTGCGCGCTGGAAGTTCCGGACGGCGGCGGTGGTGAGCGGGCCGTACTTGCCGTTCACCACCACTCGGTAACCACGGGCCTTGAGGGCGCGTTGCACCCGGCGCACCCGATCACCCCGGGCACCGGTCTGCAGCGGCTTGAACGCCGCTGCCGCAGTAACCCGACCCGTCGGCTCGGCCGATGCTGTCGTGCCGGTGGTGCTGTTGGTGCCGGCGGCGTGTGCGAGTGCCGGAGCGCCCAACGACACCGCCGCGGCGAGGCAGCAGGTGAGGGCGGTTCGACGAACCACGGTGCGGAGGCCCAGCACAGAAATGATGACGGTTATGTTACGACACGTACGGGCACGATGGCACCGCGCCGGCCCCGAAAGGGCCTCTGAACAGGGGTTATGTGCCCAGTGTGCAGCCCACTCCGGGGGTGTTGCTCCAGTTCATCTGGATGTAATAGTGCCGTCGGCCGAGGCGCATATTGGCCCAGGCGCGGCCCACCCGGTACCGACGGCCGTACTGCCAGGCGCACTTGTCGGCGTTCTCGTAGCCGCCGTCGTCGAACCACCCGGTGAACTCAGGATTGGTGACCGCCTCGGCCACCTCGTGGGCGATGGTGCTCGCCATCGCATCGGCTCCGGCGTCGCCGTTGGGCGAGACCGCCTGGGGCGCGCACACCCGCAGGTTCGGCCCGGTGGGGTCACCCACGAACGCGTACTTGATGGTGGTGGAGCCGTACCAGAAGTAGTCGTGCCACCCGCAGTGCCGCGTGAGGAATCCCACCTTGTCCACCGACCGGTGTGTGAGCACGAGGTAGATGCCCGAACGGTCCACCGGGAACCGTTCGGCGTCCAATGCGCGCCGCACGGTGTCGGCGAGGTGCGTGTCGGTGAGGCGTGCCGGTGCGGCGGGAACCGCAACGCTGATCTGTCGAACCAGTCGCACCGAGTTCTGCACGCGTCGTCCGGCCGCATCGGGATAGCCACGGTTGATGGCAAACCACGGTGAGGTGAGATGACTCATGAAGTGCACGAGAATCCGTTTGCGCGTCGGATTGGCAGACCACTCACCGAGCCAGATCACGTAGAGCCGCACGGGGCCCGTCATCACCGGACCGCCGTGATAGCGCACCGGCGTGGTGGCCGCAGCAGGCGCAGCCGGGGCTGCAGCACTCGCACGCTGCGAGCGACGTTCGGCGGCAACGGCTTCGGTGGGTGCGGGCAACGCGCACGACGTTGCGGTGAGCACAGCAGCGACGACAAAGCCGGCCACGGCAAGCCTCGCCGCAGCGGTGGTGATCGGTGGGCGCACGGCGCGGCTCCTGATCTGCCCGGAACTCGGTGGTTCGGGCGGCGAACGGGGGCGGGCCGTGGTGTTTCTGCATCCGCCGAAGCGGCGGCGAACCTACCGCTTGAGCCAGCGCGCCAATCGGCCGGTCTTGCCCGATGGGGCAGACGACTCACGTGCCGATGCGCGCGCCGTGGCGCTGTTGCACTGGCATCGCTGGTTCTTCGGGACATCGCCGAGCACCTGCTCGACGTGGGCGCCGCACCCTGCCCAACTCGGTCGACCGCAACGTGAACACTGAACCCTTCTGCACATACCCCCTAGGGTATCAGGCATCGGCGGGTGTCGCCATACACTCCCGCGGTGCCCGGGCCCCTGCAGTTGACCTTTGTGCGTTCGGCCACTTCGGTGGACCAACTGCCCGACTCGCCGGCCGAGGTCGCTTTCGTGGGGCGGTCCAATGTGGGCAAGTCGTCGCTCATCAATGCGCTGGCGAACCGCAAGCAGCTCGCCCAGGTGAGCAACACGCCCGGCCGCACCCAACTCATCAACCTGTTCACCCTGCCCTCGGGTGCCACGGTGGTGGACCTTCCCGGGTATGGCTACGCCGCGGTGCCCGGCCGGGTGAAGCAGCACTGGCAGGAGATGATCGAGGGGTATCTGCTCGACCGAGAACCGCTCATGCAGACCTTCGTGCTCGTGGACGGCGAGATCGGCCCCACCAAGCTCGACGTCCAGATGCTGTCGTGGGCACGGGCGAGCGGTATTGCGCACACCGTGGTGGCCACCAAGATGGACAAGGTGAAGTCATCGAAGCGTCAGACGCGCAAGCGCGAACTGGCGCAGGGCTGTTCTCTCGAGGTGGGCGATGTGGTGTGGGTGAGCACCACCACGGGCACCGGCATCGAGGACCTGCGGTCGTTGGTGCTTGCGCACCTCGGCGAGACCCGTCGCAAGTAGCGACGCGTTGCTCAGGTGAGTGTGTAGCGGATCGGCATGTGCTTCAGCCCGCTCACGAACGTGGATTTCGTGAGTGACGGTGTGCCGGCCAGTTCGATGGTCTTGAGCCGCGGGATGAGATTCGTGAAGAGCGATTTGAGTTCCATGCGAGCCAGCATCGCGCCCAGGCAGTAGTGCACGCCGAAGCCGAATGCGAGGTGCTTGTTGGGCGTGCGGCTCACGTCGAAGGTGAACGGATTCGTGAACACCTCTTCGTCGTGGTTCGCCGACCAGTACGACAACAACACGTCCTGTCCGGCCTTGATGGTGCGACCGCGCAGTTCGTAATCCTTGGTGGCGGTGCGCATGAAGTGCTTCACCGGTGAGGTCCAGCGGATCATCTCGTCCACCGCGAGCGGAATGAGCGACGGATCGTCTTTCAGGCGCTGCAGCTGATCGGGGTTCTGGATGAGTGCCTGCAGTCCGCCGGCCATGGCGTTCGACGTGGTGTCGTGGCCTGCGGTGGCCACGATGATGTACAGGCCGAGCTGTTCCTTGTGGCCGATCGGCTGGCCGTCGATGATGCCGTTGGCGATCACCGAGGCAAGGTCTTCGGTGGGGTTGGCCTTGCGCGAGGCAGTGATGCCGTCGAAGTACGCAACGAAGTCGGCCACGGTCTGGATGAGGCTCTGCAGCGCGTCGTCGTCACGCTTGAACTCGTCGTCCTCGGCACCGAAGAGTTCCTGGGTGAGGCGCAGCATGCGCGGGTAGTCGCTCTCGGGGAGCCCGAGGATGGACAGGATCACGTACAGCGGGTACTGCATCGCCACATCGCTCGCGAAGTCGCACTCGCCACCGAAGTCCTCGAGTTGCTTCATCGCACGCTTGCTGAGTTCTTCCATGCGTGCCTCGAGCCGGGCGACGTTCTTGGGGAGGAACCAGTCAGACGCGAGGTTGCGGTGCAGGCGGTGCTCGGGATCGTCCATCTGCACGAGCGACTTCACGAGGTGGCCCTGCATCGCGCGGTTCGCATCGGCTTCCTTGTTGCCGAGGATGGCGCGCGGTGCATTGAGGAACTCGGTGGGCTTCAGCTCGATCTCGAGCACGTCGGCGTGCTTGGTGAGCACCCAGAACGGGTTGAAGTCATCGTGCTCCACCCAATGCACCGGATCCTCGGCGCGCAGGCGCGTGGCGCAGGCGTGGAAGTAATCCGGGTTCTTGAACGTTTCGCCGGACAGGAATGCCAGGCCGGCGTCGGCGAGGGAGGGCGGGTTGCTCATGGCGCGAACGCTACAAGCCCCCGCCCCGTCCTGTCAGTGCCGTCAGTCCAGCGTGGCAACGCCCTTGGGGGCCTGCTGGTTCATGAAGCCGAACATGTAGCCGGCCACACGCCGCATCTGGATCTCCTCGGCGCCCTCGGTGATGCGGTAGCGGCGGTGGTGTCGGTAGATGTGCTCGAAGGGCTTGTGGCGGCTGTAGCCGAGCCCGCCGTGGATCTGCATCGCACGGTCGGCGGCCTCGCAGCAGAACCGGTTCGACCAGTAGTTGCACATCGACACCTTGTCGCTCTGGCTGAAGGCGCCGTACTTGTCCATGAGCCACGCCGTCTTGTAGATGAGCGCGCGCAGCATCTCGGCCTGGGTCTGCAGTTCCACGAGCGGGAACTGGATCGCCTGGTTCGAGGCGAGGGGCTTGCCGAAGGGCTTGCGCTCCTTGGCGTACTGCACGGACTCGTTGATGCAGAACTGCGCGGCGCCGAGGCTCGATGCGGCCTGACGGATGCGGTTCTCGTTGAAGAAGTGCTGCACCACCTGCAGGCCCTTGCCCTCACCGCCGAAGATCGCCGAGTTCGGCACACGGATGTTGGTGAACGACACGTGCGCATGGTCGGTGGGCATGTTGAAGGTCCACAGGAACTCCTCCACCTTGAAGCCCGGGGCGTTGGTGGGTGTGAGGAATGCCGTGATGCCGTCGCCATCGCCCGCCTTGCCCGAGGTGCGGGCGAAGATGAGGTCGTACTGCGCGGTGTGGATGCCGGTGTTCCACGTCTTTTCGCCGTTGATGATCCACTCGTCGCCGTCACGCACCGCGTAGGTCTCCATGTGCGTGGCGTCGGAGCCGTGCTTGGGCTCGGTGATGCCGAAGGCGAAACCGCGCCGACCGTTCGCGAGGTCGTCGATCCATTCCTTCTTCTGCTGCTCGGTGCCGTAGCGGATCATCAGCAGCAGACCCACGTTGTTGCCCACGATGGCGTGCTCGTTCTGCAGGTCGCAGTGCAGCCCGAGTCCCTTGGACGCGAGGTGATCACGGATCACGGCCATGCCGAGGTTGTTGCCGTCCTTGCCGCCGTACTCCTTGGGGAACGGATAGCGGTAGTGACCGGCCTTGTCGGCGAGGTCACGCGCCTGACGCAGCAGTGCTTCCCACTCGTGGTTCGGGAGCCCGCCGCGGTCCCAGTCGGTGCGTGCATCTTCGCGGCGGTGATCGAAGAAGCGGATGTTGTCGTCTTTCTGCTCGAGCGGCTTGATCTCGCGCTCGATGAAGTCGTCGAGTTCCTTGAGGTAGTCGGCGAGGTCCTGGGGAAGGTCGAAGTCCATGGTGTGCTGCTTTCTGGTGGTGTTCGCGAGGGGTGTTACTTGATAGCGAGGGGGTTGATCGGCGAGCCGACCGCGTTGGTGAACTTGATGGGCGGCGACGACAGCAAGAACTCCCACACACCGTCGCTCGCGCAGTCGGCGGCGAGTTCGTCGAGGTCGAGGATCTCGCCCAGGGTCATGCCCATGTCACGGATGAGCACCATGTGCACCGGGAGCAGCTCGCCGTCGATCTCGCCCGGCAGTGCCTCGATCGCCCAGTTGTCCGAACCGATCACGGCAACATCGCGCTCGCGCAACCATTCGCAGCACGCGATGCCGATACCGGGTTCGCCTGCCATGAAGCCGTTCGCGTCCTTGTCCTCGACGAACTTGGTGCGCCAACCGGTGCGGAACAACAGGATGTCGCCAGCGCCCACGGTGACACCCTGCGCGGCGCACGCGGCATCGAGATCGGCGGGTGTGATCACATAACCCATCTCGAGCCACTTCACGCCCTTGAGCCGTGCGATGTCCAGCAGCACACCGCGGCCGATGATGCCCTTGGCCTGCTTGTCGATGGAGCAGTGCTTCGCGCCGTGCGGGCCCACATCGCTCGACGGGAAACCGTTGTACAGCTGATCGTCGTAGAACACGTGCGCAAGGCCGTCCCACTGACTGGCTGCCTGCAGCGGCATGAACACGTAGTCGTCGGCGTAGTGGAACGCGCCGGGGTAGTGCTGATCGTGGCCGGTCTCGGACATGAGGCGCACCGGGTTGATGCGGCCACCGCCCGGCTGCGGGCCGTTCGCGTCGAAGGGGATGCCGAGGTCGAACACCTTGCCGGTTCGCACCAACTTGCTGGCGGCGATGATGCGCTCGGGAGTGATGAGGTTGGTGGTGCCCTTTTCGTCGTCGGTGCCCCACCGGCCCCAGTTGCTGACCTTCTTGCCGATCGCTCGGAAGTCGTACGTCATGACGTGCTCGCTTTCCCCAACAGCAGCCCGCCCCCGACTGCCGCGGCGTGTTGTGCGCAGCCCCCTCGGCTGCTGATCGGACAGTAGTGAAGGATGGCGCAGGGCACCAAACGATCGCTCGGTAGTGCAGGTGCAGCGCACGGCGGCGCCGTGGGAGAGAATCGCCCGATGGACTTCGGGGTCTGCACAGCAGCAAAAATCGACGAACTCGACTACGTGAATCTGGTGGAAGACCTCGGCTACACCCATCTGTGGGTGGCCGACAGCCAGATGATCTGGTCGGACTGTTATGCGGTGATGGCCCTTGCAGCTGCGCGCACCACACGGTTGAGGATCGGCACGGGTGTGGCGGTTGCGGGTACGCGGCCGGCCGCGGTCACCGCCGCATCGCACGCCACCATCAATCGCATCGCACCGGGACGGGTGTTCTGCGGTGTGGGCACGGGCAACACGGCGATGCGCATCATGGGCCACAAGCCGATCCCGGTCGCCGAGTTCGACGACTACCTCGCCACGTTGCGCATCTTGTTGGACGGCGGAGAGGCACAGGTGCGGTGGCGCTCCAAGACTGCGCCGGCACGCCACCTCATGCCCGATGCCGGTTTCGTGGCGTTCACGCCGCGCATGCCGATGTATGTGTCGGCCTTCGGCCCGCGTGCGCTCGAACTGGCCGCCAAGCACGGCGACGGTCTGGTGGTGTCGGTGCCACCGGATCCCGAGGCCGTGCGCGCCATACGGGATCGCTATGTGGAGGCCGGTGCGCGTGTGGGGCGCACGCTCGAGAACCCGTTCATCACCACGCTGAACACGATGGTGGTGCTGCGCGAGGGCGAGGCCGTGGACAGCGACCGTGTGCGCCACGAGTGCGGGGCGTTCGCCATTGCCGCGCTGCACTACACCTACGAACAACTGCGTCAGTACGGGCGACGCCCACCTGCGTACCTCGAGGACATGTGGGACGACTACGTGGCGATGCTGGAGGAGACTCCCGAGGAGCGACGGCATCTGCGCATCCATGCGGGCCACAACTGTTGGGTGGAGCCCGAGGAGGAACGCTTCGTCACCAAGGAACTCATCGAGCGAACGTGCTTGGTGGGTACTCCTGCGCAGTTGGCGGCGCGCATCGGTGAACTCGAAGCAGCAGGTCTGTCACAGATGATGCTGCTGCCGCCGCTGGAGGCCAAGGAGCGTGTGCTCACCGCAGTGGCCGAGCAGGTGTTCCCACTGCTGTAGCCGAGCG
>JAFMJD010000066.1 GCA_017853685.1 Actinomycetota bacterium | reverse complement strand
CCGCCTGCTCGTGGACGGCGATGCAGGAACCGTCACGCTCCTCGACGAGGACGAGTCATGAATACGCCGATGCGCCCCACACGCCGCGCCCGTAATCTCGCTGAGCTCTTCCGGGTCGACCGCACCCACGTCTTCGTTCCCGCCATCATGGGCGCGGGCCTGTTGTTCTGGCTCATCGGCGAGGTGCGAGACCTCCTGCGATCCGCCGGCGACGCCTCGCGCGACAAGCGCGCACACCTCATCGGACAGGAGCTCGTGGACCGCCTCCCCGGACAACCGGCAGTGGAGCGCGGCCCCGAGTGCAAGGGACTGCGTTCACGGCCGATCTATCTGTTGTGGGCGCTCGCACTCATCGGTGGCGCTGCGTACGTGTCGATCGGCTCGGTGGGCAACTACACGCGACACGACGGCTATGTGAGCGATATCGCCTGGCTGCTCTCGCTCGCGTGCATCGTGTCGGCAGCACTGCTCGTGCTCGGCGTGGTGGCGGCGGCAACGTTCCTCACGTTCCCGAATCCGCCGCGCTGGTGCCAACGGATCCTGCAGGGCTCACTGCTCACCACGAACCCACTGGAACCCGGCATTGCCCTCACCCGGCCGTCGTGGCAACTGAGCGCGTTGTTCTCCCTCACCGGGGCGCTCACCGCACTGTCGGTTCTGGTGGTGGGCGGGGCGCCGTCGTGGGTACGCGGATTCGACAACGGCGTCGCCGACTGGTTCACCCGGGTGGACATGACGTGGTGGTCGCCGGTGACCGATGCGCTCTACGGATGGATCGGGGTGGCGGCCTTGGCCGTGATCGCACTGGTGGGCGCCGTGCGATGCAGGGCACTCACTGCTGCGTACCTCACCACGGTGGCGCTCGGTGCCGTGGCCACCATCGGCCTCCAGGGACTCATCGACAAGACGCGGCCGCCCGCCGGACCGTACCGATTCGCCTCCGACTCGTTCCCGAGCGGGCACGTGCTGCAGGCTGTGCTGGTTGCCGTGCTGTTCCCACTGGTGGCCGAGACGCTCCTGCGACGCCGCACCATCACGCTCGCGCTGCAGACATTGCTCGCACTGATGGCAGCCGCAACGGTGGCCGATGTGATCTCGGGCAGCAAGCACTGGCCGAGCGACGCAGCGGGTGGCATCTTCTTCGGCCTCGCCCTCGGATTCGGCGGACGCTGGGTGATCGCCGATCAACGCTCACACGTGCGCTGTCGCTCGTGCCCGTGGGCCATCGCCCGCTCGATCCCGCTCGAGCCGCTGCATCGGCACCGCAGGATTCACGACACCGCCCACCATGCTGCTACCGGTCTCATCGCGCTCGGCCATCAGCCCGCACGGCTCATCCGCCTCGCCGCGCACATCTCGTCGTTCCTCGTGGTGGTGACCCTCACCGTGATGTCGTTCACCGTGGGTCTTCCCCAGAACGGGAGTGGCTACGTGTTCGGCGCATCGGTCGAGCGACCGGCGCAGTTGGCACTCGCCGGCCTCGTGTCGATCGGAGCGATCCTCGCCCGCAAGTGGCCAGCCATCGGGGCCACCATGATGGCGGTTGCGGCTGCAGGTCTGGGCGTGTTTGCCTCGGTCGAGTACGCACCGGGCTACGCGGTACTCCTTACAGCAATGGTGATGCTGCCAGCGTTCTTGCTCTGGCTCTCCTGGCAGCACCGTCGTGCACCACACGAGCTCACTGCAGTGGCCGCCATCACGGTTCTGCTCATGGGAGGAACGTGGTTCGGTGCACGGTCGGTGTACGACACATATTTCGGGGCGACGCATCCCGACAGCGCCGCTGCACCCGTGGGCGTGGACCGTGTCGACTGGGTACTTGCCGGACGACTCGGGAGCGACACCATCAGCGTGAACGCGCGGCTCGTGGACACGACGAGCACGGCAGTGCTGCGAGTGACGTCCACCGACGGTGTCACCACGATCGACTCGCCGGCAGGCACCACCGATGCCAACGGCGTGACCCACCTGCGCGTGACCGGCCTCGCACCCGGCACCTCGTACGAGTACCGAGTGGCGGTGGACGGCACGGCTGACACCGGCCGCGGATTCGGCGAGTTCCGCACACCCGTGAACGGTCCGATGTCGTTCGATGTGATCGTGGCCTCGTGTGCACGTACCTCGTCGAACGGCGCCGTGTTCGATGCGATGGCCGCCGAGGACGCGTTGCTGTACCTCGCGCTGGGCGATGCGCACTACGGCAACATCGCGAGCACCACGGTGAAGCCGTTCCTCGATGCCTACGACCGACTGCTCACCCAACCAGGACAGGCGGCGTTCTACCGCTCCACACCGCTCGCCTACGTGTGGGACGACCACGATTACGGGCCCAACGACGCAGATTCCACCAGCCCGGGTCGGGCCGCGGCTGCCGAAGCATTCCGCAGCGTTGTGCCGTCGTACCCGCTGGCCGATGACACGGCGGTCTACCAAGCATTCAGCATCGGACGGGTCCGCTTCGTGATGACCGACTCGCGCTCACAGCGCACGGCAGACACGATGTTGGGACCGAAACAGCTCGCATGGCTCATCGACGAACTCGTCTCGTCCAGTCGCACCCACGCACTCGTGGTGTGGGCGAACCCGGTTCCCTGGGTGGGTGCAGCGTCACCCGGGGCACAGGGATGGGCGGGCATCCCCGACGAACGACGCACGATCGCCGACGCGATCGAGCAGGCCGGTGTGCACAACCTCGTGATGGTGAGCGGCGACGCTCACATGGTGGCCATCGACGATGGCACCAACACGAACTACTCGTCGAACCCATCGGCACGTGGGTTCCCGCTGCTGCACGCTGCGGCACTCGACCGGCCGGGAAGCGTGAAGGGCGGTCCGTACAGCGGGGGCACCTTCCCCGGTGGTGGTCACTACGGAAAGGTGAGCATCGTCGACGACGGCACCACCATTCGCGTGACCCTGAGCGGTCGCACGTGGGACAACACCGTGCTCGCGAGCGGCGAGTTCACCTTCGATGCATCGACGCGCGCCCGGTGATCGCCACCGGACGCGCGTCGCAGCGATGCGTCAGCCGACCTTGAGGTCGATCTTCACCGGCGTCTGGTTGGAGAACAGGTCGAGCACCGGGCAGTGCTCGTCCACCGCGCGACGCAGTTCTTCGTAGCGTGCCGGGGTCTCGGGGCCGGTGATGTGCAGGGTGACGCGCACCTGCTCGTAGCCCGGTCGGATGGTGGGGTCCACGCCGAAGAAGCCGCGCAGGTCCAGATCGCCTTCGACCTCGACCGAGATCGAGTCGAACTTGATGCCGAGATGGGTTGCCCACACGCGGTAGGTGATCACCTGGCACGAGCCGAGGGCCGCGAGTGCGTACTCCACCGGGTTGGCGGCGGCGTTGGTGCCGCCGAGTGCCGGGGGTTCGTCCACCACGATGCGGTGGCCCGAACCGGCGGTGCCGTGCACCTCGGTGACCCCGACGAGTTCCTGCGAAACGTTGAAGGAGACCTTGCCGTTGCCCGCATCGGCCTGCAGGGCGTCACGGGTGCCGTCGATGATTGCGGTGAGTGTCATGACCGGAAATGTACAAATCCCGATCGGATTTATCAACTTTGCCGACGGGGCCACGCCCTCGGCGGGTTCCCTAGTCGGATTCGGGTCCGGCCAGGGTCCAGTGGGTTTCCGGGCTCCGCTCCCCGAGGAATCGGATCGGCCGGAGACGGCGGTGGAGGTCGAAGCGTTCCACGGCCCGGGTACGCACATGGGCGGCGGCCGCGTCGACGTCGTCGGTGAAGAGCAGCAGGTCCAGGTCGCTCGCGCTGATGGTGCCGCGCTCCACCATGGTGTCGATCTGTCTGCGCAGGTCGCCCCAGTACTGCGAACCCATCACCACCACCGGGAAGTCGTGGATCTTGGCGGTCTGGATGAGCGTGAGTGCCTCGAACATCTCGTCGAGCGTGCCGAACCCGCCGGGGAGCACCACGAAGGCGTACGAGTACTTGACGAGCATCATCTTGCGCACGAAGAAGTAGCCGAAGTCGACGCTCACGTCGAGGTGCTCGTTGGGGTCCTGCTCGAAGGGCAGCACGATGTTGCAGCCGATGCTGGTGGCCCCCACATCACGTGCACCGCGGTTGGCTGCCTCCATGATGCCCGGGCCGCCGCCGGTGATGATGGAGAAACCGATGGAACCGAGTGCCGCGGCAGTGCGGCGGGCGAGCACGTAGTCCTCGCTGTCCACCGGCGTGCGCGCCGATCCGAACACCGTGACACACGGCCCCACGAAGTGCAGCGCACGGAAGCCGCGCACCATCTCGCGTGTCACACGGCCGACCGTGCGCAGTTCGCGTACTCGCGAGCGCGGTCCGTCCAGCAGTGTGCGTTCCGGTGTGGGAGGTGCCATGAGCGCAGCCTAGGAGGCCACGTGATCAGGCGCGTTCCAGCGCAGTGCGCAGATCCTCCACGAGATCGTTCACGTTCTCGATGCCCACCGACAGGCGCACGAGGCGATCGGGGACCTCGAGCGGTGAACCCGCCGCCGACGCGTGGGTCATCTGGCCGGGATGCTCGATGAGGCTCTCCACCGCACCGAGCGATTCGCCGAGCGTGAAGATGTGCGTGGACGCCGCCACGCGCAGGGCTGCATCACGACCTGCGCGCATCGTGAAGCTCACCATGCCGCCGAAGTCACGCATCTGGCGCGCTGCCGCACGGTGACCCGGGTGACTGGCCAGTCCCGGGTAGAGCACCGACTCCACCTTGGGGTGTGACTGCAGCATCTCCACCACGGCGCGCGCATTGGCGCAATGACGATCCATGCGCACGGCCAGAGTCTTGGCACCGCGCAACGCGAGGTAGCAGTCGAAGGGCGAGGGAACGGCACCGGCCGCGTTCTGCGTGAAGCGCAGTCGTGCAGCGAGGTCGTCGTCCGACAGCGCGAGGAACCCACCCACGACATCGCTGTGGCCGCCGAGGTACTTCGTGGCCGAGTGCACCACGATGTCAGCGCCCAGCGACAGCGGTTGCTGCAGGTACGGGGTGGCAAAGGTGTTGTCCACACACACGATGGCCCCACGCTCATGTGCTGCCGCACAGATCGCCTCGATGTCGAAACAGCGCAGCAGCGGGTTCGTCGGCGTCTCGAGCCACACCAGTCGGGTGTCAGTGGGCCAGTTCGCTACGAGCGCATCGACATCGAGGAGATCCACCGCGGTCCACCCGAGCTGGGTGTGCACCTTGCTGATGAGCCGATAGGTGCCGCCGTATGCATCGTTGCCGAGCAACACGCGGTCTCCGGTGGCGAGCAGGCGCAGCACGTTGTCCTCGGCGGCGAGACCACTCGCAAACGCCAGACCGTGGCGAGCGCCCTCGAGTGCGGCAATCTGCTCCTCGTACGCCGTGCGGGTGGGGTTCCCACTGCGGCTGTACTCGTACCCCTTGTGCTGCCCCACCTCATCCTGTTTGAAGGTGGTGCTGAGCGAGATGGGCGTGACGACTGCGCCGGTGGTGGGGTCGGGATCCTGGCCGGCGTGGATGGCGCGCGTCTCGAACGACCAGGACTCCGCGGACGGATCAGGCATGACTGAGCGCCTCGAAATACGACAGCAGGTCGCTGCGCGTGAGCACGCTGAGCGGACGACCGCCCGACAGCACGAGCAGTGCCGGACTTGCGTCGAGCATCTCCACTGCCTTGGACACCTTCTGACCCACACCGATGGTGGGCAACTTGGCGCCCATCACCTCTTCGACGGGTCGCGCCAGCACCGAGGCATCCCGGTAGATGGCTTCCATCAGTTCGAGTTCGTCCACCGAACCGGCAACCTCGGCGGCGGCGAACGGTGGGGTGTTCTTGCAGACGGGCAACTGGCTCACGCCGTTGGCGCGCATCAGGTCGATGGCGGCGCGCACCGTCTGGGCAGGATTCACATAGAGCAGGTTCGGGGTGTCGCCGCGCGCGTCGAGCACTGCAGCGATGCACTCGTTGCACTCGCGCAGGAAACCGAAGTTGGCCATCCACTCGTCGTTGAACAAGCGGGACAGGTAGCCACGACCCGAGTCCGGGTTGAGTACCACCACGATGTCGTCGGGCGACGCAGTCTTGGCCACGCGGATCGCTGCAGCCACCGCGAGACCACCGGAGCCACCGATCAGCACGCCTTCTTCACGGCTCACTTCGCGCGCCGTGAGAAAACAGTCCTCGTCGCTCACCGCAATCACGTCGTCGTACAGGTCGGGTGCCCAAGCAGCCGGGAAGAAGTCCTCGCCCACTCCTTCCACGAGGTACGGGCGGCCCGAGCCCCCGCTGAAGACCGACGCGTCGGGGTCGGCGGCAACGATGCGGATCTTGGGGTTCTGGGCCTTGAGGTAGCGCGCCGTGCCGGTGATGGTGCCGCAAGTACCGGCCCCCGCAACGAAGTGCGTGACGCGTCCGCCGGTCTGGCGCCAGATCTCGGGGCCCGTGGTTTTTTCGTGAGCCAGCGGATTGTTCGGGTTCGCGTACTGATTGGGCCGGAATGCGTTGCGCTCGAACGTGAGGCGCTCGGCCACCTTGTAATAGCTCTGCGGGTCCTCGGGCGGCACGGCAACCGGGCACACCACCACCTCGGCGCCGTACGCGCGCAGCAGGCTCACCTTCTCGGGTGCCACCTTGTCGGTCATGACGAACACACACGAGTAGCCGCGCTGTGCGGCGACGATGGCAAGGCCCACGCCGGTGTTGCCGCTCGTGGGCTCCACGATGGTGCCACCTGGCTGCAAGAGGCCCTCGCGCTCGGCAGCGAGGATCATCTCGAGCGCCGGCCGGTCCTTGGCCGATCCGCCCGGATTGGTGGTCTCCATCTTCATGGCGAGCACGCAGGGCAATTGGTGTCGGGCCTCGAGCCTGGGCAGTCGCACGAGCGGTGTGTTGCCGATGAGGTCGATCACGCTGTCGGCGATCTCGGTTCCGTGCAGGCGGAGGTCGGGCGAATCGTTTCCAATCGGCACGGACGAAATCGTAGCCGCAATGCCGACTTGTCCGATCAACTTAGTGAGACACGCAGGTCGGACCGCGCCGCGGTTCTGGCACACTTCGGCCATGGAGGTTTTCGAAACTCCCCTACCTGGACTCGGTGTTCGTTACGAGTTCTCCACGTCACGTGGCGACCGCCTCGGAGTCGTGGCACACCGCGACGGGCGGTGCGACCTCGTGATCTTCGACCGTCGCGATCCAGATGCATGTCTGGGATCGATCGAGTTGAACCGCACCGAACTCGTCACACTCGTCGAACTGCTCGGCGGCACCAAGATCACCGAGCGACTCTCCGATCTCCGCCACGAAGTGGAGGGACTCTCGATCGAGTGGATCACCATGCCGCTGTCGGGTGGACTCACCGGCGCAACGATTGGTGAGGGGAGAATTCGCACCGAGACCGGCGCGTCGGTCGTGGCCGTCATCCGACAGGAGTCCTCGATCCCCGGCCCGGGGCCCGACTTCCGATTCGAGGCCGGCGATGTCGTGCTGGTCATGGGGTCGGCCAAGGGCGTGTCGAGCGCCGTCACACGACTCACCGGCTGAACACCCGATGCTCGCCGCTGCCACTTCGGGAGCCACGCTCATCGAGCTCGGCATCGTTCTGCTCGGGCTCGGAATCCTCGGTCGGATCGCCGTCGTCATCCGCGTCCCCACGATCCCGCTCTATCTCGGAGCAGGCCTCGTGCTCGGCGACGGGTCACTGGGCGTGCTCGACACAAGCACGGACTTCATCCGGGTTGGCGCCGACGTGGGTGCGGCCATGCTCCTGCTGTTGCTGGGCCTCGAGTTCACCCCGCGGGAACTCACCGGCGGGCTGCGACGCGACTGGCCCTCGGGTCTCGCCGATCTCGTGATGAACTTCGCGCCGGGACTCGTCTGTGGGTTCGCGCTCGGCTGGCAACCGATGGCTGCGGTACTACTGGGTGGGGTCACCTATGTGACGTCATCGGGCATCGTTGCGAAACTCCTCGACGAACTCGGACGACTGGGCAACCGGGAGACGCCAACGGTGTTGTCGATTCTCGTCATCGAGGACCTCGCGATGGCCGTGTACCTCCCGATCGCGGGAGCGCTTCTCGTGGGCGGCGGAGTGTTGCGCGGCGTGGTATCGGTCGTGGTGGCACTCGGTGCGGTATCGGTGGCGTTGTTCGTGGCATACCGGTTCGGCGACATCGTCTCCCGCGCGCTCATCACCCGATCACGAGAGATCCTGCTTCTCACGATGCTCGGTCTCACGTTGCTCATCGCGGGCCTCGCCGAAGAGGTTCGGGTGTCGGCCGCAGTCGGCGCGCTTCTCGTGGGCGTGATGATCTCGGGCCGTGCGGCCGAACTGGGCCGCGAGGTGCTCGGGCCGATGCGCGATGTCTTCGGCGCGTTCTTCTTCGTCTTCTTCGGCCTGCAGATCGATCCGAGCGACCTCCTCGACAGCTTGGTGCCCGCCGCATTGCTCGCAGCAGCGAGCACGGTCTGCAAGGCCGCAACTGGATGGTGGGCGGCTCGGCGCGCGGGTATCGGAATCCGGGGACGGCGACGCGCCGCCGTCTCGCTCATACCGCACGGCGAGTTCTCGATCTTGGTCGCAGGCCTCGGCGTGGCCGCGGGAACGGAGTCAGCGCTCGGTTCGCTCGCTGCCGCCTACGTACTCCTCACTGCAACAGTCGGCGCAATCGGCATGCGCGTCGTCGAAGCCATCCCCGTGCCGGCCGCCCGAGGAACCACCGCCCCTAGGAACCGATGAGTTCCTTGCGCAGTTCGCGCTTCAGGAACTTGCCGCTCGCGTTCCTCGGGATCGGATCCGTACGGAACCACACCTTGGCCGGAATCTTGTGCTTGGCGAGACTCGCTGCGAGGAACTCGCGCAATGCCGACTCGGTGAGCGTGTGTCCGGGGAGCAGTACCACGACCGCAGCCACGTCCTCGCCCAGGCGTTCGTCGGGGATACCGAACACACAGGCCTCGGCAACGGCGTCGTGGTGGTAGATCGCAGTCTCCACCTCGCTGCAGTACACGTTCTCTCCCCCGCGCAGCACCATGTCCTTGGCGCGGTCGACGATGTAGATGAATCCGTCGGGATCGATGCGGGCGATGTCGCCGGTGTTCAACCAACCGTCCTTGATGCTGTCGGCAGTGGCCTCGGGCCGATTGAGGTATCCCTTGATCACCACCGAACCGCGCACACACAGCACACCCACCGTGTTCGGTCCGGGCGGGAGGTCGTTGCCGTCTTCGTCGACGAGTTTGGTCTCGAGCGTCGGCACTGCCGGCCCGCAGGACTCGGGCTTGCTCACGAACCAACGTGACGCCACTGCGGTGATGATGCCGTGGGTCTCGGTCATGCCATAGCCCGTGGAGGGACCCGCGCCCTTCACAGCAGCGGCGATCTTGTGCACGAGGTCCGGTTGGAGCGCAGCACCACCGCCACCCATGCCCTGCAGCGACGACGTGTCACGGCGTGACCAGTCCGGGTGCTGGAGCAGTTCGCGGCTCATCGTGGGTACGCCCGAGAAGTTCGTGACCTTCTCGCGCTCGATGAGTTCGAGCGCGCGACCCGGATCCCACTTGTAGGTGAACACGATCTTGGCGCCCGCCGCGGTGGCGGGGTGCAGCAGGCAGTTGCACGCCGTCACGTGGAACAACGGGGTGGGCGCCATGAACACCACCGGGCGCGCCACGGGCGCCTCCGTGGGTGCGGGCACGTCACCGGCAGCGATGGCCTTTTGTTCGGCGAACGACGACGTGGCCGTCATCACCGAGAGGTTCATGATGTTCATGATCGAACCGCGATGCGTGAGCTGGGCCCCCTTCGGGAAGCCGGTGGTTCCCGAGGTGTAGAAGATCGTGGCGTCGTCGTCGGGATCGATCTCGGCGGGCGGCAGCGTGCCGGGATCAGCGCCCGCCATCACCTCGGCCCAGCGCGCGCTACCCGCAGGCAACGCGCGGTCGCTGCGCACCGCGATGATGTGCATCGGACGCTGCGAGGGCATGTGCGAGAGACGCTCGAGACGCTCGTCGTCGCCGAGGAACACGCGGGGCTCACTGTCGTTGAGCGCGTACTCCATCTCGGGCGGCGTCCACCATGCGTTCATGCCCACTGCAGCCGCACCGAGTGCGAGCGTGGCCCAGTAGCTCACCACCCACTCGGGGTAGTTGCGCATGGCAATGGCCACCCGGCTCCCCGGCGTGACACCGTGCGCCGCGAGGTAGTGGGCCAACTTGCGCACCTGGGCGTGGATCTCGTTGAACGTGTACCGCTCGTCCTCGTAGACGATGTAGTCCTTGTCGCCGTGCGCGGCAGAGGCCTCCCACAGCACGCGCATGTTCGCCGGTGCGTTCTCGTAGACCTTCACAGGGACTCCACGCACCTCGATCGTGGTGGTGTGGAACGGGGAACCGGGGGCGTCGAGTTCCTTGCGGGCGGCGAGGTAGTGCTGGATCACCCGAGCATTGTTGCCCACCGGAGCCCGACCTCGCTAAGCGACCTGCCCGGCGGCGCCTTGCGGGCATCCGACGCCCGTCAGTTGATGGCGCGCAGGTCCTTCAGTTCGATGATGCGGTCCCAGTCGTAACCGAGATCGAGCAGGACCTCCTCGGTGTGCTGGCCGAACTCGGGCGGCGGCCCGGCCGGCACCGATGTCGACTCATGAAAGCTGACCGGGTTTGCGGGCATCTCCCGGGTCCCGCCATCGCTGGTCGGAACCGGCACGAAACAGCCCGCTGCGCGCGCCTGGGGATCGTCCACGAGCTCGTGCACGGACTGCACCGGCGACCACCACACACCGCACTCGTCGAATCGATCGGCCCATTCGTCGAGGGTGCGAGCGCCGATCACGACGTCCATCTCACCCACCAACGCGGCGGCGTTCTGCGCCCGACCGAAGGTGTCGGCGAAACGGGGATCGTCCACCAGATCCTCGCGGTCCAGCGCGCGCATGATGACCGGCCAGTGCCGATCACCCTCGAGGCCGAGCAACCACACGAACCGGCCGTCGGCACACCGGTAGTAACTGATGAGCGGGTTCGGTGGTGCTCCGCGGTTCACGCCCACCGTGGCAACGCCGAAGCGCAGTGCGAGGTTGAGGTCCCACGCCATCATGTAGGCACCGATGCGCATGAGCGATGTGGCAACGACCTGCCCGCGCCCGGTGCGTTCACGCTCGAAGAGCGCCGCCGACACACCGGCTGCTCCTGCGAGTCCTGCCATGTGGTCGCCCATCCCGCCGCGTTGGTAGGGCAGGTTCTGACCCTCGGCGGTGAGCGCCGCCGCCACACCCGAGCGCGCCCAGAACATGCCGACGTCGTACGCGGGTCGGTCTGCCTCGGGACCCTCGAGCCCCATGCCGGTCACGCTCGCATACACCAGCCGCGGAAACCGGGCCGTGAGGGTTTCGTGGTCCAACCCAGCGCGACGCAGCGCACCCGGACGCAGATTGGTCACGAACACATCGGCCTGCCCGATGAGATCGACGAGCACCGTGCGACCCGCATCGGTGCCGTAGTCCAGTGCGATCGATTGCTTGCCGCGGTTGTCGACCTCGAAGGGAGGATTGGCCTCGTGCCCGGTCACCATCTGCCAGAACGCCGTCATGCCGCGGAATGGATCACCGGTGAGCGGTTCCACCTTCACCACCTCCGCACCCCAGTCGGCGAGGATCCCCGCGCATGCGGGTCCTGCGATCCAGAAGCCGAGTTCGACCACCTTGATCCCGTGCATCGGTCCCATGGCCGGATGGTAAACCCGCTGGTCGGATCACGCTCGGGCCCGATCGCCGAGCGGTAGGTTCGCTCCGTGCTGTTCTTCAAGATGAACACTGCGATGCTCGTGATCGTGCTGCTGGCCATCGAGGCCGGAGCCACGGCCATCGGCATCGCAGTGGGACACCGCAGCCGGCGTCAGCCGAGCGCGAACCGCGAGCCGGTGGGTGTGGTCCAGGCCACGCTGCTCGGTCTCGTGGGCTTGCTGCTCGCCTTCGGGCTCTCGATGGCGGTAGGGCGCTACGAGACCCGCCGTGCGCTGATCGTGGACGAGGCGAACGACATCGGCACGACCTACCTGCGGGCACAGACCCTGAACGAGCCCTACCGCACCGAGTCGCTCGAGTCGCTGCGCACCTACACCGAGGCGGCGGAGAAGCTCTCGACACTGGTTCCCGACTCGCAGCGATTCCGGACAGTGGCCTCCGAGATGGAGTCCGTACAACGGACGCTGTGGAACCTCGCCGGGCAGGCCATACAGGCTGCTCCCCTCGATTCGGCACCTCGGCTCTACGTGGAGACGCTCAACTCGATGATCGACGTGCATTCCGAGCGCACGGCGTCCCTGCGCAATCGAGTTCCCACACCGGTCACCGTGCTGCTCGTGGTGGGCAGTGCCGTGGCACTCGCTGCGCTGGCGATGTACCTCACGATGCTGGGACGCGGACTGCTCACCTCGCTCGTGGCGACCGCAGTAGTGGTGCTGATCCTCTTCGTGTCGTTCGACCTCGACCGACCCGAACGCGGTTTCATCGTGATCCCGAATACTCCCCTGGTGGAGCAGAGCGAGTCGATGCAGGCTCCCGCCGCATTCATCCCGGCCGGTTCGAGTCCCGATGAGGCAGGGCCGTGAGTTCGTCGTTGTCGGATGGTGTGGTGGGGTCGGGGTTCCGGCTGGATATTCAGGGGATGCGGGCGCTCGCGGTGTTGGTCGTGGTGCTATATCACATCGATCTGGTGCCGGGTGGTTATGTCGGTGTCGATGTGTTCTTCGTGATCTCGGGTTTCTTGATGGGTGGGTTGTTGATGCGCGAGGCCGATTCGTCGGGTCGTGTGTCGTTGCAGAACTTCTTCACGCGTCGGTCGCGTCGGTTGTTGCCGGCGTTGGCGGTCACGGTGCTGGTGACGTTGCTGATCGCGTTCTTCGTGACCCCGGTGCGCGGTGGTTTCCGGATAGCGAACCAGACAGCGACCGGCACGTCGCTGTTCGGCGCGAACCTGCGACTGTTCCAGCTCACCGGCGACTACTTCGCTCCGGCTGCGGAACGCAACCCGTTGCTGCACACCTGGTCGTTGTCGGTGGAGGAGCAGTTCTATTTCGCGTTCCCACTGCTGGTCGCCGTGGTGTATCTCCTCGTCGGCAAGCGTCGCCCGATCGCTCGACGCGCACTGACCGTGGTGATCGCCGCTGCGGGTGTGTTGTCGCTCGCGTTGAACATCGCGTTCACGAACCGCGGCTCGAACATCGCTGGGATCGCCCGACCGCGGGACTTCGCGTTCTTCGGTCCGTTCACCCGGGTGTGGGAGTTCGCTGCAGGGATCCTGCTCGCAACATGGACACTGCGACACCGCCCCCACACGACCCGGTCAGGAGCCCCGACGAACCGGGTCGTCTACACCGTCGCCGCGTTTGCGGGTGTGGGCGCGATCATCGCTGCCACCGTGGCCTTCGACGACACCACCGCGTTCCCCGGTTATGCAGCCATCGTCCCGGTGATCGGCACCGTGCTGCTGCTCGCCAGCGCAGCACAAGCCACCGGTCTGCGCACCGTGTTGTCGAGCCGACCCGCGGTGATCATCGGTGACCTCAGCTACGGCTGGTATCTGTGGCACTGGCCACTCATCGTGTTCACCCGCACGATCTGGGGCGACGGCACCGTCGGACTCATCGCCGCAGCACTCGCGAGCCTCGGAGTCGCCGCGGTCAGCTACCGGCTCATCGAGGAACGATTCCGACGCGACCGCCGCATCATCGGACGACGCGCCCTCGCGCTCGGCGCGACCTGCATCATCATCCCCGTCGCCGTCTCACTCATCGGCACCCGCATCGCGAAAACCGCCGAGTCACGGCTCAACACCACCTACGACGTCCGACGCACCGACCCACCCAACACCCCGGCCAACCCCAACCAACTCCACGTCACCCTCGTCGGCGACTCCCACGCAAAAGTGCTCGTCCCCGCACTCACTCCCACACTCCAGAACGCCGATATCTCGCTCACCCGGAAGACCCAAACTGGATGTCAGCTCCTCGTCGGGGTGACGAGCGACATCGCGCGCTGCAGGACGTGGCAGCGGGACACCCTGCAGAAACTCCTCGACAACCCACCCGACATCGTGGTGATCGCCGGCTACACCGCCGGACGCGTCACCGATGTGAACTCGGGCGTGAGGACAGAGATCCCGTTGCGTGACGCCACCGGTCGACGTGCGCGGACCGAGACCGAAGCACTCGAGTTCTACCGTGACGGCCTCACCGCAGCCGTCGACCAACTCACCCGAGCCGGTATCGAAGTCATCGTCATCTCGAGCGTCCCCGACTTCTGGACCACACCGTTCGACCACGTGTCCACCTTCGACGTACTCACCGACCGCGACACACCACACAACGAACAACGCACCATCACCGAGATCCGCCAACGCACCGGCGGCATCCTCGCCGTCGAACAATCCATCGCCGCGAACAACCCGAACGTCCACATCATCGACCCTGTCCCCGTGCTCTGCACCACCGTCTGCCAACAAGTCGACAACGGAACCGTCCTCTACCGAGACCACGATCATGTGTCCCAAGCCGGCGCCACCCGCCTCGCACAAGCCGTGCTCACCCAAATCCGAAC
>JAFMJD010000203.1 GCA_017853685.1 Actinomycetota bacterium | reverse complement strand
CGAGGGCAAGGACATGGTCATGGCCTTCAACCCCGACTACCTGTCGGCGGGTGTCGAGGCGTGTAAGGGCGAGATGGTCACGCTGTCGGCCACCGAGCCGATGAAGCCGGTGGTGGTGCGGGGTGCAGGTCACGACGAGTACCTGTACCTGCTCATGCCCATCCGCGTGCCGTAGTCCGCTGCCCGCATGATCGTCACCCGGCTGGAGCTCATCGACTTCCGCAATTACCGGGAGGCTGCCTTCGACTTCCACCCGGGCATCACCGCGGTGGTGGGGCTGAACGGCCAGGGCAAGACCAACCTCGCCGAGGCCATGGCCTATCTGGCCACGCTCGACAGCTTTCGTGGAGCTCCCACCGAGGCGCTGGTTCGGGTCGGGTGCGACGTGGCCGTGGTGCGTGCCACGGTGTTGCACGCCGACGGTCGCGAAGTGTTGGTGGAACTGGAGATCACCCGGCAGGGGCGCAGTCGGGTGCAGGTGAACCGGCAGCGGCTCGGTCGCACGCGCGAACTGCTCGGGGTGATGAGGGTCACCGTGTTCTCACCCGACGACCTGGCGCTGGTGAAGGGCGGACCCACCGAACGTCGGAGGTTCCTCGACGACACACTGGTGGCGCTGGCCGTGAAGTACGACGCGATGCGACTGGAACTCGACCGCATCGTGCGGCAACGCAACGTGCTGTTGAAGCAGTGTGGCGGCCGCCTGAACGACGAGACCGAGGCCACGCTCGACGTGTGGGACGCCAAGTTGGCCGACGTCGGTGATCGTTTCGGACACGCTCGGGCCGTGCTGGTGGCACGATTGACCCCGATGGTGGCCGAGGCGTACGACCAGTTGGCCGATCGGCCCTCCACCGTCGACCTTCGCTACGAGCCGATGTGGCGACAGCGGGGTCTGGTGGCGGCGTTGGCCGACTCGCGCACCGACGACGTGCGCCGTGGTGTCAGCACGGTCGGTCCGCACCGCGACGACGTGGAACTGTTCATCGGCGGACTTCCGGCTCGCACTCACGCCTCGCAGGGAGAGCAACGCAGTCTGGCTCTGGCGTTGCGGTTGGGCGCCCACCGCCTGGTGGCCGAACGGGCGGGCAGTGTGCCGGTGCTCGTGCTCGACGATGTGTTGAGCGAACTGGATCCGTTGCGGTCGGCGTCGCTGTTACGCCACCTCCCGGCCGGTCAGGTGGTGCTCACCACCGCCGGTGTGCTGCCCGAGGCAGCACACCCCGATGCGATCGTGCGCATCGCCGAAGGAGCGATCGCCTCGTGAACGACGAACCCGTGTCGTTGAGCGACAGCCTGCGTGACGTCGTCCGCTCGCTGCGACCCGAGGCGTCGACCCCGCGACCCGATGGAGGAACCGGTCCTCGTCGCGGTGCCGACGCTGCGGCGATGGGCGGTGTGTTCGGACGGTGGGACGACGCCGTCGGAGCGGCCGTCGCCGCCCACGTGCAACCGGTGAAGTTGGACGGCACGACACTCGTGGTCGAGGTCGATGATCCGGCGTGGGCGACGCAGGTGAAGTTCCTCGAGTTGACCGTCCGAACCCGCCTGAAGGAGGTCGCCGGGGTCACCGTCGACCGCCTCGAAGTGCGTGTCGCGCGGCGTCGTTGACACGGTTCGTCACCTCGGTTCTCGTCCCGCGATCTCTGCCCGGAAGTCCGCTTCCGCGTGGCACCCCTCGGGTAGGCTGTGACCTAGTTCTGACAGCGCGTTCGACCCCGACGAAACCGCAGTTCAGCACCCATTTTCGGTGACCGTCGCCGCGTCTCGGCGAACCCCGGTGCACCCACCGAATCACCCCCCTCTCCGCCACATGAAATCGAGGTGTCCGTGGCCTCCGACACGAAGCAACCGAGTGCCGATTACGGCGCGAAAGACATCCAGGTCCTCGAGGGCCTCGACCCCGTCCGCAAGCGCCCTGGCATGTACATCGGCAGCACCGGTCTCGCCGGTCTGCACCACCTCATCTGGGAAGTGGTCGACAACTCCGTCGACGAGGCGATGGCCGGGTTCTGCACCCGCATCGTCGTCACCCTCCAGGCCGACGGCGGGTGTCGCGTCGAGGACAACGGACGTGGTGTTCCCGTCGATCCGTATCCCTCCGGTCCACACAAGGGCAAGAGCGCGGCCGAGGTCGTGCTCACCGTGTTGCACGCCGGCGGCAAGTTCGGCGGCGAGGGCTACAAGGTGTCGGGCGGTCTGCACGGCGTGGGCGTCAGCGTGGTCAACGCACTGAGCGAACGTCTCACCATCGAGATCGACAAGAACGGGCGTCGCTACTTCCAGGAGTACGCGCAGGGCGGCAAGCCGCAGGGCAAGCTTGCCGAGACCGGCGCCACTCCCGGCCGTGGTCGCACCAGTGGCACCACCGTCACCTTCTGGCCCGACGCCACCATCTTCGCGTCCGAGGGCACCGAGTTCGTCAGTCGCACGGTGCTCGAGCGACTGCAGACGATGGCGTTCCTGAACCGCGGTCTCGAGATCGTGTTCTGCGACGAGCGTCCCGGCAAGGAACAGGACGTCACCTTCCAGTACAAGGGCGGCATCGTCGACTTCGTGCGCCACCTCAACCTGTCGAAGGAGGCCCTGTTCAGCAAGGTCGCTCACTTCGAGGACGAGGACGACGAGGGCGGTCAGACCCTCGACATCGCGGTGCAGTGGAACACCGGGTACTACGAAGGCATCCACGGCTACGCCAACGGCATCAGCACCATCGAGGGCGGCATGCACGTCGAGGGTTTCAAGACCGCCCTCACCAGCGTGCTCAACAAGTACGCCCGTGCCAAAGGCCTGCTGAAGGAGAAGGACGACAACCTGCTCGGCGAGGACATCCGCGAGGGCATCACGGCCATCATCGCTGTGAAGTTGCGTGAGCCGCAGTTCGAGGGTCAGACCAAGGCCAAGTTGGGCAACGTGCCGATGCGCAGCTTCGTGCAGAAGGCCACCAACGAGAAGTTGGCCGAGTGGCTCGACGAGAACCCGGCCGAGGCCAACAAGGTCGTGAAGAAGGCGCAGGCCGCTGCGCAGGCCCGAGTCGCAGCGAAGAACGCGCGTAACGCGATCCGTCGCAAGACCGCACTCACCGGCGCCGGCATGCCCGACAAGTTGAAGGACTGCAGCAGCGGCAACCCCGAGGAGAGCGAACTGTTCATCGTCGAGGGCGACTCGGCCGGTGGTTCGGCACTCAACGCCCGCGACCCGCGCACGCAGGCACTGCTGCCCATCCGCGGCAAGATCCTCAACGTCGAGCGAGCCCGCCTCGACAAGATGCTGAAGAACAACGAGATCCAGGCACTCATCACCGCGATCGGTG
>JAFMJD010000202.1 GCA_017853685.1 Actinomycetota bacterium | reverse complement strand
GAACCCACGCACCGAACCCTCGAACAACTGCTTGCCCATCTCGGCCGTGGCCGGAGTCGGATCACCGATGTATCCGTCGGCGAAGAAGTCGTTGCTGAGCCAGCCGAACGACACCCTTCCACCGAACCGCACGTAGCGGTTGTCCGCCAGGTGCTCGGGCACACGTCGCTCGGCCTTCGACATGTCGACGAGGTGCGGCGCGAGGTGCAACATGATCGAGGTCTCCTCGGTGCCACCGTGCACGCCCATGCCCAACTCACCCGCCGGTGACGCACCCCCCTGATCGGCGGGCACCCCGGGGTGGGTGAGGAAGGTCATCAACCCGTGCGCGAGGCGCAGTTCGCGGTTGGCCACGTTCAGCAAGGCGCTGTTGCCGCCGTGCCCGTTCAGGAAGACGAGCCGTTTCGCCGGCGTCGTCGCGATGCATCGACCGAGATCGTGGAGCACGGACAGCAGTGTCGATGCCGACAGCCACACCGTGCCGGGGCTCCAGGCGTGCTCGTTGCTCTTCGTGTACTCGAGCGTGGGCAGCAGCCACACGTCGAGTTCCTCGCCCACTTCGGCCACCGTCGCCTCAGCGACCGCGGTGGCGACGACGCTGTCGGTGCTGAGCGGCAGGTGCGGGCCGTGCTGCTCGATGGCACCCATCGGTTGCACGAGGATGCTGCGCTCGCTGAGCAACTCGCCCACCTGGGGCCCCGACAGATCGGCGAATCGACGCAGGTTCTTCGTCACGTGGGCAGGTTAGCCCCGACGCCTTCGGGGCCGACAGAATGGGGCCATGCCCTCCCACGACTACGACGCCGTCGTCATCGGCGCCGGTCACAACGGCCTCGTCTGCGCCGCGTACCTCGCACGAGGCGGGTTGCGCACGCTGCTGGTCGAGGCCCGCTCCGACGTGGGTGGCACCGCCTCGAGCGAGTCGTTCGGTGGCGCCACCGTCAACATCTGCAACTGCGACCATCTCACGTTCCGCACCACACCGGTCATCGAGGAACTCGGTCTCGCCGACTTCGGTCTCCGCTACCTCGAGCTCGACCCGGCGCAGGTGAACGTCAGTTGGACCGGCGGTCCCGCATGGGCGGCACACCACGACGTGGAACGCACGCTCGAGTCGATCGGCCGCAACCACCCGAGCGAGGTCGACGGGTACCGGCGCTATCTGAAGGCTGCGATGCCTGCCGTCCGCATGGTGCTCGATGCAGCGAACGACCCGCCCAGCGTCGGTCGCTTCGTCGGCGACGCACTCCGCCACCGCCTTCGCGGTGTGCCCACACTCCTCCGGTGGAGTCGACGCAGCGCGGCCGACGTCATGCGCGAGTTCTTCTCCAGCGAGGCACTGCGTGGTCCGGGCCTCCTCGTGGGACCGATGGTGTGGGGCATCTCACCCGAACTGCCGGGCAGCGGCCTCGGTGCGCTCACCTACGCCATGCGCCACGTCGCCAAGGTGGGACGACCCGTCGGTGGCAGCGGCATGGTGCCGCGTGCGTTGCTCCAGTCCTTCGAACGGTCGGGGGGCACACTCCGCTCCTCCACCCGCGTCGAGGCCATCACGTGCGAGGGCGACCGCGTCCGTGGCGTGTCGCTCGACGACGGCACCGAGGTCACGGCGCGCGTCGTGGTGTCGGCGTGCAATCCGCACGACACGTTCTTGCAGTGGTTGCGCAATCCCCCGGCGCGCGCTGCCGGACTGGTCCAGCGGTGGCGCACCACGCCACACGCCGATGGCTACGAGAGCAAGATCGATGCCGTGGTGCGGTCGGTGCCCCGCCTCCGCCGGGCGCTCGAGGCGGGTCTCGACGGCGATCTCGCCGCCACCTACGCCATCGCCCCCAGCCTCGCCGACATGCACCGCGGCTGGGAGATGATGACCCGCAACGAGGTGCTCCCCCACCCCGGGCTGCTGGCGAACGTCCCCTCGGTCGATGATCCGACGCTCGCGCCCGACGGGTTGCACGTGCTCAGCCTCGAGGCACTGTTCACTCCATACGGGCTGCCGGGCGGATGGCCCGACAGCACCGAGCCGCGACGCTGGCTCGACCTGTTCGGGTCGCTCGCCCAACCCGACTTCCTCGACGGCCTCGTCGAGTGGAGGGCCATGACACCCGACCGGTACGAGCGCGAGTTCCACCTGCCGCACGGGCACGCCACCTCGTTCGCAGGCGGTCCCCTCGCTGCACTGCGCAATGCGAGTCCCGAACTGACGCGCTACGAGACCCCGGTTCGCGGTCTGTGGCTCACGGGCGCAGCCACCTTCCCCGGTGCAGGAGTGTGGGGCGCGAGTGGGCGCAATGCCGCGCTCACGGTGCTGGCCCGAACCTGACGGGGGTCAGGCGTCCTTCACGGTCCAGTCGCGCTTCGCGACCGGGTCCTTGTCGCTCCACGGGAAGTTGATCCACAGGTCGGTGTGCTTCCAGACGTAGTCGCACTTCACCACCGAGTGGCTCTTCTCGTACAGACATGCCGTACGCACCTCGGCCACCTTGCCGGCGCAGAACTCCTGCACACTGCGCAAGGTGTGTCCGGTGTCGGCGACGTCGTCGGCGATGAGGATCTTCGCATCACGCACATCGACGAAGTCGGGAGCCGGCGGGAGGATGCGAGGCACCTCGAGTCGCTCATCGACGCCGGTGTAGAACTCCACGTTCATCGTGTAGACGTTCTTCACGCTCAGGGCGTAGCCGAGGGCGCCGCCGATCAGCAGGCCTCCACGAGCGATCGACAGGATCATGTCGGGCTCGTAGTCCGCAGCCACCATCTCGGCGAGTGACCGTGAGGCCTCTCCGAAGATCTCCCAGGTCATGATCTCGCGCTCGTTCGACACGCCTCGCACGCTAACCGATCGGCGCCTCCGCCGAGCAAGCGACCGGGACCGACCCCCTGCTCAGCCGATGATGTCGGTGGGGCGCACCGGCACACGGTGCAGGTCGCGCCCGATGGCGTCACGAATGGCAGCCACGATGGCCGGGGTGCTGCTCACGGTGGGCGGCTCGCCGACGCCCTTGGCACCCAACGGCGCCATCGGCTCGGGCTCCTCGATCAGGGACACCACGACCGGCGGCATGTCGAGCATGGTGGGCAGCAGATAGTCGGTGAAGCTGGCGTTGCGCACCACACCGTCGATCTGGATGATCTCCTCCATCACCGCCAGACCGAGACCCTGGGCGATACCGCCCTCGATCTGGCCCACCACCGACAACGGGTTGAGCGCCACCCCGACATCCTGTGCGGTGGCCACCTGCACCACCTTCACCAGACCCAGATCGGGGTCGACATCGACCACGGCCCGGTGGGCCACGAACGCGAAGGCCGTGTGGCAGTTCCCT
>JAFMJD010000201.1 GCA_017853685.1 Actinomycetota bacterium | reverse complement strand
CGAGGCTCTCCTTGGTGCGCTCCATGCCGCAGAAGTCCCACATGATCTTGCCGAGTTGGCGGTGGAAGTAATCCGGTGAACGAGTGCCCTTGATGCCCAAGTAGCCCTGGAACCGAGCCGTCGCAGCCTGCTCGGCCTCCCGGAACGCCGGATGCTCGACGCCGGGTACCGGCTTGTTGAGCATCGGCGCCAAGTAGTTGCCGAGGGTGTAGGGAATCACGAAGTAGCCGTCGGCAAGACCCTGCATGAGTGCAGACGCTCCGAGACGGTTTGCGCCGTGATCCGAGAAGTTCGCCTCGCCGAGTGCATACACGCCGGGGATCGAGGTCATGAGCTCGTAGTCCACCCAGAGGCCACCCATGGTGTAGTGCACTGCCGGGTAGATACGCATGGGCGTCTTGTACGGATTCTCACCGCTGATGCGCTCGTACATCTCGAAGAGGTTGCCGTAACGCTCGGCCACCACTGGCTCGCCGAGTCGGTTGATGGCGTCGGAGAAATCGAGATACACACCGTTCTTCAACGGTCCCACACCGAGGCCGGCATCGACCGAGCGCTTCGCTGCACGTGACGAGATGTCTCGCGGTGCGAGGTTGCCGTACGACGGGTACAGGCGCTCGAGGATGTAGTCACGGTCCTGATCGGGGATCTCGTGCGCAGGACGCTTCTCATCGCGATCCTTGGGCACCCACACACGTCCGTCGTTGCGCAGCGACTCGGACATGAGCGTCAGCTTCGACTGCGTCTCGTCGCTCTGCGGGATGCACGTGGGGTGGATCTGCGTGAAGCAGGGGTTCGCAAAGAACGCGCCCTTGCGGTGCGCACGCCACGCAGCGGTGACGTTGCAGTTCATCGCATTGGTGGACAGGTAGAACACGTTTCCGTAGCCGCCGGTGCACAGCAGCACTGCGTGGCCTGCGTGGCTGCGGATCTCGCCGGTGACGAGGTCACGTGTGACGATGCCCGCCGCACGTCCGTCGACCGTCACCACATCGACCATCTCGACCTTGGTCCAGAGCTTCACTCCGCCGAGGCCCACCTGACGTGACAGCTGCTGGTACGCGCCGAGCAGCAACTGCTGTCCGGTCTGACCACGTGCGTAGAACGTGCGGGAGACCTGCGCGCCGCCGAACGAGCGGTTGTCCAACAGGCCGCCGTACTCACGTGCGAACGGAACGCCCTGGGCCACCATCTGGTCGATGATGTTCACCGATACCTCGGCGAGGCGGTGCACGTTCGACTCACGTGCGCGGAAGTCGCCACCCTTCACCGTGTCGTAGAACAAGCGGTGAACGCTGTCGCCGTCGCCCTGATAGTTCTTTGCGGCGTTGATACCGCCCTGCGCAGCGATGGAGTGTGCCCGGCGAGCGGAGTCGTGGAACGTGAAGGCTTCTACCTCGTAGCCGAGCTCTGCGAGCGTGGCCGCGGCCGAGGCGCCAGCCAGACCGGTTCCGACAACGAGCACCTTGAACTTGCGCTTGTTGTTCGGGTTGACGAGCTTGACGTCTTCTTTGTATCCGAGCCACTTGTGCTCGATCGAGCCCTCGGGGATCTTCGAGGAGATTCCCTTGGCGGCGAGCGTCTGTCCGGCTGATGTGCTCACTTGCCTACCTCCACAATGTTCGCGAGTACTGCGATGGGGAATGACACGTTGCCGATCACGATGAGCGCAGCGAATCCGCCGGCGATGTGACGGCGCCACTTGTTGAACCGCGGGTGCGACCAGCCCATCGACTGGAAGAGGCTCCACACGCCGTGGAACAGGTGCACGCCGAGCGCAACGTTGGCGACGATGTAGAAGATGGCTACCGGCCAGCGGCTCAACGAGTTCGCCACGTTGTCGTAGGCGTGGCCACGCACGAAGTCGCTGCCGTTCCAGGTGCCTGCGGTGAGGTCCATGAGGTGCCACACGATGAACAGCAGCACCACCACACCGGTGTAGCGCATGCTGCGGCTGGCGAAACTGGCGGCTTGGTAGTCCCGCTCGGACTGGTACTTCACCGGCCGCGCCCTGCGGTTCATCACCGTGAGCGAGTACGCAGCATGGAGGTGTACTGCGAGTGCTGCGATGAGACCACCACGAAGGATCCACAGCAGCACCGTGCGCGGGAAGATCGGCACGAGCAGCTCACGGAGGAACTCGGCGTAATGGTCGAAGTCCTCGCTGCCGAGGTACATCTTCAGGTTGCCGATCATGTGGACGAGCACGAAGCCCAGTCCCATGAGCCCCGAGATGGCCATGACGTACTTCTTGCCCACCGAGGTCTGATACAGGTCGAGCAGGAAGGGTTGCTTCTTGCGCGCCTTGGTTGCAGAGCCTGTGACGGGCCCTCGCTGACGGTTGATCACCTGCGCCATCGTTGCCGCCGGCCTCCCAGTCGATTCGATAACTCCGGCCCCGACCTGCGGAGCCGAGATCGGAACCTACCGCTGGCGAGACCGGATCGGATAACTCATCGGGGTGGCGCCGGACACTCTCCGTAACGGTTCCGTAATGCTCGTTTCGGCGCTGCGGAACACGATGACCCGAACCGCCCGACGAGTACCGGTGTCGATCACGATGGTTTCCGTCGTTCGGGGGTCAGTCCCCTACACTCTCCACGTTGCATCCGAGGCCCGGCCGTTGCGGCCGCGCCCCAACCCAACCGGAGACCCTTCGTGGCCACCATCCTCGCTGAGGGCAGTTACCAGCAGTTCACCATCCAAGGTGGCGACTGGCTGGTGCTCATCTTGTCCGCCGCCGCCGCCCTGCTCGCCATCGCCGTCGGGTTCTTCCTCGTGAAGAGCGTGATGGCGGCCGATGAGGGCACCCCCAAGATGAAAGAGATCGCCAAGGCGATCCAGGTGGGTGCCTGGGCCTATCTGAAGCGCCAGTTCCGAACGATCGCGGTGATCTTGATCCCGGTGGCCGTCATCGTGTTCCTCACGTCGACGGCGATCGACAAGCCCGACAACGGCGGCGAGGCACTTAGCTTCGTGCAGTCGGGTCTGTGGCGCACCATTGCGTTCATCGCCGGCTGTCTGGCGTCGGGACTCACCGGCTACATCGGCATGACCCTGGCCACCCGAGGCAACGTACGAACCGCTGCGGCTGCCAAGAACGGCTCGATGTCCGACGCACTCACCGTGGCATTCCGCACGGGTGGCGTGGCCGGCATGTTCACCGTGGGCCTCGGACTCCTGGGCGCCACGGTCATCATCATGATCTTCCAGAACACGTCGTCGGTGATCCTCGTGGGATTCGGCTTCGGCGGTTCGCTCCTCGCCCTGTTCCTCCGCGTGGGCGGCGGCATCTTCACCAAGGCCGCCGACGTCGGCGCCGACCTCGT
>JAFMJD010000065.1 GCA_017853685.1 Actinomycetota bacterium | reverse complement strand
AAACGCTCTGCCGACTGAGCTAAGAGGGCGGGCGCGGCAGAGCCGCGGACCGACGGGCCAGCATAGCGGCGCGGTCCGACCTGCGACCACCGGATTGTTGCCCATCGGCACACCTCGGCGGGGGATACGGTCTGCACCGGTGAGCACTCCGACCGGCATCACGCTACGACCCGCCGTCCTCGGCGATGCCGAGGCGATTCGGACCATCTACAACTACGAGGTCGAGAACACCACGGCCACCTTCGACCTCGTGCCCCGCTCCCTCGATGACCAACAGGACTGGATCGCTGCACGGTCCGGTGCGTTCTCGGTGATCGTGGCCGCCGACGCCTCCGGCGAAGTGCTCGGGTTCGCCGGCCTGTCGCCCTACAAGGAGCGGGCCGCCTACCGGACCTCGGTCGAGGATTCGGTGTACGTGCACCGGGATGCCCACGGCCGGGGAATCGGTGCGCTCCTGCTCAACCATGTCCTCGACCTGGCCGCTGACTCCGGATTCCACGTGGTGATGGCCCGAATCGAGGCCTCGGGCACGGCGTCGAGGGCCCTCCACGAGCGGTGCGGGTTCCGGCTCGTGGGGATCGAGCGCGAGATCGGCCGCAAGTTCAACCGATGGCTCGACGTGGCGCTCATGCAGTGCGTGCTCCACGAACGCCCGAGCCGGCAGCTCTAGACATTCAGTCCACTGGCCTCGGCCTCACCCGCCAGGACCAGCCACGCCTCCTCGGCAGTCGCCACCGCCGCCTCGGCCTCGGCGAGGGCCGTGGCCAGCCTGCCCAGCCGGCTGTGTTCGGTGCCGTCATCGGCGGCCAGATCGCCCGCACACCGGTCCCGCTCGGCGACGGCCCGGGCCAGCGTTCGTTCGGCTTCGCCGAGGAGGCGGCGCAGGGTGGAGGGGCTGCGGCCGGACCGTGAGGCCGCTGCGGGCTGCGCAGTCCGCGGCACCGAGACGCCGGGGCGCGCCGGCTGCGCGTTCGATTGCTGGCGCGAGGCCCGCTCGGCGAGCCATCCGGCGACCCCACCGCGCACCGCTCGAACCGAACCGTCCTCCACCGCCAGCACGAACTCCACGACGCGGTCGAGGAACACGCGGTCATGACTTGCCACCACCACGATGCCCGGCCAGTCGTCGCAGAAATCCTCGAGCGCGCGCAAGGTGTCGAGATCCAAGTCGTTGGTGGGCTCGTCGAGCAGCAGCACATTCGGTTGATCGACCAACGTGAGCAACAACTGCAGTCGACGACGCTCGCCACCGGACAGCTGACCGATGCGCGCGAACTGCGCATCACCGTCGAACCAGAAGCGTTCCATCAGCCGCACGTCGTCGAGCGTGGGATCGGCCTTCGTCGGCCCGGCCACCGCTTCGCGTACCCGCTGCGACTCGTCGAGCGTGCGACCGAGTTGGTCGTAGTAGCCGATGCGCACGGTTGCGCCACGATCGACCGTTCCCTGTGTGGGCGCTACTCGGCCGGCGATGAGATCGAGCAGCGTGGACTTGCCGGCGCCGTTGGAACCAACGATCCCGATGCGATCGCCCGGCTCGAGCGTGAGATTCACCGCCGACAGCGTGGCGGCCGGCGCGTCGGGCCACGTGAAGCCCACGCCTTCGAGTTCGATCCCCTTGCTGCCGAGCCGACGAGCACTGGGTGCCAGACCGAGTGCGCCATCGCGCGCCGGTGCCTGCGGTGTGCGATGGATCAGTTCGGTGGCAGCGTCGATGCGCGCCTTGGACTTGCTCGTACGTGCAGGTGCGCCGCGGCGCAACCACGCAAGTTCGGTGCGGGCGAGATTGCGGCGCTTCTGCTCGGCCGTGGCGGCGGCAACTTCACGGGCCTCACGACCTTCGAGATAGGCGGCGTAACCGGACCCGGCGTGCGGACCCGACGGAACGTGGAGATAGCCGGTGCCACGATCCAGTTCGAGCACCTTGGTGGTGAGTCGGTCCAGCAGGTGTCGATCGTGTGTGACGAGGACCAGACCCCCGCGGAACGCAGCGAGACGATCCTCGAGATAGTTCACCGCATCGAGGTCGAGGTGGTTCGTCGGCTCGTCCAGGATGAGCGCATCCCACTCCCGGTGCAGCAGACGGGCGAGCGCTGTGCGCTTGCGCTGCCCACCCGAGAGCGCGTCGGTGCGAGCGCCGTGCAGTGCACCCATCCCGAGACGGTCGAGTGCCGCCTCGGCCTCCCAGCCCTCACCCACCGCCTCGAGCACCGTGCCGTCGGGGAGCTCGGGTTCTTGCTCGAGCACGCCGATTCGGGCACCACGGCCGAAGCGCACGACGCCCGAGTCCGGGAGCGCGCTCCCTGACAGCACACGCAGCAAGGTGCTCTTGCCGGTTCCGTTCAGACCCACCACACCAATGCGGTCGCCCGACGACACCGTGAGCGACACACGGTCGAGCAGGGGACGATTCGGTCGGGAGACCGACACGTGCTCGGCGTCGATGAGGATCATGCGGCGGGAACGGTAGCCGTGGGGTAACGAACTGACGCATCGGTCACTGACTGATGCGTCACTGACTGACGCACGCGTTAGTCGCAATCGGCGCGTTCGGCCGGTACTTTCACCGAGCCCTGCGGACACGGTCCGCTCGGCACACGGGTTACCCGTTCGTCAGTATCCGAAACCCCTTTCACAAGAAGGTGATCTCTCCCACACAAGGAGTCCCGTTGACCGACCTCGGTGCGAAAGTCGAGCAGTTCCTTCGCGAACAGCACCCCCCTACCCCGTTCGTCGTGATCGACCTCGATCATGTCGAGGACCGGTACCACCAGTTGGCCAAGGCCATCCCGGGCGCCATCACCTACTACGCAGTGAAGGCCAACCCCGCCCAGCCGATTCTCGAACGGCTCTCCGCATTGGGCTCATCGTTCGATGTCGCCAGTCCCGGCGAGATCGACATGTGTCTGTCGATCGGCATCGATCCCCAACGGATCTCCTACGGGAACACCATCAAGAAGCGCCGTGACATCGCGTACGCGCATTCGGTGGGCGTCACCAAGTTCACGGTGGACTCGATGGAGGAGCTCATCAAGGTCTCCGACGCAGCGCCGGGAGCCAGTGTGTGCGTTCGCCTGCTCCACGACTGCGGCGGCGCCGACTGGCCCTTGTCGCGCAAGTTCGGTTGCGAGGCACCCGATGTGGTCCGTCTGCTCGTCGCTGCAACGGCGATGGGCATGCGATGCGGGGTGTCGTTCCACGTCGGTTCGCAGCAGCGAGACCTCGATGCGTGGGACAACACGCTCGAGCGCGTTGCATGGGTGTTCGAACAGGCTCGCTCACAAGGAGCAAACCCCACCTTCCTCAACCTCGGTGGCGGCTATCCGGGTACGTACCGCGAGGAGAGCCCGACCATTGATGCCTACGGCCGAGCCGTCACCACCGCGCTCGCGCGTTGGTTCCCCGACGGCCTCGACGAGATCATGGTGGAACCCGGGCGCTACATGGTTGCCGATGCCGGCGTACTGCGCACCGAGGTCGTGCTGGTGTCACGACGTTCGCCCGAGGACTTCGAGCGCTGGGTCTATCTCGACTGCGGAAAGTTCCACGGGCTCGCCGAGACGATGGACGAGGCCATTCGGTATCGCATTCGCACACCGCACGACGATGCCGGCGGACCCACGGGGGCGGTGTGCATCGCCGGCCCCACGTGCGACTCAGCCGATGTGCTCTACGAAAAGAGCGCATACGAGATGCCGTTGGCACTCACCGAGGGCGACATGGTGGACGTGCTCTCGGCAGGCGCCTACACCACGACGTACTCGTCGGTGGGCTTCAACGGGTTCCCGCCCCTGCGCGACTACTACGTGTAGCGACCGGCGGAGCCGTCAGCACGGGCGAAAAAGTCAGAAGGGGGAAGCGGTGCTTCCCCCTTCATCGCTGGTGGGCCGAGAAGGATTCGAACCTCCGTAGGCAGTGCCGGTTGATTTACAGTCAACTCCCTTTGGCCACTCGGGCATCGACCCCAGCGTCGCAAGATGGTAGCGGCCGGGCAGCCGACGACACACCCACGGGGCCACTACTCTCGGGCTATGCCCAGTTTCGACGTGGTCTCCGAGATCGATCATCAAGAACTCCGCAACGCTGTCGATCAGGCCCAACGGGAGATCGCCCAGCGCTTCGACTTCAAGAACACCGACTCCTCCATCGAGCAGAAAGAGCTGGTGCTCACGCTCCGCTCGGTCACCGAGGACCGCCTGCGGGCCGTTCGTCAGGTGCTCGAGGAGAAGCTGGTGAAGCGAGGACTCTCGCTGAAGGGCATCGACTGGGGCAAGGTGGAAGAGGCGTCGGGCTCCACCGCCCGCCAGGTAGTCACGATGAAAGCCGGCATCTCCTCGGACAAGGCCCGTGAGATCAATCGACTCATCAAGGAAAAGGGACCCAAGGGCGTTTCCTCACAGACCATGGGCGAACAAGTTCGCGTGACGAGCAAGAAGCGTGACGATCTGCAAGCCGTGATCGCGCTCTTGAAGGGCTCCGACCTCGACATCCCGATGCAGTACGAGAACTTCCGCGACTGATCAGGTTCTGAAGCGGCCGTCAGTCCTCTGACGGTGCTTCCGACGCACGCTTCTGGAGTTCGTTCACCACATTGGCGTCGGCGAGCGTGGTGGTGTCACCCAGATTGCGGCCCTCGGCAACGTCGCGCAGCAGGCGACGCATGATCTTTCCGCTGCGAGTCTTGGGTAGATCGGGTGTGAAGTAGATCGTCTTGGGCTTGGCGATGGCGCCGATCTCCTTGGCCACGTGGTTGCGGAGATCTCCCTCACCCACCTCGAGCCCCGAACGCAGGATCACGTACGCAATGATCGCCTGACCGGTGGTGGGGTCGTTGGCGCCCACGACTGCAGCCTCCGCAACCGACGGGTGCGAGACGAGCGCAGACTCCACCTCGGTAGTGGAGATGCGGTGCCCCGACACGTTCATCACATCGTCCACGCGGCCGAGCAGCCACAGGTAGCCGTCGTCGTCGAGCTTGCAGCCGTCGCCCGCGAAGTAGCGACCCTCGAAGCGACTCCAGTAGGCGTCGCGATAACGATCGGGATCCTTCCAGATGCCGCGCAACATCGACGGCCACGGATGAGTGAGTGTGAGATAGCCGCCACCGCGTGACACGTGCTTGCCCTCGTCGTCGACCACCTCGGCGCCGATACCCGGCAGCGCAAAGGTTGCCGACCCGGGCTTGAGCGTGGTTGCGCCGGGCAACGGACTGATCATGATGCCGCCGGTCTCGGTCTGCCACCACGTGTCGACGATCGGACAGTTCCCCCGACCGATGTGCTCGTGATACCACATCCACGCCTCGGGGTTGATCGGCTCACCCACCGAGCCGAGCAGACGCAACGACGACAGGTCGTGCTTTGCGGGTTCTTCCCCACCCCACTTCATGAACGTACGGATCGCAGTGGGTGCCGTGTAGAAGATGGAGACCTTGTACTTCTCGACGATGGACCAGAGCCGATCGTTGGCCGGGTAGTTGGGAACGCCTTCGTAGATCACGCTCGTGGCGCCATTCGCGAGCGGGCCGTACACGATGTAACTATGACCGGTCACCCAACCGACGTCGGCGGTGCACCAATAGATGTCGGTCTCGGGATGGAGATCGAACACGTACTTGTGCGTGAACGCCACCTGCGTGAGGTACCCACCGGTGGTGTGCATGATGCCCTTGGGCTTGCCGGTCGTGCCCGATGTGTACAGGAGGAAGAGCAACTGCTCGGAGTCCATCGGCTCGGCCGGGCAGTCGGGCGATGCAGATGCCATGAGGTCGTGGTACCAGTGATCTCGCCCGGCCTGCATGTCCACGGGGTTGTTCCCGCGGCGAACCACCACGACACTCTCGATGCTGGGTGTGCTCTGCAGCGCCTCATCGGCCTGCGGCTTGAGTGCGAACACCTCGCCGCGTCGGTATCCGCCATCGGCGGTGATGAGTACCTTGGCCTCGGCATCGTTGATGCGGTCCGAGAGCGACTGCGACGAGAACCCGCCGAACACCACACTGTGTGCCGCGCCGATCCGTGCGCACGCCAGCATTGCCACCGCCGCCTCGGGGATCATCGGCAGGTAGATGTTCACTCGGTCGCCCTTGCGCACGCCGAGTGACTTGAGCGCATTCGCGAACTTGCTCACCTCTGCGAGCAGTTCGGCGTAGGTAATCACCCGGGAGTCGCCGGGCTCACCCTCCCAATAGAACGCAACTTTGTCGCCGCGACCTGCGAGCACATGACGATCGAGACAGTTGTAGGCGACGTTCAACTCACCGCCGACGAACCACTTCGAGAACGGAAGATTCCACTCGCAGATGGTGTGCCAATCCTTGGACCACGTGAGGAGATCCGCCGCCTGACGCGCCCAGAACCCTTCGTAATCGGCGTTGCCGTCGTCATAGAGGCCCGTGTCGGTGATGAGTGCTCGCCGCTTGAACGCGTCCGATGGCGGGAACTTGCGGTTCTCGAGCATCAAGTCGTCGATCGCCTTGTCGGCCACGGCGGGTCCCCCGTTTCGGTCAGTAAGCGACACCGAAACTAGTCGGTGTGCTACTGCGGTCAGTAGGCCGCGAGGAGGTCGGCCACCATCACGAGATCCACACCTGCAGGCAGGCCGAGAGTCTCTTCGCCCTGGCCACCGAAGATCTGGGCGCCCGGCACCGTGATCTGACGACGGCCACCCACCTTCATCCCGGTGAGACCCTCGATGAGGCCGTCGATGTTGCCGTCCTTGAACAACTCGATGGTTGCGGGCTCACTCCCCCACGACGACACCAACTTCTCGCCGGTGTCACCGCGGTAGAAAATGTAGGCAAAGGTCACCGTGAGCCCGTCGGTGGCTTCGGTACCCGTTCCCGGTCGCAACTCTTCGGTGAGGACCTTGGTGGCCTTGCTCGGCTTCACCACCAACACCGGCTCGCTCTCAGCAGGTGACGCCGGAATCACCGCAACGACATCGACCACGAACGTGAGCGCTTCGTTTGCTCCGATGATCTCGCCCTTTGCTTCGCTGCCGTACGCCAGTGCTCCGGGGATGTCGAGTTGGCGCCGACCGCCGGCCTTGACACCCACGAGGCCCTGCTCCCATCCCTTGATGACCGTTCCGGCGCCGAGCGTTACGGGGAACGCCGCGCCCGTCTCGAAGTTGTTGTCGAACTCCTTGCCGTCACGCGAGCGAACACCCACGTAGTAGACGACCACGGTGTCGCCCTCCTTGGCGGCGTCACCGGTTCCGGTGGTGAGGTCGGTGATCTTCAGTTCGGTGGGCACCGAGGCCGGAATCTTTACCTCGGGCTTGGGCACCGGGGCCCGAGTGGGCCGTGGGACCGTGCTGCTCGTGGCAGCCGAGGTGTCATCGACGGAATCGGTCGTGGCGGACTCGGTCGACTTGTCGTCACCATCACTGCATGCGGTGACGAGTACGAGAGATGCAGCAAGTGCTGCGGCGATTTTGCGCATTTCGCCACCGTACCCGGTTGCTGCGCCAACCCGTCGTCACATGCACCACAGCGTGCGCCCACACGGGCAGCGTCTGACAGGATCATCCCATGACCGGTATCGGACTCTGCCTCCCGCAACTCGGACCACACGTGACGGCATCGTCGCTTCGCACCTTCGCCCAACGCGCCGAGGCCCTCGGGTTCACCAGCCTTTGGGTACAGGATCACTTCATGTACGTCGCTCAACCCGAGAACGGCTACGGCAACATCCCGGGCAATCCGCCGCCACCGGAATACATGAGTGTCTGGCAGCCCACCGAACTCCTCGGTGCTGTTGCGGCCTGGACCGACACGGTGATGTTGGGCACGAGCGTGATCGTCGCCGGGAACCACTGGCCGGTCCAGCTCGCAGCACGACTCGCCACGCTCGATCAACTCTGTGATGGTCGGTTGCTCGTGGGGCTCGGAGCCGGATGGTCCAAGGAGGAGCACACGGCCAGCGGTGTGGACTTCCACACGCGCGGCGCACGTATGGAGGACTTCATCGCCGCACTCGAGGCCTGCTGGGGCCCGGACCCCGTTCGGCACAGTGGACCGTTCTTCGACATCCCCACATGTCGCGTGAACCCCAAGCCGGTCGTCCGTCCCGACGGCACCACGCGCCCACCGCTGCTGTCGGGGCTGTGGTCTGCACGGGGAGCAGACCGCACGGTTCGGCTCTTCGACGGATGGAATCCGGCGGGACTGCCCGCTGCGAATGTCGCCGAGATCGTCACCGGGATGAACTCCGGACGTGCACAACTCGGGAAGGCACCGCTGTCGGTGTGGCACCGGACCTTCATCTCGTTCCCGGCTCGGCCCGGTCGTGCCCAACCCGGCATCGACGGCATGCGCGCCGACATCGCTGTGGCACGAGAGCACGGCTTCGACGAAGTGATCATCGAGTGCAACTTCTGGGAAGAGATGGACTCGCCCGACGCGTGGGCGTCCGTTCCGGACCGTCTCGCTCCGCTGCTCGGATGACACCACCCGACCGGATTCACGAACGCGTCGTCGTCCACTCCAACACGGTGAACGAACCGAGACCCGACGGATCGCAGAGCGCCTCGGCCTCGCGCACACGACTCCGACCGGTCATCGCACGCAGGTCGGGCGCCGACGACTTCTCCTCCCACCACTGACGGCCCTCGGCCACCAGTTCGTCGATTCCCCAGACCGACAACCACTGAGCCTGTGAGCGCACACTGTCGGGCTCGCCTGCAGCAAGAATCAACTGATCCACGCACACCTCAGTGGTGATGTCCTGTGTTCCGGGTTGGTTGAGGTAGTGCACTCCGCGCTGCTGTTGACGATACGTGCGCAGCCACTCTCGCCATGGCCGCAGTGCCAGTTCGGCGGTAACGCCCACGCAGTAGTCGAACACCAGCACACACCCGTCGTCCAGCAGTGCCAATGCGTCCCGAACCCACGATGCCGCCGCATCTTGCACAGGCGCGCGCGCACCGTGGGGTACACCGCTCACCGGCAACGATGGTGGCAGCACGTCGAATGGGAGCAGCACCTCGACCCACTTGCCGCCGCGTTCGGTCACGTAGGCCTCGCGCCAGCCGTCGTCCCACACGGCGAGGCGGAACGGCAGATTGTCGAGCAATTCGTTCCCCACGACCATGCCGTTGCGTACCCGTGACGGCATCGATTCCAGCGACGTGATGCCCTCGGGATGGAGCGTTCGTTGGGACGAACTCGTCTCTACGCCCGTGTAGCGCAGCGCACCCGCTTGCGCCACCGCACTGCGGGCGGCCGCAATCGAACGCGCCAGGGTGCCCGGACCTGCGCCCACCTCGATCACGTCGAACACATCCGGCTCGCCCTGCCTGCGCCACTCGGCATCGATGCGGCGCGAAAGTACCGCCCCGAAGAGCGGTCCAACCTCGGGCGACGTGATGAAGTCACCGCGTCGACCTGCACGTCCACCCGATGAGTAGAACCCGGCGGGCCCGTACAGGGCCATCGACATGAACTCGTCGAATCGGATGAGATCAGGGCTCGACGGCAGGTTCAATACAACGGCCCCCGACTCGCCGCGGCGCTCAGGGCAGCAGGATGCCGGCGAGGTCGAGACGATCGCCGAAGCGCAGCACGAGATTCGGCAGGATGCCGAGCACGAGCGTTGCTGCACCGCAGATAACGAGCGCAGCGCCGAGCGAACTCGGAACCGCGATCGGGCGTGTATCGCCATCGGGTGCGGGCTTCATCCACACCTCGCGCAGCACGTTGCCGTAGTAGCCCACCGCGATAACTGCGTTGACCATGCCGATCACTGCGAGCGCAATGGCCCAGCCGGAACCGTCGGATGCGAGCGCACGGATCACGGTGAACTTGGCGATCCAGCCGCCGAGGGGCGGGATGCCGGCGAGCGAACCCATGAACAACGTCATCGCCACGCCGAGCGCGGGTGCATACGAGAACAGTCCGCCGAAGCTCGAGATCTCGCCGCTGCGGGTCTTGCGTGACACCGCCAGCACTACCCCGAAGGCACCGAGGTTCATGGCGGCATAGACGAGCAGGTAGGTCACGATGGCCGTGAGGGAATCACGGTTCACCGACAGCACTCCGCCGTCATTGGTCCATGCGAACGCCAACGGCATGATGATGAATCCACCCTGGCTCACCGACGAATACGCAAGCATGCGCACGATGTTGGTCTGCTTGAGTGCGAGCACGTTGCCCACGGTCATGGTGATGACCGAGAGCACCCAGAACAGCGGCTTCCAGACATCGATGCCGTCGGGGAAGCCCACGAAGACCAGCGTCATCAGCGCAACAAAACCCGCTGCCTTCGACGCCACCGACAAGAACGCAGTGACCGGGGTGGGTGCACCCTCGTAGGTATCGGGTGCCCACTGGTGGAACGGAACGGCCGACACCTTGAACGCGAACCCGATGAGCACGAACACGATGCCGAGTGCCGCAGCGGAGTCGACGCCATTGGTACGGATCGCATCACCAATGCCGGTGAGGATGGTGGTCTTGGTGACGCCGTACAGGAGCGACATGCCGTAGAGCATCACGGCCGAGGCAAAGACACCGAGGAGGTAGTACTTGACACTCGCTTCGTTGCTGCGGGTGTCCCGCTTGCGCCATCCGGCGAGCATGTAGGCCGGGATCGAGAGGAACTCGAGCGCCACGAAGATCGAGATCAGATCCCGACTCGACGCCATCATCACCATGCCGAGTGCGCTGGTGAGCAACAAGAAGTAGTACTCGCCCTCGTAATAGTCGCCCTCGTCCACGTACGTGGTGGACAGCAGGATCACGACGTAGGTGGCTATGAGGAAGAGGGCCTTCAGCACGAGCGAGAAGTCGTCGACGACGTATCCGCCCGAGAACATCACCCGAGCAGGTTCGTCGCTGACCGCAAGCGTGAGTACAGGGATGAGTGCACCCAGCACACCGAATCCGCCCAGGGTTGCGGTCATCCACTTGCGGTGTTCGGGCAGGAACAGGTCGAGCAGGAGCACCATGCAGACCACACCCGCCAGCACGATCTCGGGTGCGAGCGCGTGGTAGTCCACGGTTGGGGACTTCCACACCTCCCCGGCTGCTTGAGCGACGAACGCGGCGAGCACGGACTCAGCCTCCGAACTTCGAGGTGATCAGGGACACCGCAGGGTCGAACACCTTGAACATCGCCTGCGGGTACACACCGAAGAACACGATCGCGGCGAGCAGTGGCGCCCACGCGATCCACTCGGTGATGCCGACGTCGCGGATCCGCTCGTGATGCGAGTCGTGTGCGTGCGAGTCGGCCGCTGCTGCGTGCGCATCGCCGTGCCCGCCACCATGTCCGTGGCCATGATCATCGTGGTCGTCGGCGTCGGCGCCGAGCCCGGCGAACTCTGCCGTCGGCGTGCCGAATGCCGTGCGCTGATAGAGCCACAGCAGGTACGCCGCTGCGAACACCGTGCCGATGGCGGCGATGATCATGTAGGTCCGGAAGGTCTCCACCGGGAGTTCGGCAATGCCGAGGTCCACATTGCCCTTGGCGGGCTGGAAGGCCGACAGGATTGCGGGGAATTCACCCCAGAAGCCGGCGAGACCCGGCAGACCGAGCGATGCCATCGCACAGAATCCGAGGATCCAGCCCACTCGGGGGATCTGCTTGAGCATGCCCGAGAGTCGCTTGATCTCGAGTGTGTGGTACCGGTCCTTCACCGAGCCGGCGATGAAGAAGAGCATGCCGGTGATGAGACCGTGGGCAACCATGCCGAACATGGCGGCGTTGATGCCGTAACTCGTGAGCGTCGAGATGCCGAGCATCACGAAGCCCATGTGTGCCACCGACGAGAAGGCGATGAGTCGCTTCATGTCCGTCTGTGCCAGACAGCACCATGCGCCATAGATGATGCCGATGACGGACAACAGGCCGATCCACGGAGCAAAGTCGGCTGCCGATTGCGGCAGGATCGGGATGGCGATGCGGACGAATCCGTAGGTGCCCAGCTTCAGCAGGATGGCGGCGAGGATCACCGAACCCTGCGTTGGTGCCTGGGTGTGCGCATCGGGCAACCAGGTGTGGAACGGGAACATCGGGACCTTCACGGCGAACCCGAGTGCCATACCGGCGAAGATGAGGTTCATCGTGGTGCCGGTGAGCCCGCCCTCGGCCAGTTTCTGCTGTACCAGATCGGCGAGTTCGGTCATCGAGAACGTGGTTGCGCCGGTCTTGAAGAAGAGGGCGAGGAAGGCCACGAGCATGAACGCCGAACCGAACATCGTGTAGATGAAGAACTTCAGCGAGGCGTACTGGCGGTTCTCGCCACCCCAGACGCCGATCATGAAGTACATCGGCAGCAAGACGATCTCGAAGAAGACGAAGAACAGGATGAGATCCTGAGCCACGAAGGTTCCGGCCATACCCACCTGCAGGATGAGCATGAGGATGAAGAAGGCCTTCGGGTTGCCCGGCGACGGCACGTGGTTCCACGAGTAGATCATCACGAGCACCGTGATGACCATCGAGAGGAAGTACAGCGGAAGACTGATGCCGTCGAGGCCCACGATGTATCTCGAGTGGATCACGTCGATCCACGACACGTTCGCAGCGAACTGCAACTTGTCGGACTGGCCGTAGTCGAAGACGGAGATCGTGTAGATGCCGACCCCGAGGGTGGCGAGTGCGGTCAACACACCGACGCTCTTCACCATGAGCTCATCGCTCTTCGGGATGAACATCATGATCAGGGCCCCTGCGAGGGGCAGGAACACCCCAACGCTCAAGACCCAGTTCTGATCGGTCAACATCTCGGTGCTCCCTAGCTGTTCACGAGGACGAGGATCAGGGCAGCGAGTGCAGCGGCTGCGAACAACAGCGCTCCGTACTGGCTGACCTTGCCGGATTGGGTAGGACGTAGTGCGGTGCCCGTTCCGCGGGCGGCTGCACCAGAGCCGTTCACGACGCCGTCGACGATTCCTTGGTCGACGACCTTGTAGGTGATCTCACCGACCTTGCGGCCGGTGCGGCCAGCGCCGTTCACGATGCCGTCGAGGACGTTCTGGTTCACCCAGTACATGGCGCGTGCGAGTGGGTGAGCGATGCCACGAACGATGACGTTCTCGTAGAGGTGGTCCAGGTAGTACTTGTTCCACAAGAACTTGTAGCCGGCGCGAGCAAGCACATTGCGCTCGGTGAGACCGACGAGGCGTCGGTGCTTGCGCTCGTAGAACAGCACGCAGAACCCTGCGCTCAGCACGAAGCCGAGCACCACGAGCACGAACGCCGGCAGTGCCTTGATCCACTCGAACTTGTGATGGAGGATCCCCGGCGCGTAGCAGGCTTCCTCGGAAGCCGGAACGAACCCGGGAGTGCCGCACTCACCGGTGAGGTGCCCCTCGTCGATGCGACCATTGGGGTACCCGGCGTGTTCCTCCTCGCCCTTCGCCTCGCCCACACCCGTGGCCTCGCCCTCGCCGGACGACTCGCCGCCGGCGGCCACGAGCACCGAACGGGCAGCACCTTCGGAATGCGACTCCTCGGTTGCCTTGGTTCCGTCTCCCTCGGCGCTGTGTTCGGCGACGAGCGCAACCGGCTCGGCCTTGGGTTCCACCCACTCCTCGAACTTGAAGATCTTGAACGCAGGGGCGTTGATGAGCCCGGCGACAATGGCCAGCGTCGCGAGGATGACGAGCGGGCCCTTGATGAGCCACGGCGACTCGTGCGGGCCGGCATGGGCACCGTGATCGTCGTGTGCGTCATGTGCGCCGTGGGTGTCGTGAGCATCGTGCGACGCATGTGCATCGCCGTGATCGGACTCGTGGATACCCGCTGCTGCACCCCGGGGCTTGCCGAAGAAGGTGAGGTAGGTGGCACGTGTCATGTACGCCGTGGTGAGGAACGCACCGGCCAGACCGATGCCGAAGAACACCCAATATTGGTTCGCCCCGGCGATGTCGATGATTTCGTCCTTGGAGTACCAACCGGCGAAGAACGGAACCCCGGCGAGTGCCATCGAGGAGATGACCCAGCACACGAAGGTGACCGGCATCTTTCGGGCCAAGCCTCCCATGTCCTTCTTCATGTCGAACGAGTGGTGCGAACCGCTGTGCGCGACGGAACCGGCGCAGAGGAACAGGCAGCACTTGAAGAACGCGTGGGTCCAGATGTGGAACACCGCTGGCGTCCATGCCCCCACGCCGAGACCCATCATCATGTAACCGAGCTGGCTCACCGTGGAATACGCGAGCACCTTCTTGATATCGGTCTGCACGAAGGCCAACAGCGCAGCAACGATGATGGTGATGCCACCGATGACGGCGATGAAGTTGACGTCGGTGTCCAGGATGCGCAGACCCTCGAAGAACACCGGGTAGATGCGGGCCACGAGGAACACACCTGCCACCACCATGGTGGAGGAGTGCAGCAGCGACGACACCGGTGTGGGGCCGGCCATGGCATCGGGCAGCCATGTGTGCAGCGGGAACTGACCGCTCTTGCCGATAGCTGCGATGAAGAGCGCCACGGCTCCCCACGTGAGCACCGACTTGTACTGCGAGTCGCCGGCGAGTGCCCAACGGCTGATGCCCTCGATGCTGAAGCCCGAGTACTGATCCTGCAGGCCGTTCGCGTTGATCCACTTCTGTGCGCTCAGTCCGACGATGGCGGTACCGACCAACAGGCCGATGTCACCGGTGCGTACGGTGAAGAAGGCCTTGAGCGATGCGCGGCTGTTTGCGGGATCTTCCCACCAGTGCCCGATGAGCATGAACGAGCAGAGGCCCATGATCTCCCAGCCGAGGATGAGCTGAACCATGTTCTCGGCCAGCACCATGACGAGCATTCCGGACGAGAACAGCGTGAGGGCCGCAAAGAAGTGCGTGTACCGCCAATCACCCTTCAGGTACTCGAGCGAATAGATCTGGAGGAGCGTGGAGATGAA
>JAFMJD010000002.1 GCA_017853685.1 Actinomycetota bacterium | reverse complement strand
GCAGGACGGCCACCCAGACGGGTGGCCGTTTCGCGTTGATCGTGCGTTGTCGGATGGTGTTGGCTACGGCCGCATTGGTCAGGTAGACACCTCGTGTGCTGACGCGTCGTCAACTCCTCGTGCGGGCCGGTGTGGTGCCTGCGGTCGCCGGTGCCGCAGTGACTGCTGCCGCATCCCCGGCCGAGGCCGTTCGCTACCCGATCATCATCAGCGACTCGACACCCCGTACCTACGGCCCTGTGATGTTCATCGGCGACTCCACATCCAGCCTGCGTTATCGCACGATGAAGCGAGAGATAGCGGCGTACGGCATCGGACCGTTCCGGCTCGACCTCCAACCCGGCCGTTCGCTCGCCCGTACCCGGCGGGGGCGCCCGTCGGCGATCGACGCCGTTCGCATGGCTCGAGCCGCCAGCTTCGATCCCGAGGTGTATGTGGTGGCGCTCGGATACCCCGACATCCTCGGATGGGAGGGAAATCCGAATCCGGCACGAACCGTGGAGGCCATCCGGCAACTCATCATCCCGTTGCTGACCGAGATCGGAACCGACCGGCTCGTTGCGATCTTCAACCTGTATTCGGTTCGCCGCACCCGGTCCACGGTGTTCAATGCTGCGCTCGCCTCGCTGGTACCCGAGTGGCCGAACCTGCACATCGTCGACTGGGCAAGCCTCGCCAGACGAAACCGTCACTGGCACGCGCGTGACGGCTACCACTACGGCTACATCGGTGCCAAGCAGCGCACGAACTTCATCGGGCGAACGCTGCGTGACATGGTGACCCTGCGGCGAACCCTCACCGCCGGCTAGACCGCCCCGTTTGCCTCGGGTCAGCCGAGCAGTGCGAGCGCTGCGTTGAACGTGGCGCTCGGGCGCATGACTGCACTGGTCTTGGTGGGGTTCGGTGCGTAGTAGCCGCCGATGTCCACCGTCTTGCCCTGCACTGCAGTGAGTTCGGCAACGATGGTGGACTCCTCGGCAGCGAGCTTTGCCGCCAGGGGAGCGAACTTCGCCGCGAGTGACGCATCGTCGGTCTGCTTGGCCAGTTCCTGCGCCCAGTAGAGCGCGATGTAGAAGTGGCTGCCGCGGTTGTCGAGCTGACCCACCTTGCGTGCGGGCGACTTCTCGTTCTCGAGGAGCGAGCCGGTCGCACGGTCGAGCGTATCGGCAAGCACCTTGGCGCCCTTGTTGTTCGCATAGCCCGCGAGCTGTTCGAACGACGCAGCGAGTGCGAGGAACTCACCGAGTGAGTCCCAGCGCAGGTAGTTCTCCTTCACGAGCTGTTGCACGTGCTTGGGTGCCGAGCCGCCCGCGCCGGTCTCGAACAGGCCACCGCCCGCCATCAGCGGCACGATGGAGAGCATCTTGGCGCTGGTGCCGAGTTCCATGATGGGGAACAGGTCGGTGAGGTAGTCACGCAGCACGTTGCCGGTCACCGAGATGCTGTTGAGCCCCTTGCGGATGCGCTGCAGCGAGAACCGGCACGCTTCCTCGGGAGCGAAGGTCTCGATCTGCACACCGGTGAGATTGTGCTCGGGAAGGTACTGGCGCACCTTGGCGAGCAGCGCTGCATCGTGCGGACGCTTCTCGTCGAGCCAGAACACGATCGGATCGCCGGTGGCCTGCGCACGGTTCACGGCCAGCTTCACCCAGTCGCGCACGGCGGCATCCTTGGTCTGGCACATGCGCCAGATGTCGCCGGCTTCCACCTGGTGCTCCATCAGCACAGCACCCGAACCGTCCACCACGCGCACGGTGCCGTTCGCCGGGATCTCGAAGGTCTTGTCGTGCGAGCCGTACTCCTCGGCGGCCTGCGCCATGAGGCCCACGTTCGGCACCGAGCCCATCGTCGCCGGGTCGAAGGCGCCGTTCTTGCGGCAGTCGTCGATGACGGCCTGGTACACACCGGCATAACTGCGGTCCGGGATGACGGCCTTGGTGTCCTGCTCGTCGCCCGCTGCGTTCCACATATGGCCCGAGGTGCGGATCATGGCCGGCATCGACGCGTCGATGATGACGTCGCTCGGAACGTGGAGGTTGGTGATGCCGCGGTCGGAATCCACCATGGCGAGTGCAGGGCGGTTGGCATAGGTGGCCTCGATGGCCGCGAGCACGGCGTCGCGCTGTGCCGCAGGGAGCTTCTCGGCGGCCTCGATCACCGCGCCGAGGCCGTTGTTCGGGTCGGCACCCACCGACTGCAGCAGGTCGCCGTACTGGGCGAACACATCGGCGAAGAACACGCGCACGGCGTGGCCGAACATGATGGGGTCCGACACCTTCATCATCGTGGCCTTCAGGTGCAGCGAGAACAGCACGCCCTGCTTGTGGGCATCGGCCACCTGCTCGGTGAGGAACTGCACGAGTGCCTTCTTGCTCATGAAGGTTCCGTCGATGATCTCGCCGGCCTTGAGCGACAACTTCTGCTTGAGCACCGTTGTCTTGCCGTCGGCGCTCACCAGTTCGATCCGTACATCAGTGGCGGCGGGAACGGTCACCGACTTCTCGTTGCCGAAGAAGTCGCCGCCGGTCATGGCGGCCACGTGGGTCTTGGAGTCGGAACCCCACTTGCCCATCGAGTGCGGGTGCTTGCGCGCGTAGTCCTTCACCGACAGCGGCGCACGACGGTCCGAGTTGCCCTCGCGCAGCACCGGGTTCACGGCACTGCCCTTCACGCGGTCGTAGCGAGCCTTCACGTCACGGTCGGCATCGGTCTGGGGATCGTCGGGATAATCCGGCAGCGCGCAACCCTGCGCCTGCAACTCCTTGATGGCTGCCTTCAACTGTGGCATCGATGCGCTGATGTTGGGCAACTTGATGATGTTGGCCTCGGGCCGCAGGGCCAGTTCACCCAACTCGGTCAGGGCGTCGGGCACCCGTTGCGCGTCGGTGAGACGGTCCGGGAACTGGGCGAGGATGCGGCCGGCGAGCGAGATGTCCCGGGATTCGACCTCGACACCGCACACGGCCGCGTAGGCCTCGATGATGGGCAGGAACGAATACGTGGCGAGCAGCGGGGCCTCGTCGGTGTAGGTGTAGACGATCGTTGCCTTCTTAGCGGTCATGGTTCATCTCTTTTGGCGTTCGGTGGTCCGCGTCGCCGAGCCGGCGACGGACGCGAGGCTAGTCAGTCCACCCATCCACGGCTATGGTTCGCCCGCAGGGGCGCCGAGTCGATGACCTACGACCTGAGAACCGATCTAGCCGGGGTCGCCCGACGGGCCATCGCCAACGTGCAGGCGCGAACCACCGACCTCGCCCCCGATGTGTGGCTCGAGCCCGTGGCGAACTACGCAGATCAACCGCGCCACGAGCGGGAGATCGAGGTGCTGTTCCACCAGACTCCGCTGCTGCTCGGACTCTCGTGCGACTGGCCGACCCCCGGGTCGTACACCACGTTCGATCACATCCCCGAGCGCCCCCTGGTGATCGCCCGGGGCGACGACGGTGTGCTGCGGGCATTCCTGAATGTGTGTCGGCACCGTGGCGCACGGGTGGTGCACGAGTCAGCGGGCACCACCGCACGCTTCCGGTGCCCCTTCCATGCATGGACCTACCGCACCACCGGCGCGCTCGCCGGTTTGCCCTTCAAGGAGGGCTTCCCGGGTGTGGATGAGTGCACCCACTCGCTCACCCAGGTGGGGTGCCGTGAATGGAACGGCATGGTGTGGGTGGTTCCCACAGCGGGAGCCACGGTGGATCTCGAGTCACACCTCGGCCCACTCGCCCCGCTGCTTGCGGCGTACGGCTTCGAACGAGCGGAGCGGTTCACGGCCAACGAACTTCCCGCCACGAACTGGAAACTCGCCGTAGACACCTATCTCGAGGGCTACCACTTTGCCTCGCTGCATCCGAACACCATCAACCTCATCAACTACGACAACTCGATGGTGTTCGATGCCTACGGTCCGCACTCGCGTCAGGGCTTTCCCCGCAAGAACCTGCTCGACCTGCTTGCACTCCCCGAGCAGAACTGGGAGGTACACCATCACCTCACGTGTGTGCATCAGGTGTTCCCGAATGTTGCGTTCACGGTGTCACCCGAGGGGATCCTCATCAACGCGGTGTATCCGGGCGCTCGGTTCGACGAGTCGGTCACGGTGCAGACGCACTACACGCGCGAGCCGATTCGCTCCGAGGCCGAACGTGCGGCGATGCAACAGCGTGCCGACCTCGTGAAGGCAGTGGTGACCGACGACGACTACTGGATGACTGCGTCGATCCAGGCCGGAACCACTTCGGGCGCACAGGATGTCGTGACCTTCGGACGCAACGAGCAGGGTCTGCATCACTATCACCGCAGCCTCATCGAGGCCGTTGCGCGTCCGAACTGACGCTCAGGACTGTTCGGCGAGCAGCGAGAGACCGGCGGCAAGTCCGGCGAGGGTTGCAGGGAGTTGCCAGGTGTCCACGTCGACGAACGCACCCTCACGGGCATCTTGCAGATACGCATCGGCGAGCACCTTGCGCGTGTCGGACACATCGCCGGAGGTGAGCCGCTGCTGGGCATGAGCAAGTGCGGATGGTGCCTGTGCCCGTACAGCCCGGCCGAGTGCTGTCATGTCGGCGTTCGCCAGTGATCGCCAGGGTGCTGCAAACGCCGGGTCCACGACCTCGGTGTTCGATGTCGTGGCCGTGGTGACAGCCGTAGCGGTGTCGATGGTCTCGCCGTTGCCGGCAGTCACTGCTCCATCGGACCCGTCCGATCCGCTGTCGTTGCCGAAGCATGCGGTGACCACTGCACTGCCGGCCCCGAGTGTGGCAACCGCAGCGATCAGCTGGCGTCGTGACAGTGGCTGCTTGTTCATGATGCCGTCCGCAGTGTTGCAGCGAGGCGAACCGCGAGCGCCGTGACCGTCAGCGTCGGGTTCGAGAAGCAGGTTGCGGGAAACACTCCCGAGCCGGTCACGTAGAGGTTGTCGAGCGCATGACAGCGCTGATCGGGATTCACCACACCACGTTCGGCGCTCTCGTGCATCCGTGCGCCGCCCATGTGGTGCCCGCCGCCGGTGATCTCGCGCTCGCCCGGGGCTTCGTACGGCACGAACGGGCCGATTCCCTGCGCCGCCAACTCGCGTGCCACTACACGGACTCCTTGGTCCACATCGGTGAGGTCCTGGCGTGAGATGCGCCAGTCGAGCGCAGCGCGCGGGAGTCCGAAGTCGTCCTGTTCGGCGCTGAGCGTGATGCGACTGTCGGGGTTCACGCGCTGTTCGGCGCGCGCGTAGAGGCGGTACAGCACGTTGTCACCACTGGTGCTCGCCTTCCAGAGCGCGCGAACGGGCTTGGTCAGGTCGGGGAGCTTCGCGTTCTTCGACAGGGGTCGCAGCGAGAACGACAGGTTTGCCGAACCGCGCTCGGCGAGTGCCTCGGGCGTGAGTCCCATGCCGATCTTGAACTCGGTGCCGGAGGAGTCCTTGGGGCGCTCGCGCATCGCCCACAACCGCGCACCCTCCTCGAGGTCGGCAGCCTCCGTGATGATGAGACCTGCCGGGAGGTGTGGGTGCTCGGAGAAGCCCACACCGATGAGTCCGTTCGCATTCAGCGATGGCACGGTCTGGGCGAGCATCAGCAGTTGTCGTGCGTTCTCGATGCCGCCGCAGGCCAGCACCGCGTGCTTGGTGGTGAAACGGTAGGAGTCCTTGTTGTCGGCTTTCACCAGTACGGCACTGATCCGCCGGCCCGAGGTCTCGAAACCCACACAGTTCGCGCCCAGCAGTACGTCAACCGGACCGTCTTCGAGTTGCGATGCGTACTTCTCGCCGAACTTCGTGGGTGGTGAGTAACGCCAGACCGGCGTGGCGAGTGTGTCGGTGGCCACGATGGGCACGGGCAGGCCCGCTTCTGCGCACAGGGCAGCCGGGTCGTACTGCACCGGGCCGATCTCGCAGAGTTCGTGCGCCCGCGCGTAGGCGCTCTCGAGCTCGGTGCGCGGCCAGGGCCATCCGTCGTCGTTCACACCGGCTCGCGGTGCGAACACGTTCTCGTCGAGCGGGCGGCACCAGCCGGACCAATGATTCGTGGTGCCACCGAGGAAGCGGAGGCGCCAGTCCTGCAGCGCCGGGTACTCGAGCCCCGGCGTGGCGGTGAGCTTGCCCCGGTAGCGGTTCTGCGACTTCTTGGTCTGCTCGCGCTGGCCACCCTCGAGCACGGCGATGCGCAGGCCCGACTGCATGAGTTCGAGTGCAATGGTGATGCCGGCCGCGCCTGCCCCCACCACCACGATGTCGTAGTCGAGCGACTCACTCGTGGGGATGTCGGTGAGCTGGCGAATCATTGCGGCGAAGTGTAATCGCGCCCCACCGTGCCGATGATCAGCCCAGGGCCTCGAGGAAACGTTCGAACTCGTCGGGCGCGATGGTCAGGTCGTTGTTGGGCGCCGGATAGGTGCCCGACTGCACATCGGAGCGCAGCTCGCGGAACGCCTCGATGGACTCCCGGTGCAAACGCGCGTACTCGCTCTTGAAATCCCGGTACTGCTTGGCATGGCGCGGGATATGACCCTCGTTGTCGCCGAGTACATCGGTGGCGAACAGGTACTGCACGTGGCACGCCTGCCCCGACCCCATGCCAATCACCAGCATCTTGGTCCGCTCACAGATGGCGGCCGCCACCTCCTTGGGCACCACTTCCATCTCCACGGCCATGGCGCCGGCCTCTTCGTACCGACGCGTGCGCTCCCACACCTCGAGTGCAGTGCTGGCGGTCTTGCCCACAGCGCGGAACCCGCCGAACCAACTGCTGAGGTAGGGGACGAGTCCCACGTGGCCCACCGTGGGGATGAAGCGGTTAGCCATGGCCTCCACCGCGCGGAACCCGAACGGGCAGTAGATCGCGTCGGCGCCGAAGTCGAGGAGTCGGTAGGACTCGCGCAGGATCTCGGCGTCGTCGGCGAGTCCGCCCAGCGGCAGCCCGAAGGTGATGAACGCACCCGGAGCGGCCGCACGAATGCCGGCGAGATCGCTGATGCGGCCCTCCTGGGACTCCGCAGCCACGAGCATCTCGATGCCGGCCGCCTCGCATGCAGCAGCCTCTCTGGGCGTGCGTACGAACACCTGGGTGAGGCGTCGCTGGCCGCGTGTGTCGAGCAGTTCTTTCACCGTGAGCCGTGCCATGGCCGTTCCTTTCGCGCTCGCCAGCATGTGCGAGCCCCTGTTCCCCCGGTGGCTGCATCGTAGATTGCCGACATGAGCAGCACTGCGGCCCCCGCTCCGATCGCTGTGGTGACGGGGGTGAACTCGGGCATCGGGCGGGCCACGGCGTTGCACCTCGCGGGCCACGGCTTCGATGTCTTTGGCACGGTTCGCTCGACGTCCAAAGCCGACAAGTTGCGCTCGATGGCCGATGATCTCGGCGTCACGGTCCGGTTGGTGGAACTCGATGTGGCCGACGACGACTCGGTACGACATGCCCTCGGGTCGGTGCTCGACCGCGTCGGGCGCGTCGATGTGCTGGTGAACAACGCAGGCGTCGGGCCCATCGCAGTGGCCGAGCACTGTCCGACGAGTGTGTACCTGGACACCCTCAACGTGAATCTGTGCGGTGCAGTGCGGTGCACACAAGCGGTGCTGCCGGCCATGCGAGCCGCGCGCAGCGGTTGCATCGTGAACATCGGTTCCATCACCGGCGTGGTGGCAGCGAGTGCGCAGTCGCCCTATGCCGCATCGAAGTTCGCGCTCGAGGGCTGGACCGACGGGTTGGCGCAGGAGGTTGCCGCATTCGGCATCCGGGTGAAACTGATCCAGGCCGGTGTTACCAAGTCGGCGATCCAGGCCAAGAACAGCGAGACCCCCAACGAGAGCGGTGCCTACACGGCTCACTACCGGCGGATGTTCCGCTTCTACCTCGCGGGTCTCGCCGTGCCCACTGACCCGATGGTGGTTGCCGCCGAGGTGCATCGTGCGATCGGCGACCCGTCGGCGCAGTTGCGCTATCCGTGCTCGTGGGCGGGTGTGGAGTCGATCGAGGGCCGGAGGAACATGTCTGACGAGGAGTGGGTGGGTCTGGGTGCCATCGGCGACGACGCCGAGTATTACGACCGTTTCGAAGCGCTCTTCGGGGTCCCCATCCGGCCGGAGGACTCCTCACGCTGAGTGGGAAGGTACGCACGTACCGTGCTGTTTCGGGTAGCGTGAGTATCACACGGGCAGCCGACGTCAGCGGCTGACCGAGCAGGAGGAATCAGGGTGAATATCCGTCGTGCCATCGCCGTTTCTGGCATCGCCATGTTGAGCGCAGCCGCAGCCACCACGGCACCCCTCGCCGCTGGGGCGGCCACTCGTCCGGCAGCGTCGTTCTCGGGAGTCAGCTGCTCGCTGAGCGGTGGCGGCGGCGATGTGGACTTCACCTACCAATGGGGCAAGTCCGCCACCAAGCCCGCCCGCTACCAGGTCACCGTGGTGAACGCCTCCACCTTCACCTCGTTCACCGTGACCGCAGGCTCCACGAGCCCCGACGTGAAACTCGACAACGCATTCACCGGCACCCAGACCAAGGCGTGGGTGAAGGCGATCCGATCCTCGGGATCGATCATCGCCGTGTCACCGATCGCCAACTGCGTCGCCTGACGTCGCGTTCGTGCCGCTCACTGCAGCGGTGCCTCGCTAGAGTCGGGATCCGGATTGCGGGTTCGCCCGCAGCGAACGGTGTGCCGGGAAGTCTGGTCGGCGGGAGATGATGCGTGGCGGTTGATGCCCGTGTAACAGCGCGCCGTGGGTTCCGGGCACTCGCCCCCTTGCGTGACTTTCTGCGTACCGAGTCCGCCGGTGGAGTCGTGCTCGTGGCTGCCACCGTGGCGGCACTGGTGTGGGCGAACACCCCGTGGAAGGCGGCGTACCACGCCATCTGGTCGACCGACCTGCACCTGAGTCTCGGGCGGTACTCGTTCGGGATGGATCTGCATCATTGGGTGAACGACGGCCTGATGACGCTGTTCTTCTTCGTGGTGGGCCTCGAGATCAAGCGCGAGGCCACCTCGGGTCATCTGGCGACGCGCCGCACCCTCGTAATGCCGATGCTTGCTGCACTCGGTGGGATGGCAGTGCCTGCGGTGATCTACCTCTCGATCGCTGGCGGCGAGGCGGCCCGAGGATGGGGCGTGCCGATGGCCACCGACATCGCACTGGCGGTGGGCCTGCTGTCGCTCATGGCGCGGCGCGTGCCGCCCAGCGCGCGTGCATTTCTGCTCGGCCTGGCCGTGGTGGACGACATCGGCGCCATTGTCGTGATTGCGATCTTCTACTCGAAGGGATTCACGCTCGGGTGGTTCCTGCTCGCCTGTGCAGCGGTGGCGGCAACGGTGGTCATGCGCACTGTGGGTGTGCACCGTGTGGTCGCCTTCGTTCCACTCGGATTGTTGGCGTGGTTCGGCCTCCACGAGGCAGGCGTGCACCCCACCATGGCGGGCGTGGTGATGGGCCTGCTGACCCCGGCGATGGTTGCGCCCGAGCGGGGTCTGGTCGATGTGGAGCAACTTGCTGCGGAACCCCACGTCGCCCCGGATCGGTCGGTGTCGGTGTTGGAGTGGCTCGAGCATGTACTCCATCCGTGGAGCAGTTTCGTGATCGTGCCTTTGTTCGCCTTTGCCAACGCCGGTCTCGAGGTGTCCACGGACTCACTGCGTGATGCGTTGGGCTCGGTGGTGGCCTGGGGTGTGTTCTGCGGTCTCGTCGTCGGAAAACCCTTGGGCGTCATGCTGTTCACACTCGTCGGCGCGCGAGTGGGTGCGGGCGAACTGCCGGAGGGCACCTCACGAAGAACACTGCTGGGGGTCGGTCATGCCGCTGGCATCGGCTTCACCGTGGCGCTGTTCATCAGCGAACTCGCCTTCACAGCGGAGCAACAGCGCAACGACGCGAAGCTTGCGATCCTGTTGGCCAGTGTGGCCTCGGCATTGTTGAGCGTTGCGGTTATTCGATGGAGTCCATCGCGTCGGGGTCACCAGTCGGGCGACGCAGCGACTTCGACGGCGCATTCCACTTGAAGAACGTGAGTGCAGCGATGAGGATCGCAACTGCACCCACCGTCCGCAGTACGTCGGCTGATGAGTGGCCGGAGAACAACTCCTCCACCCCTTTGACGGCAACGAACACCACGAGGACGTCGACCACTTTCTTCTTGAGGTCGTCGAGCGACTCGATGATTAGCCAGTCCGGCAGGTCGAGCCTGCCGATGAACAACTCGTAGAGACCGAGCGCGACGATCATCTGCACCACGGCGATGAACACGATGAACCGGCTGTACCCCACGAGACGTTTCACGGCGTCATAGTGCCGACAGCGAGGCTGCCATGGATACCTTTGGGGCCATGTCGCTCGAACTCGTACCGCTCTGCTCGGCAACCGTCACCCTCGCAGCCCCCATCCAGGTCTCGCCGTCGATGATGGTGGGCGAGGTGGACGACATGGTGTTCGAGGGCGAACGGCTATCGGGTCGCCTCAAGGGCAAGGCTGCAGCCGACTGGCTCACGGTCGGGGCCGGCGGGTACGGCGAACTCGATGTCCGACTCACCATGGAGACCCACGATGGCGCCATCGTGTACGTGTCCTACAAGGGGCGACTCCAGTTCGCCACGGGAATCGCGTACTCCACACCGCTGTTCCACACCGGCGACGAGCGGTATGCGTGGCTCAACAGCGTGCAGGCGGTTGCCAAGGGAACCTTCACGCCGCCCAGCACCCTCGTGTACGAGATGTACGAACTCCGCTGAGCACTGCGAGGTGATCGCTGCGAGCTGATCGCAGCGAGGGGTCCGCGGGCGCCATGCGGCGGTGCGCAGTACCGTTCGCACATGCCGAGACTGCAACAAGTCGACCGGGAGCATGCGCACCCGTTCGCCCAACGTGTGTACGCATCACTGTTCGGTGATCGTGATCCAGTCGCCCAGCCGGGAACTGCCACGGGCACACCCGGAAACTGGTGGACCGTGTTCGCACTCGTACCCGATGCGTTCGACCACACCACCGCCGGCTTCCAGTTCTATCGGTCGCCGAATCGGCAGTTGCCGGCGCGGCTGCGAGAACTCGGTCAGGTGCGAGCGGGTTGGAACGTCGGGAGCCAGTTCGTCTTCAGCCAGCACTGCAAGGCGTGTCGCGATGTCGGGTTCAGCGATGAGCAGGTGGCGGCCATCCCGTCGTGGTCCGTGCACGATTGCTGGGAGCCAGTCGAGCGCGTGTTGCTGGCCTACACCGACTGTCTCACCCTGCAGCACGGCCGAGTACCCGATGCATTGTTCGCCGAACTGCAGCGCCACCTCTCTGACGAAGCGATTCTGGAGTTCACCTACGTGACGGCGACCTACGCCATGCACGCCACGATGAGCCGAGCCCTGCGCCTCGAGTACGACGACGTGGACGACCCCGTGGTGGAACACCCCGATGCAAACGGCCGATTTGCCGGCCTCGACGTGATGCGGATGGTGGACGAATGAGCACAGACACAACGGGCACCGCTCGGTTCGCGGGTCGCACCGCGGCCGTCACGGGTGCGGCATCCGGCATCGGTCGGGCCATCGCTCATCGACTGGTGGCAGAGGGCGCAACGGTGATCGCCGGCGACCTCAACGAGGTAGGACTGCGCAGTCTGCGCGATGAACTCGTCCGTGAGGGTCGTGCCCCCGAACTGCTCCTCACCCGGGCCTGCGATGTGACCAACGAAGACGATGTGCAATCGCTCGTGAATTCGGCTGACACGCACCTCGACCTCATGTTCAATGTGGCGGGCGGCACGCGGGGTGCGCCGCTCATCGATCTGTCGGCGTCGGACTGGGACTTCACCGTGGACCTGTGTCTGAAGGGTGTGTTCTTCGGCATCAAGCATGCGGCCCAACGCATGGCGCGAAGCCGAGGTGGCCGCGGCGGGGTCATCGTCAATATCGCTTCGCTGAATTCGCGGGTGCCGATGTTTTTCGGTGGCGCCTACAGCGCCTCGAAGGCGGGCGTTGTGAGCCTCGGCCAAACCGCCGCGATCGAACTGGCCGATGAGGGGATCCGTGTGGCCACGGTGTCGCCGGGCCTTACCGACACGCCACTGGTGGCGCCATTGACGGATCAGGAATCGATCCGTCAGGCCTATCTCGAACGGATTCCGATGCGGCGTGCGGCACAACCGAGCGATATCGCAGCGGCGGCACTCTTCCTGGCGAGCAGCGATGCGGCATACATCACGGGGGTGAACCTGTTCGTCGACGGGGGTTGGGAACAGACGGCGTACCCGGACCTGCGTCCTTTCCTCGCCGAGCGGTCATGACGCGTGCCGGTCGCCAGTTCTGCAGGTCGCACCGCCGAGTGTCCCACTATTCGGGACAATAGATGAGCGGGAAGGTCGTCATTAGTGAATCTATGGCGACCCGTGGAGTACCGTCGGAAACAATGAGTGACCCGGTGGCGCAACCCATGCAGTCTCGCCGCCTCCTCGGCCTGCCCGATCCCCAGAACCGCAATCGGTCCGGCGCAGATCGACTCTTTGGGGCCATCGTGTGCCTGCTGGTCGAGCGTGGCGCCGACGTCGTGGCTGATGCACTCAAACCCGAAGATGTGGCGGCTCGTGCCGGCAAGAGCCGTGCGAGTTACTACCGCACCGACGGCTTTCCCTCCAGCGTCACCCACAACAACGAGGCTCGTCGGGCTGCGCTCGAGGAGGCATTGGGTCGCGTGCTGCGAGCGGGTGCCGCCGATGCTGCCGCATCGGCCGGTGCAGTAGCCGAGGCGCTGCGGCCCGAGGTGGACATCGACTCGGCATCCTCGGCGATCCACCAGATCTCCACGTCACGGTTCGATTTCGCCGACGAGGCGCCGTTCTTGGTGGAACTGCTCTCGGCCGCGCTGGCGCCTTCGTCGGAGGCCGTGGCGACCTCATTGGCTGACTACTACGACTCGATCACGGCGAGCTACACCGAGATGGCCCGCTCGGTGCTGGCATCGCGCGGGTACGGGGTGCGGTCGCCGCTCACCGAACGCGATCTGGTGGTGCTCGTGCTGGCGTTGGCCGATGGCCTCGCCATGCGGCGGATGGGCGATGACGACATCGACAGTGCGTATTTCGGTGTGGCAGTGGGTGCACTCGTAACGGCACTCGTCGTGCCGTCGCACGAGTCCCATGAGGTCGTTGCTCGGTCGGTGGACCCCGGGTCGCTCGGTCAGCCGCCCACACGGGCGTCCATCATCGAGGCGCTCGCTCGGCTGTTCCATGGCTCGCGCACCAGCATGCCCACCATCACCGAACTCGCTGTTGCGGCCGGATGCACTGACCAGACCATCCGCTCGCTGTTCGGCGGGGTGGTGGGAGTGGTGCATGCTGCGTGGCACGAATGGTTGCCCGAGTTCGAAGAGGCTGCCGAGCGGGAGCGTCGCTCACAAACGGCTCCGGACTCCGCCGCCGTGCTCTATCGCGTGATGACCCAGATCGCCGCCCGGGCGATCGAGCACCCCGCGCTCACCCGCGCACTGCTCATGAGCGAGATCGCCCACGAGCATCCCGGAACGGGTGACAGTCGCCGCGAACCTCTGGCTACGCTGCTCGACCGCTTGCTCGACGATGCAACCTCTTCTGGTTCGTTCCGCGCACCAACCATTCGAAACAGCGCAGTCACCACCGACCACAACCATCTGTTCGCCCGCAGTCTGCGCAACCAGTTGCTGCACGTCAGCGCCGGCGAGTCGCTGCCCGCAGGTCGTTCGGTGGAGCAGCACGCCCGTTGGTGCGCCGATTATGTGTGGGCGGTCATGATGGCCGGTGCCCAGCAACCCGGCAACGGTGCCTAGTCGCCGCTGAAGCGCGGTGGTCGCTTCTCGACAAAGGCCCGAAAGGCTTCGCGGGTATCGGCCGATGCGCTGATGCGCATGTGGGCGGCGGTCTCGATGTCGACGAATTCGGCGAAGCCAATTCGCTCGGCTGCCACGTAGTGCGCCTTCATGGTTCGTCGTGCAGTGGGCGATGTCGCCGCAATGCGCTCGGCGCGCCGCATGGTCTCGGGAAGCAGGGCCTCGGGCTCGAACACATCGTTCACCATGCCGATCGAAGCGGCCTCGTCGGCCTCGAGCTTGCGGGGAAGCAGCGAGAGTTCGCGTGCGCGACCGGCGCCGACGATGCGCGGCAGCGTCCAAGGAACACCCATGTCGCCTGCCACCGCCACATCGAGGAACGCAGTGTTGAGGCGTGCGCCGCGCGCTGCGTAGCGCAGGTCGCAGCCGAGTGCGTAGCCGAGCCCTGCTCCCGCGCACGCACCGTTGATGGCTGCGATGGTCACCTGGGGCATCTCGTGCAGCAACACCGGAACATGGAAGTACTCCGGTCGGAGGGGTTCGTCGACGCCCTGTGCCGAGTAGTGCTTCAGGTCGGCGCCAGGGCAGAACGCTCGACCTCGGCCGGTGAGGATCACCACCGCGACGGAGGGATCGTCGGCGATGCGGCTGAGCGTCTCGTAGCACTCGCGCGCCATGGTGTTGGTCATGCCGTTGAGGTGCTCGGGCCGGTCGAGCCAGAGCGTTCCCACGGCGCCGTGCACCTCCCACGAGATCGTGCTGAGTTCGCGGTGCATCACGACGCCCCGATCCGCGGGAATCGGGGCGCGCGCCGCTCCACGTACGATGCGGCACCCTCGGCGGGGTCAGGTCGGTCCATAGCGGACCACGTGGCGTCGTCGGCTGCTGCGAAGGCCTGGCGGATCTCCTGGCCGGCGCCCTCGTACACCAAGCGTTTGGTGTCGGCCATCGACGCAGGCGACACCGTGGAGGCGAGAAGCTCCACGTAGGCGACCGCCTCATCGAGGAGTTCGTCGGGGTGGGTCACGCGCTGCACGAGACCCAGATGCAGTGCCTCGTGGGCGTCCACCTTGCGTGACGACCACAGCAGATCGAGTGCCGCGCCGATGCCGATGAGTTTGGGTAGTACCCAGGTCATGCCGTGCTCGGCGATCAGCCCGCGTTTGGAGAACACCGTGACGAATGATGCATCGGTGGATGCAAAGCGCAGATCGCACTTCGTGGCCAGCACGAATCCACCACCGGCCGCCACACCGTTCACCGCTGCGATCACGGGCTTGGGCTGTTCGACGAGAAAGCTGAAGAGACCTGCGAGATCGGGACCGTCGTCGGGTTCTCGCGCCGCCGAACCGGTTGCGGAAACCTCGGTGAGGCTGGTCATGTCGAGTCCTGCGCAAAAGCCGCGGCCCGCGCCCGTGATGATGATGCCCACCACGCCGGGGTCACGTACCGCATCGATTACCGCTGCACGAAGGTCTCGCACCATCGGGAGTGGGAAGGCGTTGAGTGCGCCGGGACGGTTGAGGGTGATGATGGCCGCTGCACCGCGTGTTTCGCGGAGGATCCAATCGCTCATGGCGTCATTGTTGCCGACGGCGGCCGTCCTGGCGAACGGCGATGTGTCAGAGGCCGAGTGACTTGGCGATGATGGTCTTCATGACCTCGGTGGTGCCGCCGTAGATCGACGTGATGCGGGCATCGGCGTAGGCGCGTGCAATGGGGTACTCCAGCATGTATCCGTACCCTCCGAACAGTTGCAGACAGCGATCCACTGCGGTCTTCTGCAGTTCGGTGCACCAGTACTTCGCCTCTGCGGCCTCGGCAGCGGAGAGTTCCCCATCGTTGAGTTTCACGATGCACTGGTCAACATAGGCCTGTGCTACGTCGATGCTGGTCTTGACCTCGGCAAGGACGAACTTGGTGTTCTGGAAGTTCGAGATGGACTGCCCGAACGCCTTGCGCTCCTTCACGTAGTCGACGGTCCAGCCGAGCGCAGCGCGCGCCGTGGCAACACCGCTGACCGCGATGGACAGGCGCTCCTGGGCCAGATTGAAGGTGAGGTAGTTGAACGCCTTGCCCTCGTCGCCCAAGCGATTCGAGACCGGTACACGCACATCGTTGAAAAACAACTCTGCAGTGTCCTGCGAGTGCATGCCCACCTTCTCGAGATTGCGGCCCCGCTCGAAGCCCGACATCCCGCGCTCCACCACCAGCAGGGTCATGCCGGTGTGGCGCTGGGAGGGGTCGGATTTGCACGCCACGATGACGAGATCCGAATTGATGCCATTGGTGATGAAGGTCTTCGAACCGTTCAGCACATACTGATCGCCGTCGCGCACCGCGGTCGTGGCGATGCTGGCGAGGTCCGAGCCGGTGCCGGGCTCGGTCATGGCGACAGCAGTGATGAGTTCGCCCGACGCGATGCCCGGGAGCCAGCGACGCTTCTGCTCGTCGGTGCAGTACTCGACGAAGTACGGGGTGGTGATGTCGTTGTGCAGGGTGATGCCGAGCCCTGCGCCGCCGATGCCGGCTGCCGCCAGCTCCTCGGCGATCACCACGTTGAAACGGAAGTCGTTGGAACCGCCCCCGCCGTACTCCTCGGGCACTGCCATGCCGGTGAACCCGTACTGCCCGGCCAGGGCGAAAATCTCGCGCGGGGCGATGCCGGCACGTTCCCAATCGAGGTAGTGGGGGCTGAGTTCTTTCGCGATGAATGCGGCGAAGGACTCCCGGAAGGCTTCGTGTTCGTCGGTGAAGAGTGAGCGCACGGGGCGAGCGTAATTCGCGGCGCGCCCGATGCCACCGGCCGTCAGTCGGACTCGTCGGGTCGGGTGGGAGTGGGAGCCTCGCGCAGCGTGCTCGCCAGACGTTGGAGCTCATCGGCGGCCCGGTCGATGATGTCGGCCGCGCGTTCCCGACTCTGGAGCACCTTGCGCTTCTCGTCATCGAGGAAGTCCAAGGTCTGCTGTTGCTGGGACACGAGGGATTGGAGCGAGGCCAGTACCTCGCCAGCCTGTCGGCTCACGGCCTCGGTTGCTGCAGCGTGCTCGCGTGCGGCCGTGAGCGGGTCGGGTTCGGGGGCGGCGACGCCGGCACTGATACCGAGTGCGGCGGCGTCCGCGGGGACGTCCGCCGTCGGCGATGAGAGGTCGGTCGTGGCGTCGAGATCCTCGAAGGTGTCGTCGGTGCGCCCGCGTCGCGCAAGGCCCACCACGCCCACGATCAGTGCGCCACCCACGGCGATGGCGGCGCACACCAGGGTCCCTAGGTGCCAGCCGTCGATGAACGATCTGCGGACGGCGTCCACTACCTCGGGCTTGCCCTCGCTGGCCACCAGTCCGGCCGCCGGCGACGAGCGAACTGCTCCGAAGAGATCGCCGAGCACTCTTACTTCGTCGTTCACCCCGGCGCGGTAACCGATGTTGAACACCGACCCGATGATGGCGATGCCGAGTGCACCGCCGAGTTCGCGTGTGGTGTCGTTGACCGCCGACGCCACGCCCTGTTTGGCGGCGGGGAGCGACGAGACGATCACCTCGGTGGCCGGGCCCTGCACGATTCCGATGCCGAAACCGAACACCACGAGCCCGCCCGCGAAGGCCCAGAAGGTGTTGGTCTCGGTGAGTTGTGAGAGGTACAGGAACGAACCACCGGCGATGAGCATCCCGATGCACGCCACGGCGAAAATCGACGACCGCTTGGCGAGAACGACACCGAGCAATGATGCGGGTGCCAGTGCGATGGCAGCCGGGATCAACGCCAGTCCGCTGTCGAGCGGGCCGTAATCGAAGATGTAGGCCACGAACTGCACGCAGAGGAAGAACAACCCGAACGTCACGAGGAACAACAAGAAGATGGCGAGCGCCGTGGTACCAAAGCGCGGCCGCCCGAAGAGGCGCACATCGAGCAGCGGTCGCTTCGCTGCGAGTTCCCAGGCCACGAACGCCACGAGACCGGCCAGGCCAGCGGCACCGCCGATCACGGTGATGGTGTCGGTCCAGCCGCGCACCGGACCCTCGGTGACCGCCAACACGATGCCGCCGATGGCGATCACCGAGAGCACCGTGCCCAGCGGGTCGATGTGTGCATGATCAGGATCCTTGGTGTCCACGGCAAGCAGGACGGCGAGCACGAGGAATGCACCGCACAAGATGGCGTTGCCCCGGAAGATCCAGGTCCATTCGTAGCGCTCGAGGATCGCGCCGGCACCGATGATGCCCACGATGCCGCCGCCTGCTGCGCACGCCGACCACAGCGCCACGGCACGGCTGCGCCGCTCGGCCGACATGATGGCGGTCAACGTCGACAGTGTCGATGGGAACACGAATGCAGCGCCCAGTCCTGCTCCACCGCGGGCCAGGATGAGTTCGGTGATGGTGTTGGCTTCGGCAGACCATGCAGAGGCCGCCGTCATCACGACGAACCCGAACAGCAACGTGCCTTTGCGACTGAAGCGATCTCCGATGGCGCCAGCCGGCAGCAGCAGGGCGGCAAGCAGGAGGGCATAGGCGTCGACGACCCACTGCAGTTTCGACTGGTCGGCCTTGAACGCAGTACCGATGGCGGGTACCGCCACGTTGAGGCTCGACACGTTGGCGATCACCACGATCACCGCGAGGCACATCAGTACCAGTACGGCGTTCTGGCGCGCCGGACTCACCGTTCTGGTGCTGGCCGAGGACATGGTGGCTGACTGTAGTTGGGCAGCCGGGATGGCCCCAACCCCGGAGCAGCGCGCCCCGCTCAGTCGGCGCTGGTTCCAGCGTGACGGATGAACCACTCGATGGCTGCGGGGTTGGCGAGTGATTCGGTGCTCAGCACACGCTCAGCCGGCTGACCGGTGAGGATCTTCTTCACGGGCACCTCGAGCTTCTTGCCCGAAAGCGTGCGCGGCACGGCCGGTACGGCCTCGATGAGGTCGGGCACATGCCGGGGCGACAGCGTGGTTCGCAGCCCCGATCGGATGCGAGCGATGAGTGCGTCATCGAGTACGGCACCGTCACGCAACTGCACGAAGAGGCAGAGTTGGTCGCGGGTGCCGTCGTCGAGGTGCACGACGAGGCTGTCGACGACTTCCGGGTAGCTCTCCACCACCGAATAGAAGTCGGCGGATCCGAGACGTACCCCGCCTCGGTTGAGTGTGGCGTCCGAGCGGCCTGAGATGACACAGCCGCCGTGGTGGGTGAAGGTGATCCAGTCGCCGTGGCACCACACACCGGGGAACCGGTCGAAGTAGGCGCGTCGGTAGCGACTCCCGTCCGGGTCGCCGAGGAATCCGAGCGGCATGGACGGCATGGGGGTGGTGAGCACGAGTTCACCCTGTTCGTCCAGCGGACAGCGCGCCCCCGATTCGTCGAAGGCCGCAGCCTCCCGGCCGAGCATGCAGCCGCTGATCTCGCCGCTGATCACCGGCACCAACGGGTTCCAGCCCACGAACGAACTGCACACGTCGGTCCCACCGGAGGTCGAGTTGATGATCACGTCATCGCCGAGGGCCGACGCAATCCATTCGAACCCCTCGCCCGGCAGTGGTGCCCCGGTGGAGCCCACCTGCCAGATCGAGCCGCGTCGGGGAGTGGTGCCCGCCTTCCGGCAGTTCATGAAGAACCCTGCAGAGGCACCGAACACGGTGCACTGCGATTGGTGAGCGACCTCCCACAGGGTGTCGAGGCTCGGGGTGGCGGGATCGCCGTCGAACAGCACGATCGACGTTCCGGCCAGCAACGCCGACACCAGAAAGTTCCACATCATCCACCCGGTGGTGGTGAACCAGAACAGTCGGTCGGCCGGTGTGTGATCGAAGTGGAGCACCTGGCTGACGAGATGTTCCACCGTGATGCCCACATGGCTGTGCACGATCGGTTTCGGCAGTCCGGTGGTTCCCGACGAGTACAACACGTAGAGCGGATCGTCGTACCGGGCCGAGCAGAACTCGGTGCAACGCCCGGCCTCCAGCAGTGACGACCATTCGTCCGGCCCGGTGCCGAGATACTGCACGGCGATCGAATGACGCACCGAAGGGAGTGCAGCGTGGATCTGTGCGGATTCGTCGCGTCGGTCGACCACCTTGGTCCCGTATCGGTATCCATCGATGTGCAGCAGCACCGTGGGCTCGAACTGGGCGAGACGATCGATCACCGCCTTGGGGCCGAATTCCGGTGCACAACTCGACCACGTGATGCCGAGTTGTGCGCAGGCGAGAAACGTGATGAGCGTCTCGCAGATGTTCGGGAGGTACACGGCGACCCGGTCGTTGCGGTCGAGGCCCATGGCGCGCAGGCCTCCCGCACACCGCTGCACCTGATCCTGCAGTTGCGACCACGTGAGTGTGCGTGGCGCCCGCGTCTGGCTCTGCTCCACCACTGCTGTCTCATTCGGTGCCACCGCCGCGCGCAGCAACGCATGTTCTGCGTAGTTCAGCGTGCCTCCGGGGAACCAGGCACGAGAGGGCATCGCCCGGTCGGCCAGTGCAGCCGAGGGCTGATCGTGCCAGCGCACTCCGAGAAACCGGCTTGCTGCGTCCCAGAATCGATCGAGATCGGAGATCGACCACGCGTGCAGTGCCGAGTACGTCTCGATGCCGAGCGTTCCAGCGAACCGGCCGATCGCCGACCCCTGTGCGCGCGGCAACGATGCGGATGCGGTCATGTTCGATCAGATGGCCCGCGCGACCTGAGTCGCCTGAGCCACCGCCTGCTGAATGGTGTGCCCACTTGCTGCATCGCCGATGAGGTGGACCGGGAACGGTGCTCCTTCCAGCGCATCGGCGAGCTCGCGGTTCGGGTGGTTGTGGCCCACCAGTACCACGGTGTCTGCCTCGATGGTGAGGGTGTTGGTGTCGCTCGCACCGACGAACTCCACGGCAGTTGGCGTGATCTCGCGCACGCTGTACATCGGGATGAACTCTGCACCGCCCGCCATGAGGTGCTCGCGCGCAGCGAGCACGGTCGCCGGCGGGAACGGCACGCGTGCACCGAGCTGTTCGTGCCGCGTCACCACGGTGACCTGTGCTCCTGCGGCTACGAGCGCTTCGGCCACGGAGATCGCGTCGAATCCGCCGGTGTCGTCGAACACCACCGCTCGTTTGCCGATCGTGGCCCGACCGCCGAAACCGAACACATCCCACGAGGTGTACACGTGGGGGAGGTCAGCACCTCGGGCCGGATGGGCAGGACGTCCCGCCTGGAAGCCGTCACGGCGCGGGGTGGAGCCGGTTGCGATGATCACGGCATCCGGTGCCTCGGACAGGATGAGATCGGGATCCACCGGGGTCTGCAGGTGCACACGAACATCGAGTCGGCGGATCTCGTCTGCGAGCCACGTGGTGAGTGCACCCAGGTCCGAGCGGTAGGGCGCTGATGCTGCGATGGCCACCTGGCCCCCGAGCTGGCGGGCCATCTCGTACAGCGAAACACGGTGTCCTCGCAGCGCCAGCGTGCGTGCAGCCTCGAGTCCGGCAGGGCCTCCGCCCACCACGAGCACCTTCTTGCGCTCTGCGGCCGGTGCGGGTGTCTCGAACGGAACCCTGGTCTCGTTGCCCGCCGCCACGTTGACGACGCACTGGATCTTCCCGGTGGACAACAACATGCCCACGCAACCCTGACTGGTGCCGATGCAGGGACGCACCTCATCGGCCCGCCCGGTGCGGGCCTTCACGATGAGGTCAGGGTCGGCGATGAGTGCGCGCACCATGGACACCATGTCGGCGTCGCCGGTCTCGACGATGTGACTTGCATGGTCGAGCGTCATGATCCGGCCCGTGACGATCGTGGGCTTGTGCGTCGCCCGGGTCACCACCGAACTCTTGGGCACCTCGTAGCCGAGGGGCTCCTCGAGCGTGGCGAGCATCTTGTAGAACCGGTAGTAACTCCCGTACGACACGTCGACGAAGTCCACGTCGTTCTCCACGAGTCGCACGATGTCGGCGGTGTCGGTGGGCGTGAGTCCGCCCTCGATCTCCTCATCGGCGCTCAGTCGGATACCAACCGGAAATGTCGGCCCCACCTCGGAGCGCACGGCGCGCAGCACGTCGCGCAGGAACCGCACCCGGTTCTCGAGCGTGCCTCCGTACTCGTCCTCACGGTGATTCGTCGCCGGTGAGAGGAACTGGCCGACGAGGTAGCCATGCGCTGCATGGATCTCCACGCCGTCGAGACCACCGTCACGAACGCGACGTGCGGCGGACGCGAACGCACCCACCACCTCGTCGATCATTGCTCGGGTCATCGGACGCGGCACGACACCGGCCGTGGGGTTGGGTACATCGCTGGCGGACCATGGGGCCGTTCCGGGGATCACGCGTGCACTGCCGCCGTGCCACAGCTGCTGGAACAGTTTCATCCCATGGGGGTGGATTCGGCTCGCGAACTTCTCGTAGTGACCGATCACCCGATCGTCGTACACCGGGATTGCCGTCGCCGTGTTGGGCATGACTCCGGCGATCTCGAGAATCGACAGACCCACACCGCCCCGGGCGCGGGCCTCGTGGTACGCAATGAGGTCGTCACCCGAGTCCACCCACGCAGCGCCGGTGGTGTGGGCCGTGCGTGCGATGCGGTTGGGGATGGTGGCCGATGCGATCTGCAGCGGCTCGAACAAGTTGTCGTACATCGGGTACTCCTTCGCGGGCTTCGCCAGAATCGACACGGGCCACCCGAACGACTCGCGTTCAGGTGGCCCGTGCCCTCGTCATACGGGTTCGGTTCAGCTCGATCCGGTGAACAGCGATCCCTTGTGTGCGTGGCTGGCCGCGGCGCCGCTGAGGCGATCAGCCTCGCGGTTCTTCACCTCGGCGCGGCCCACCACTTGGTGGTGCACCTCGTCGGGGCCATCGGCCAGGCGCAGTGTGCGCTGGCTGTGCCACATCTCGGCGAGCGGGAACCATTGCGAGATGCCGGCAGCGCCGTGCATCTGGATGGCTTCGTTGATGATGTCGCAGCACTTCTCGGGGACCATGGCCTTGACGGCGCTGACCCACACGCGTGCCTCGGCATTGCCGAGCGTGTCCATGGCCTTTGCGGCGCGGAGCACCATGAGTCGCATGGCCTCCACCTCGATGCGGGCCCGGGACACGACCTCCATGTTCTTGCCGAGGTTGATCAGCTTCTTGCCGAAGGCCTCTCGCGTAAGGCCGCGGTCCACCATCATCTCGATGGCACGCTCGGCGGCACCGATGGATCGCATGCAGTGGTGGATACGGCCCGGCCCGAGGCGGACCTGGGAGATCTCGAATCCACGTCCTTCACCCCACAGGATGTTGTCCTTCGGGACACGCACATCGTTGAAGCGGATGTGCATGTGGCCGTGCGGTGCATCGTCGGCGCCGAACACGTGCATCGGGCCAACGATCTCCACGCCTGGGGTGTCGATCGGCACGAGGATCTGCGACTGCTGCTTGTAGGTGTCAGCATTCGGGTTGGTCTTCACCATGGTGATCATCACCTTGCAGCGCGGATCGCCTGCACCCGAGATGTAGAACTTCTCGCCGTTGATCACCCACTCGTCTCCGTCGAGCACTGCGGCGGTGGAGATCTGCTTCGCGTCAGAACTCATCACGCCGGGCTCGGTCATGGCGTACGCGGAACGAATCTCGCCGTTCAGCAGCGGCTCGAGCCAGCGCTTCTTCTGCTCGGGGGTGCCGACACGCTCGAGCACCTCCATGTTGCCGGTGTCGGGTGCCGAGCAGTTCAGGCACTCCGATGCCAAACGGTTCTTGCCCAACTCGTTTGCGATGTAGGCGTAGTCGAGGTTGCTCAGACCCTCGCCGGTCTCGGCGTTCGGCAGGAAGAAGTTCCACAGTCCCTGCGACTTCGCCTTGCGCTTCGCGCCGTCGAGCAGTTCGAGCTGCCCCGGAGCCCAGCTCCAGCGCTCGGCACGCGTTTCGCCGAGTCGGTAGAACTCCTCGGTGATCGGATCGACCTCGTTACGGATGAACGCCTTCACGGCGTCGTACAGCGGCCGCACCTTCTCGGACATCCTCAGATCGAGGTCGTCCATGCTGGCCATCTTCAATGCGCCCCCAACCATTGCGCTCCTTTCGGGTAGCAGATGACCCGATCGTAGTGAACGGCGCGCCGTGGACTCCCATGGAACCCTTCGGGCCCGTGTTCAGGCAGGCAGAGCCTGTCGGCGGTCCCATTGGTCCGAGACCTCGCCGAATTGCTCCGGCGGTACCGGTCGGCTCACGAGATAGCCCTGGATCGCATCGCACCCGACTTCGTCCACCAAGGCGAGTTCCGGGCTCGACTCCACGCCCTCGACCACCACTTTGAGCTCGAGCGCCTCGCCGAGGTCCACAGCGGTACGCAACATGGCGCGGGTGTGGGCGATCCCACGCCGGTCGGTGTGCACGAACAGCCGGTTGATCTTGAGTTCGTTGAACGGGTAGATCCGAAGCCGCTCGAAGGTGGAGGTGCCCGTGCCGAAGTCGTCCATCGCGAGCCGGAAACCGAGCAGCCGGAAGCGAGTCAGCACATCGAGTGCCTCGGCGAGCCGTCCGGTCTCGGCGGACTCGGTCACCTCGAGGGTCCAGCGGTCTGGTGCCACGGCGTCGCCCAGCACCGAGCGGATGTGATCGGGCAGTTCGAGGTCGTCGAGGTCCAGCACCGAGAGGTTGATCGACACCTCGGCCAGCGCAGCCAGTGCAGCGTGTTCACGTCGATCTCGCGCTGCGCATCGCAGCACCGCATCGAGCAGTTCTCGACTGCGACCGGCGGCCTCCACGAAGGGAACCCACGCGCCGGGTGACACATGCTCGAACCCGGGAACGCTGAGGCGCACGAGTGCCTCAGCACCGGTCACCCGTCGTGTCGTGAGATCCACCTTGGGCTGATACAGCAGATGGACCTGACCATCTCGAACGGCGCTGAGCGCCACATCACTGAGACGGCGGATCGCCCCGGTGTCGTCTTTTACGACCGCCTGCTTCGACGCCTCGAACAGTGCGCCGAGTGCATCGATGTCGACCGGCTTCGACCAGGCCCCGATGACGCGAAAGCCGCTGAGTTCGGCCACGCGCTGAGCCGAGCTGATCACGGTGCGGTCTGCGCCCGTCAGCAAGATGAGCGCAACACCGGGTTGCCGCGTCCGCATGAGGCGCATCACCTGCAGTCCGTCGGTATCGCCCAGTGTGAGATCCAGCACCACGAGGTCATGCCCGGAGCCGGCGAGTCGTTCGATGTCGGCGTTCGTGTGCGCCATGTCCACCGAGAAGTTGTGGAGCATCGCAATGTCGGCCAGCAACTCGGCCACCATCGGGTCGTCGTCGATGATGAGCAGTCGGTGCCCGTCGCCGGGCGATGCGGTGGACGCAGACGTCACTGCTGATTCCCGCCGTTGGGCGTGGTGCTGCTCCGACGGCTACCGAGCACCTTGATGAGCGTTGCGCTCAGGTCGTCCCGGGAGAATGGCTTGGCGAGTGTCATCGCCCCCACGGTGTCGAGGGCGCGCAGGCGATCGCTGAATCCGGTCATGAACACGACCACCAAGGTAGGCAGATCGGCGGTCATCCGTGTAGCCACCTCGGCGCCATTGATGTCCTCACCCAGGTTGGAGTCGGACAACAACAGGTCCGGTCGGAACGTCGACGCGATCTCGAATGCTTGTGCGCTGTTGTGGGCGGTCTTGGTCTCGAAACCCAGATCGTTGAGCCATCCGGCCACCAATTCGCCGAGGGCCACCTCGTCATCGAGCACGAGTGCGCGCAGGCGCTCACTGTGCGCAGTCAGCGCGGTCTCGGTGAGTGGTTGATCAGCCGTGTGTGGTGGCAGGAAGATCGACACCGTGGTGCCAACTCCCTCACGACTCTCGATGGTGGACCACCCGCCCGTCTGCTGGGCAAACGAGTAGACGGCCGCAAGGCCGAGCCCGGTGCCCTTGCCCACCTTGTTCGTGGTGAAGAAGGGTTCGAATGCGCGAGCGGCTACCTCGGGGCTCATGCCCCGTCCGGAGTCACGCACCGAGAGCGCCACGGCGTCGACCGAGTCGCCGTCGGGGTTCTCGGCGGTCACTCGTTCCACCCGAATGGTGAGGTCACCGCCTTCGTCCATGGCGTAGCGCGCATTGAACACGAGGTTCAGCACAGCGCTCGAGAATCGGCCGGGATCCGCCATCACGTCGAGATCGTCGGCCGTCACCTCGACGTGCAGGCGGACTTGTGTGGCTGCAGCGAGCGATTGCTGCAGCAGCGGATCGAGATCGGTCATGAACTGGCGCATGTTCACGGGGACTGCTGCCATTGGTTGGCTCCGGGCGACGTTCAGCAGCGACTTCGCGATGGCGGCACCACGTTGCACCGCTTCGGTGGCCCGACCGACGAACCGGCTCAGTTGGGGGTCGTTGGAGACGCTGGGCTGGCGCTCCATCATCTGGAGATAACCGAGGGTGATGAACAGCAGATTGTTGAAATCGTGCGCAAGGCTCCCGGCAAGCACGCCGATCGATTCCATGCGCTCCGACTGAGCTGTTCGCATTGCTCGCTCGCGCTTTTCGGTGACATCGACGCACTGGAAGAACACGAGTGCTTCCTCGGCCGAGTCGGCGATCGCATGTGCCGCAACCTCGTAGATGCGGAACTGGTGATCGGCATCGTCATCGTGCTGTGCGGTGACAGTGATGGACCCGGGTTCGCCGCGTCGTGCTGACCGCACGAGATCGAGCACTCTGCTCGATGCGGCTGGATCGTGCTGCAGGATGGCAGCGGTGTCGATCCTGCTCCCCACGGTGGTGCCCGAAGGGTGGTCATTTCCCACCACCACACGGTCGTCCTCGTCGATCACTGCGGTCCACCCCGGGGTTCCCGACAGGGCCGCAGCCAGCAGCGCCTCGCGATGCTGGCGCTCGATCTCGCGGCGTACTCGGCTGTGGGACAACTGAAGCGTGAGCGCAAACATGCCAAATCCGGCAAGGAACTCCACGAACAACAGGAGGCGGCGCGTGGTGAGCGGTGTGCCGAATTCGCTGGTGCGATCGGCAACGAAGGCGAACTCGAGATCGGCCACGGTTGCCGCAGTGCTCGCACGGCTCGGGGTTCGGATGTTTTCTACTGCGCCGGATTCGAGTGATGTGACGAGCTCGTCGTCACCGGAAGATCCGCTGACCCACACGACGTTCGCGGTGTCGCCAGTGGTGTTCACCAGACTCACGGTTGCTGCCGATCCAGCCGTCAGCGATTGGGCGGTTGTGCTGTCGAGCAGGACCGGAACCGAGATGACGCCCACGAGGTAGCACGGGGCTTTCGGGTCGAAGGTGCCACGCGGTCGGAGCGGGGCGGCATACATCAGTTGAGGTTCAGCCCGTGACGTCACGGGGTTCTCGATTCGAGCAATACCGAGGAAGATGAGGTCACCCACGGTGGCAAGGCGTTCGAGTGTGGCTCGACCCTCACCGAGGATCCAGTCCTGTGTGGCTTCTTCGAACCCCGGGCCCAGATCCGCGACGGCCTCTGCCCTCGAGATTCCCGTGAGCGGGTCAACGGTGACGAGCGCAGCAGCACTGATCTGTTCGTGCCCGAACACCACGGTCTGCATCAGTTCGGGGAAGGCTTCGAACGTGAACTCCGTCGTTGCCGAGGTGTCGGCCTTGGTGGTGAGCACATTGAGTTCCTGGGCGAGGTCGGTCAGGAAGCCGACCGACCTCGATTCTGCGATGCGCAGCAGGTTTCGCTCGTCATTGCGATCCCAGTTGCCCACGGTGAGCGTGGCCACGAGGAATGCAACGAACAACGACCCCACCGGGAGCCAGAGCGTCGAGGACTGGCTGCGTCGCCACGGCAACGAGGCCACTGCGACGGCGAGCAACAGTCCCACTGACACGTGAGTGACCTCGCGGAGCCATTCGTGCCACGTGAGCGGCGCGACTCGTGCCGATTCCACGAGGGCCACGAGCAGCGCGATGGCTGTGATCGGAATCAGGTTGGCGGCGCGTCGCCTCGGGAGTGCGGATGACTGCTGTCGGCGGCGCAGGATTGCGCCGCACAGCGCACCGGTGACGAGCGAGATCGCCAACTGCAGTACGTGGTCCCAGGTGTCGTGGTGCTCGACGAGGTGCGGCACGATGTGCGAGACGAACACCACGAGGCCGGGGATCCAACCCAACACGAATCCGAGGATGAGGAGGGCGAAGTCCCAGCGCGGCGCCCATCGATCGATGCCGATGATGCCCGCCGGCACAGCGAGCGCAACGGTTGCCGCTGCAATCCGGAGCCGACGACGGGACTTGCCCGGTTCGGTGTTGCCGTCCATCAGGTCAACGTCGACGTCGGTTGACACCCGCGAGCGGATGCTCAGCAGGCGTACTGATCGATGAGCGGGATCGTGCGGTCGTAGTCAGTCGATGCGGTACCGAACGACAACTTTGCGTTCGTGCGGAACTCTTCGTTGCCGATCTCGGTGTTCGGGCATGTGACCGTGCTCGTCGTGACGACCACATACGCAGGCCTCGACGTTTGCGTGGTCTTGGAGACCGCAACACTTCGGGATATTTCGGCGATCACTACTTGTTCGATCGCCACGTCCAACTCGCCCACGTACACACGGATGGTGACGGTGGTGGCAGCCGTGCACCACACACGCGCGCTACCGGTGAGTACCTTGCCCTTGGAGGTCGACTTCATTACTGGAGCCAACGCTTCCACCGTGCAGGTCGTGGTACCCGAGCTTGCAGACTTCGCCGCGAAGGCACTGGGCGTGCCCAGTGTGAATGCCAGCGATGCAACTGCCGTTGCTGCCAGAACACTCCGCCACTTCATGGAAGGAACTCTACACGCAGCGTGGGAAAGTCACAAGGAGTGAGGACACCAATCCCTCACTCTCCGTGGTGGACGACCACGCTCGCCGGGTCAGGAGAGCCCGGCGGACTCGAAGCCACCGAGGTAGGCGAGCACCCGGGCTGCCACGAACGACTCCCAGTAGGTGGTGAGGGCGTTGAACTTGTCGTCGGTGCTGCCTTCGCGCTCCACGCCGGCCGACTCGAAGCCGGCCACCTGGAGTGCTGCTGCGGTGTCCTGGTTCAGGAGTACACCGATTGCGGCACCCAACTGGTCCTTGGCGAGGTCGAGGCTGGCCGTGAGGGCCGCCGTGGAGCGCACTCCCACCACCTGGCCGTTCTCGTCGAGCTGACCGTTCGAATAGAACTTGTTCAACAAATTGGCGTTGCGGGCGTAGTTCGTGATGGCAAACCCGAGTCGGGCGTACTGCGCGTTCGTCTCGCCCTCGCCGATGTAATCGACGAGCGCCTCGACGGTGTTACGGGCCGACAACGACAGTGCGATGTTGATGTCGTAATCGGCGAAACGCCCCATCATCACGTTCTCGCTGACGCCGAGCTGATCGGCGTACGACTTCACCACCGTGGTGCGGAACGAGGCGAAGTTGGCATCGGAGGCCTTGCGGAAGAATTCCGCAACCGCCTCGAGGTCCACCGATGACGACACCGGTGCACCCTCGAGGTCACGGCCCACGTCGAAGATCGCTCCCGCGTAGTCCACGAGCGATGAGGCGATCTCGAGATAGAAGGTGGGAACAACGACAGCACCGACGAGGTCGGTGAGTTCGATGGATCCATCGAGGAACGCCGACTGCAGACTCGTGAGCTGATCGATTCCGGACTGCGCAACGGTGTAGGCGTCGAGGGCCGTGCCGTAGGCGCTCATGAGCACCGATGCATCGGCGAGGGTCTTGGGGTTGAAGGTCTTCAGTGTGTCGAACAGTGCGATCGTCTTGTCACGGTGTGACTGACCGGCCAGCACCCGGCTGAAGTACGCATCGACACCCTGGGTGAACAGCACCTGCAAGTTCTCGCCGAGTGCGAGCGCAGATTGTGCAACCGCTGCGGCTTCGTACGCGTCGCTGAAGGCTCCTGCCTGCAGTCCCTGTTGCTGCAGATTGCGTGCGCTCGTCGCGGCTTCCTGGGCCTGTTCGAGGAGGCTGCCCAATTCGGTCACGATCGCCGGATCGATCGCGTTCATCTTGCCCATCGCTTCGTCGAACTCGGCGAGCGCCGAATTCGCCTGAGCGTTCAGCCGTTGGTACGTGGTGTTGTCCAACTGGGGGGTGGAACCCGGTGCCTGCGGGAGTTGCTGGCCCGTGAACGCTTCGTACACCTCATAGATGGTTGCGACCTCGCGGATATCTACGCCGTTGTCCTTGCCGAGTTGCACGACATCGACGCCGTCGGAGTTGCGCTGACCCACGGGGATGAGCACGGTCTTGATGCCTTGGTCGGCGAGGCCACGCACCTTCTCGGGGATGCCTCCCACCGGCCCCACGGTGCCGTCGGGGTTGATGGTGCCGGTCATGGTGACTGTCTCGTCGAGCGTGGTGCCCTGCAGCAGTGCCAACACGGCAACCGTGGTGAGCGCTCCGGCGCTCGGACCGTCGATGACGCCGCTGATCTCGGCCCGGTACTCGCCCGACAACGGTTTGCCCGTGAGCAACGTGGCCACGGTGACGGCATTCCAGACAGAGGCACGGTATTGGTCACCCATACCGCCGACCTCGTCCTCGCTGAAGTCGACGCGCAGTGCGCCATCGGGTGATGGACGCAGCGACATCGTGAACTTGGCCAGTCCACCCTGCCCGGTGGACTCGTCGTAGTACATGGGTCGGATCACCACCGACGATGGCCCTGCGGGAGCGGTGGAGTCCGTGCCGCCGGCGGCGGTGTCGGTGCCCTCGACCGTGGTAGTCGTAGCGCCGTCGGTCGTTGCGGGCTTGCTGTCGCCGTTGCCGCTACTGCATCCGGCTACTGCCAACAACGCCGCCACCGACAGAGCTCCAGCGATCCGCCTCATCACGATTCCTCCTGTACGACCGATGTTCGGCACGGTACCGGATCGCTCGAAAGGGCGTGTTCGACCATGGTGCCCCGTCATGGGGCCGTCGGCCCGTTGACCTCGAGGACTCAGATGCGGTACGAGACCACCACCGGCGCATGATCGGACCAACGCGCTGCATAGGAAGGGGCGCGGTCGACGATTGCCTCGGTGGCGCAGGCCGCGAGTTCTGGTGTGGCGATGTGGTAGTCGATCCGCCAACCGGCGTCGGTGTCGAAGGCCTGCCCTCGCCATGACCACCACGTGTAGGGGCCGGGACCGTCACCACCGAGCACACGGCCGACGTCGACCCAACCCAGCGCGGTCATCCGGTCGAACCATGCGCGCTCGTCCGGGAGGAAGCCCGCACGTTTGAGGTTTCCCTTCCAGTTCTTGATGTCCACCTCGCGGTGGGCCACGTTGAGATCGCCGGTGAGCAGCACGTGTCGACCGTCGGATCGGAGGCGTTCGAGTCGTCGGGTCATCGCGTCGAAGAACGCAAGTTTCTCGCTCATGCGCTCGGGACTCTCGGCATCGCCCGTGTGGACGTAGCACGACACCACGGTGAGGCCGCGCCCGTCGGCGGTGGCGATGTCGGCCTCCACCCAGCGTCCCGAATCGTCGAATTGTGCGCTCGGCTTCGCCGTGACCGATGGGCGGCTCGAAACAATCGGCAGTCGACTGGCCACGGCCACGCCAGCACGCCCCTTGGCGCGACACTCGGCGTGCACCACGTGCCAATCGGGAGCACCTAGTCCGGCGACGAGATCGGGCACGAGCGCATCGGGAGCGCGCACTTCTTGCATCGTGACGATGTCGGGTTGGCGTTCGGCGAACCACGAGGCCATGCCGTTGGCACTTGCGGCACGGAGGCCGTTCACGTTGACGGTGGCGATCGAGACTGCGCGGCGCGCGGTCGTGCGGCGGGTGGTCACGAGGGGTGCTCCCGGTGTTCCGTCAGTCCTGCAACTGCAGCACGATGCCGCAGTCGGCCACGGTGGACCTACTGAACCATCCGCGCACCGTGCCGGCAGCCTCGACCATCCAGAACTGGAGGCCGTACTTCTTGCGCACGGCAGCACGTACCGGGGCAAAGGCCTCTCCGGTCACCACGCGCGCCGTTGCGAGCCGAACCGGTGCGCCCGGCTGCACTCGCCCGCGCACGTCGCACGGTCGGATCTCGACGTCGGGGAAGTTCCTGATTCGTTTGACCTTGGCGGAGTCGCCGCTCGTGGTGAAGCAGAGTCGACCGTCGCCGAGGGGTGCGATCCAGACCGGCGACGACACGGTGTCGCCGTTGCGCTTGCGCGTGGTGATCGAGACATAGCGAACCGACTCGAAGTCCATGGGCGAACCGTACCAATCGACCGCGGCGTCGGCGCTCACCGAGACCGGCCGTGAGCGCCGTGTTAGCCCCTTGGGCACACGCGCCCGACGAGCACTACGGTCTCGCCCATGGCAGCGAAGACCCCGCACAAGATCCTGCTCACCGAAGACGAGATGCCCACGCAGTGGTACAACGTCATCCCGGACCTGCCGGCACCGCCGCCGCCCCCGTTGCACCCCGGCACGCTGCAGCCCGCTGGCCCTGACGATTTCGCGCCGTTGTTCCCGATGGCCCTCATCGAGCAGGAGGTCACGTCGCAGCGCTACGTGGACATCCCCGGCGGCGTGCTCGACATCTACCGCGTCTGGCGACCGAGCCCGCTGTTTCGCGCGCATCGCCTCGAGCAACTCCTCGGCACGCCCGCGCGCATCTATTACAAGTACGAGGGTGTCAGCCCGGCGGGTTCGCACAAGCCCAACACGGCAGTGCCGCAGGCCTACTACAACCACCAAGAAGGCATCACGAAACTCACGACCGAGACGGGCGCCGGACAGTGGGGCACTTCGTTGGCGTTCGCCACTGCGCAGTACGGGATGGAGTGCGAGGTCTGGCAGGTGGCGGCTTCGTACCGCACCAAGCCGTATCGCAAGACCATGATGCAGCTCTGGGGGGCGACCGTGCACCCGAGCCCGTCGAACGTCACCGAATACGGACGCTCGTTGTTGGCGCAGGATCCGGATCATCCCGGAAGCCTGGGTATTGCGATCTCCGAAGCGGTGGCGATGGCAGTGGCCGACCCCAAGACGAGGTACGCGCTGGGCAGCGTGCTCAACCACGTGTTGATGCACCAGACCATCATCGGCGAGGAGGCTCTGCTGCAGTTGGCGAAGGTCGGCGAGAAGCCGGACCTCTTGGTGGGGTGCACGGGCGGCGGTTCGAATTTCGGCGGTCTTGCGTTCCCGTTCCTGCGGGAGAAGCTCGCAGGAAAGATGAATCCCACCATCCGCTGCGTGGAGCCGGCGGCCTGTCCGAGTCTCACCAAGGGCGAGTACCGCTACGACTTCGGCGACACCGCAGGAATGACGCCGCTGATGAAGATGCATACCCTCGGCCACTCGTTCATCCCTGATCCGATTCATGCCGGTGGCCTGCGCTATCACGGCATGTCACCGCTCGTGAGTCACATCTATGAGCTCGGTCTCGCCGAGGCGGAGGCCATCGGACAGGTGGAGTGCTTCACCGCAGCACTGCAGTTCGCCCGCACCGAGGGCATCGTGCCGGCGCCGGAGCCCACCCATGCGATTGCTGCCGCGGTGCGTGAGGCGTTGCGGTGCAAGCAGACCGGCGAGGAGAAGGTGATCCTCACCGCACTCTGCGGGCATGGCCATCTGGATCTCGCCGCATACGAGAAGTTCCTGTCGGGCGAGATGGTGGATTTCGATCTGAGCGACGAGGCCGTGGCTGCAGCGATGGCTCAGGTGCCGGTGGTGGCGGGCTGAGGGCCACGTCGACGATGGCGTGCTCACCGGTAGGTCTGTGCAATGGGTGACCAAAGTCGCAGTGACCAAATTCGCAACGAATGGTTCGCGGTGGCGTCGGTGGCGGATGTGCGGCCCGCCACCTTGTACCCGTTCGAGTTGCTGGGCGAGCGCTATGTCTTGGTGGCTGGTGCCGACGGCACCGTCATTGCCGCAGCCGACACGTGTCCGCACCGCGGGGCACAACTCTCGCTGGGCACATTCGATGGTGCCCGGCTGCAGTGCCCGTACCACGGTTGGCAGTTCGACACCTCTGGCACGTGCGTGCATCGCCCGGCACACCCTGATGTGGCTGTGCCTGCGGCATGTGCGCTTCACACGGTGGCCGTGCGGGCCGCATTCGGTCTTTGGTGGGTGTGCGTGGGCTCCGAGCCGCGCAACCTCCCGGTGTACGACGCATTCGAGCGTCATCCCGGCCTCACCGTGGCGTTCGGACCCCAAACGCTGTCCACCAGTGGCCCTCGTGCCGTCGAGAACTTCTTGGATGTGGCGCACTTCCCGTTCGTGCACGACACCTACCTGGGTGAGTGGCCGCACACCGAGGTGCGTGACTACGAGGTCACTGTCGACGCATCGGGCCTGGAGGCCACGAACGTGGTTGCGTGGCAGCCGCGCCCGGGTCCGACTGCAACCGAGGGCGGCGACGTGGCGTATGTGTATTCGGTGACGCATCCGGCGTGTGCCGTGCTCACCAAAGTGCCGTCCGAGGCCAACGGGGGAGAACTGCACGGCTTTTCGATGATGATCGTGACCAGTCCGGTGACCGAGACGTCGTGCCGAGTGTGGATGCTCACCACCATCCGGGACCCTGCGGGTGACCTCGAGGGCTACCGAGCCTTCAACGAGGTGATCTTCGCCCAGGACACCCCGATCGTGGAATCGCAACGTCCTCAGCGACTGCCGTTGGACCCGGCCGCCGAGGTGCACCAGCGAGCGGACCGGTTGAGCCTCGCCTACCGCCGTTGGCTCGCCGACCGGGGGGCCCGCTACGGCACCTGTTGAGCCCTGCGCTGGCGGGCACGCGTCGGTGTGCGAGGATTGTCACCGATGGGTAAGTCGGCCTCGCGCAGTCGCGGCGTAGCGAAGAACGACGCACGGGTACTCGATGCGGTGGTGGCCGTTCTGGATCGCCACGGTGTGGACGGTGCGACCGCCCGGCGCGTCGCCGACGAGGCCGGTCTGAGTACAGGTGCGGTGTACGGACGCTTCGAGAACACCGACGAGATGTTGATCGAAGCGTGGCTGCAGCGTTTCCGCCATGTGGTGCGGGCCGGCCTCGAGCGTTCCATCAGCATGGCGGAGGGGTCGGCCGAGGCCGAGCGCCTCGAGATTCCCGAGTCCTACGACCCTGTAGCCGAACGTCTTGGCGCGTATGTGATTGCCATGTCACCTCGCAACGAAGTGCTCGCCGAAGTGGTGCTGCCCGAGGTGGACCAATGGTTCCACGATCTCGGACTGGGGCCTCAGATGGCGATGCATCGGCGGTCGTCCCGTGCGGTGGCGATAGCGGCGTACTTCGGTGCGATGCTCACCGGCGGCATTGACGATGCGCTCCTGCCTGACTGGGTGCACTGCCTCGGATGGTGGGAGTCGGCGCGCAAGGTGTCACCCCACTTTGCCGACGCACTGCCGTCGAATCTCCTGCCGATCGCTGATCATGTGTCGAACGAGGACGAACTCGATGTCTTGCTCTCGGCAACCGCCGATGTGGTTGCGCGTGCAGGCGTGAGCGGTACCACGATCACGCGGATCGCTCGACGCGCCGGGCTACCGCGTTCCGCGCTGTATTCGCACTTCGACTCGCGTGATGAACTCGTAGTTGCTGCTGCCGCGCGAAGCTCGTGGGGACGATCGTTCGAATCGCGCCGCGCGCTGATGGAACTGGGCCCGATGGGCATTGCCCGTGCCGCCCACCACTACCTGGACCCGGCGAGCAGATGGGTGCGTCGCCGACGTGTCGAGTTCTTCCTCGCCGGCATCAGCAACCGGAGTCTTGCGCTCGGCATCATGGAGCGAGAGCAGTCGATCGTCGACGCAGTGCTGGCCGATGAGGAGATGCAGAGTGCATCCGCTCGAGAGAGCCTGCGCTCGCTTCTTGCGTTCATCGGCATTCTGGCTACCGGTGCATTCGTGCTGCCCGAGACGTCGAGGGTGTTTCACGGCATCGACTGGCGATACGGGCTTGCGCCCATGATCGAGGCGGCGTTCGTCGAGATCGATCAACTGGAGCGCACGGGATCCGACGAGGTCGATCCGGTCGCGAGTTGATGGCGGGGTCGATGGGATCGGGCGCATCCTGGCCCGCAGGTGGTGTCGCGTTGGCCCCAGGAATTGTTGCCGGGGCGATGCGTGCAGACGAAGTGCGCACACTCGATGAATGGGCGGCCGCGGAGGGCTGGAATCCCGGTCTCGCCGATGTACGTCTCGTGTGGGATCTCGACCCCGAAGCATTTGTGGCGGTTCGCGAACAGGGCTCGCTCATTGCGGGCGGCACGATTCTCTCGTACGACGGAGCGTTCGGGTTCATGGGGCTGTTCATCGTGCGGCCCGATCGGCGTGGTGCCGGCCTGGGCACGCGGCTCTGGACCCTGCGCAGGGACCGATTGCAGGCGCGCCTCGATCCGGGTGCCTCCATCGGCATGGATGGAGTGTTTGCCATGGTGCCGTTCTACGAGCGGGGCGGGTTTCGGTTTGCGTACCGCACGCTCAGGTTCGAGGGTTCGGCATCAGGAACACCGAGCACGGACCTGGTGGACCTGTCAGCGCTCGACTTCGGCGTGATCGAACAATTCGATCGACGGTTCGTGCCTGTTGCACGACCTGCGTTCCTGCGTCGATGGGTGACCCAAGATGGGGTGCACGGTGCTGCGGTGCTCGAGGGCGATCGAGTCACTGCGTATGGCATGGTGCGACCCTGCCGTGTGGGGTACAAGTTCGGTCCGGTCTTTGCCGACCGACCGAGCGATGCAACGCGGGTCATCGAACACCTGATGGGCTGTGTGAGCGGCGCTCGTGTGCAGCTGGATGTACCCGAACCGAATGCTGCAGCACTGGCGATCGCACAGCGCTTCGGTCTCCACGAGTCATTCGGCTGCGCCCGCATGTACCTCGGCGCAGCACCGGTGCTTCCCGTGGAGGGCATCTTCGGTGTGACGTCGTTCGAGTTCGGGTGAGCGATCGCCTTACGCGTTCCTGCACGCCTCGCTTGCCGACGTGTCGAATCAGTCGTTGATGATGGCGGTTACTGCTCTGCCGAGTTCGGTCGACGGGTTCACGAGGTCGTAGATCACGTCGAAGTGATTCCGTCCGGCGGCTTCGATGCTCTGCGCTGCGCGGTTGCCGGTCACTGATCCCCACCGTTGGGCCCACTCGAGCGATTGGCGGCGAAATTCAGCTGTCTCGAGCGCTCCCCACGTGGTGAGGCATTGCGCGTGCGGACGTTGGGGCACGCGAGTCATGGGACTGAGTCGTTCGGCATCAGCAAGCGAGAGGCGAACATCGTCGTTGATCGGCGTGTGCACGATGGGCGTGATGTCGAACACACCCGAGACCATCACATACGACGCCGGGCGCGGGTCCGTGAGGGAGACCATGGCCGCCAGGTGACCGCCGGCCGAGTGACCCGACACGTGGATGCGCAGCGGATCGATACCGAACGCGAGGGCGTTCCCGGCGAGGTGGTCTACTGCGCGGCGGCACTGGTCCACCAGATCGCCGAGCGGGCGACTGGGGCACAGGGAATAGTTCACCGACGCAAATGCCCAGCCCTGGTCGTTGGCGCCGATGCTCAGCAGACAGCCATCGTCAGCGGATAATCGGCGCCAGTAGCCGCCGTGCAGAAAGATGAGCAGCGGCGCATCGCTTCGCGGTGCCGGGACGAACCACAGCCATTCGTCGGGATGCGGTCCATACGGAACGCGCCGATGTTCACGGTGGTTGCGCGCGTGCTCACCATCGGCTCGGTACTGCTCGATGATTGCTGCGAGCGACGGAACGTGCAGTGCAGGCTGGTACTCCGAGAGGACCTGTTCAGCGGTGAGATCTCGGTAGACAGGCGTCACGGCCGCGCAGCGGTGTCTTGGTACCCCTCGGCTCCCATGCTGACGGTGAGTAGGCGTACCGGTGCGCCTGATTCGTTGCGGCCGTTGTGATACGTGCCGATGGCCTCGATGAAGGTGTCACCGGTGGAGTACGACTTCACGACGTCACCGTCGTAGTGCACCGTGATGGTTCCGGCCAGCACGTGTACGTACAGCGGGGTGTCATGGCGGTGCCAGCCGGTCTCGTGCCCGGGCTGCAGTTGGACGATGCCCGACGACACCTTGGCCGGAGCATCGGTGGGGTACGCCACGGGTTGGTCGAGGATCGTGCGCTGGGCATCGGTGAGCAATGGCGTGCGCACCGGCACATCCGGCGAGGCCCCGGGGGCGCTGGCGGCGCAGGCGGCCATGGCGAGACCGGCAGCGAGCACGGTGAGGGCGAGTGGCAGGCGGCGCAGGCCGGAGCGGGAGCGAGAAATGTTCATGCAACACGCATCGTACTACTGAACTCGATTCAGCAGGTGGTACCCTGACCCCGTGGCAAAGAACGTACCCCGAAACGAGGCGCGCCAGGCGTTGCTGGAGTGCACCCTCACGCACCTCGCCGCCAAGGGGCCCGCCAATGTGCAGCCCAAGGATGTCTGCGCCGAACTCGGTCTGTCCAAGGCACTGGTGAACTACCACTTCGGCGGGCGCGACGCCTTGATCACCGAGGCCATGGTGCTCGGTTACGAACGGTATGTGGAGACCCTCTGGGAGGCCGTCGAGTCGGCGGGCGCCGACCCACTCGACCGACTCATGGCATGGGTGGACGCTCAGGTGGAGTGGACGTCGGCCAACGCTGGTCTCGCCGCAGCCCTGAACTTTCCGTTCTTCGCCTCCGGTCTGCCGGTCGATCTCGACGGCTCCGCAGTAGAGCGCCTCACCGCTGCGGGCGCCCGCAACTTCAGCAATCTGCAGCAACTGGTCTCAGTGGCCAAGGACGCAGTCTCGAAGAAGAAGCGGCGCGGTCGGCCCGACGCTGTGGAGGTCGGACTCGACAGCGCCATCATCGGATGGATGACCCTCGGGCTGTCGGTGTGGAAGGCGGGCAACCACCTGCCCACGCAGGGGCTCAACAGCGGAACAGCGCTCACCGTCGCCCGCAATCACATGCGCGCCGAGATCCGCGCCATGATCGAACGGTGACTGCCGCTCACTGATTCTTCTGCACGCGTCCGTCGAGGATCGTCGCGAACTGCGCGAAGCGGTCGCCCTCGACTCGGAGCACGAAGATCGGCCCTGCAGTGATGTCGCCCGAGTCGTCGAACTCGATCGCTTTGGTCATGCCGACGAATCGAGCGGTGTCGAGCCAACGGTCCACCTCGGCGCGGGTGCCTGCGCCGTCTTCGAGTGCGGCAATCACGAGTCTCGCCACATCGAAGTACTCCATGACGAACCCGACAGGTTCGTAACCGAAGTATGCGCGGTAGGCGGCTGCGAAGGCCTTGCGATCGGGCGAGGACTCATCGGTCGGGTCCACGCACGGGCAGGTGATGAACGCGCCCTGGGCACCCTCACCCACGCCCGAGATGAGCGAGGGGTCGAAGATGCCGTCGCCGCCCATGAACGGCACGGTGATCCCGGCGTCGCGCATTTGTTTGAGCAGCCGGACGCCCGGTTCGGTCACACCTCCGTAGTAGACGGCATCCACGCCGATCTCGGCGAGTGAACCAACGGTAGAGGTGTAGTCGAGCACTTTGGGATCCAGCGACGCCCGGGGTGCGATCACCACACCGCGCTTGCCGAGATCAGCAGCAACGAGATCGGCGAGTGTCTTGCCGTACAGACCGCTGTCATCGATAACAGCGACACGGCGCACCTTGAGCTCGTCGCTCAGGAAGGCGGCAGCGGCAGGGCCCTGGGCGTCGTCGGTGCCGACCGCCCGATGGAACGTGGTCCATCCTTGTTGCGAGAGCGTGGGGTTTGTTGCGGATGCGGTGACGTTGGCGAGCGAAACCTGTTCGAACACGGGCATGACTGCAGCGGTCTCGCCGGAATAACTCGGACCGAGCACGGCGAGGATCTGTGGGTCGTCGACGATCTGCTCTGCGAGCCGCGCGGCGAGATCCGGATCGCCCTGCGAGTCGTAGGGCAGATAACCGATCGGACAGTCGGGATGTTCCTTGTTGTACTGCGCAACCGCCAGTTCGGCACCGTTCTGCATGGGGGGTCGTCGGTACTGGCCGGTGAGCGGACCGACGAAGGCGATGGCGCGTTGGGTGCATCCGCTGGAGGTGTCATCGGATGAGCACCCCATCGCAAACGAGGCAGCGGCCAGTGCCCCTGCGCAGGTCATCGCGACGCTTCGTCGTGTCGACATCAACTCTCGCCCCGTGCGCGTCGGCGGATCTCGGCCGCCCGCTCGATGAGATTCCTGAAGAACTCTGTGTCGGTCAGTTCGGTCACGGTGAGCCGTCGGCGATCTTCGTCGATCTCCACCTTGAGTGCCTCCACCTGTGCGCGCAGCCGGCGCTCGCGCTCGGCGACTTCGGCTGCCATGCTGGAGAACACCCGGGCAAGGCGACCGATGTCATCGCGTGAGCGTGCGATGTTCTCGAGCCGGTCGATGTCGAGCTCGGTGTTCGCCTCGAGTGCACTCGCCGCATTAGTGAGCGCCGAGACGGGCTTGGAGAGACGACGCGCCACGAACAGCGCAAGCAGCAGCGCCACTGCCGCCACGATGGCGAGCGCGATACGCGTGGTGCGTGCGAGTCGATCGATCGGGGCGAGGAACGCTGCTCGGGGCTGGAACACCACGGCGATGTTGCCCCCGGTGGTGGCCGACCAGGCCACCACCTGCACGCCGCGTCCGGGCAGCGGGACTTTCGATCGTGTTCCCGACGGCTCGTCGGCGATCGAATCTGCGAGGTCCTGAAGACCGAGATCGCTGAGCTGCTTGCCGAGCAGGCGCGAGTCCCGCGTCAGCACGATGCGTCCGTCGGGATCCACGAGCACGGCTTGTCCGCCGGGGCCGAGTGGTGCCTGGTTGAGCGCGAAGAGCACGTCTTGTCCGCTTACTTGCAGGGCCGCAACTCCGACCACTGCAGCACTGGGATCACGTGCCGGTGCGGCAACGATCACCGACGACCGGTTCGTTCTGGGATCGAAGGCGATGCGGCCCACGGCGGTCTGACCCGCTGCAGCATCCACGAACCAGTCCTCGCCGGCGACGTTGCGACCCTCGTAGGACGATGGCACCGCAGCTCGCGTTGCACCTCGGAGATCGGCGAGGATCACCGCCTCGACGTCGAACTGCGATGCAGTTGCGCCGATAGCGGGGATGCTGGTGGAGCCCGAATTCTTCAAGAACGCCACCACGTCAGAGGTAGTGCCCAGTTGGTTGGCGCGGCCCACGACCCCGAGGAGGTATTGCTGGACCGATGATGCCCCCACCACGGCGCGCCCCTCGGCTGCCGACAATTCCGACTGTTCCACGGCGTCCTGACCCGAACGCGTGGCGGCAACCGAGAGCAGTGCCATGGGCACCAGTGCTGCCACCACGAGGGTGACACCGATCTTGGCGCCGAGGCTCCACCTGCGCGGGTCGAGGAGACGGCGCACGCTCACATCCCCCACATGGCGAGCGTAACAAGGACTGGGTCGCGCAGCATGAACAGCGCGGGACGCGTTCTGAGTACAGTCTCGCCCGTGACTGCTGTAAATCTCGATGCGCCCGTCAGTGCTGTAGCCAAGCGGCGCACCCGCCGCCTCGGCATGAGATGGAAACTGCTGTTGGCCTTCGGCCTCGTGTTCACGGTGTTCTTCGTGGTGCTTGCAATCTGGATCCTGAGCTTCTCCACGAATTCGGCGAACTCGCGTCTCAAGTCCACGCTCCGTGATCTCTGCACCGGCGCTGCGGAGAGCCTCGACCTCGATGCCTTTGTTGCATTGAGTCAGGCTGATCTCGCCATCGTCCCCGGGGAGACCTATCCGGCCATCGCCGGCAAACTCGCTGGCACCAAGGTCACCGCTCAGAGCGTCTACCCGGCCTCGGAGGCCTATTGGCGACACAACCAGGAGTTGGCGAACGTGCGTCGGACCAATCCCGAGGCCTCGCCCTACACCTTCTACCTCGCACCCGATGGCGTGGTGCGCGCCGTTGGCTCGTGGGCCTCACTCGGGTATCCCAATATCGGGGTGGACGAACCGGCAGGGTTCCGTTTCCAGCAGGACGTCACCGAGATCATCGACCAGACCACACTCGGCTACTTCAAGTTGGGCTTTGCCGAGACGACGTTCCAGCCTGCATACACCGACGCACTCAGTCGCTGGATCTCGGTGTATGCGCCCATCAAGGACAGGGCGGGCAACGTGGTGGGGGCCATCGGTGTGGATTACGACGTGGCCTACGTCGACAAGGTGCGCAGCGATGTGCAGCGCTCGCTCTATCCGGTCTTCGCGGTGGCCTACGTACTCCTGCTCGGACTGCTCTTCGTGCTCTCGGGTCAGTTCGCCAAGCGAATCGCCCGGCTCAACTCGGTGACCCGCAAGGTTGCCGATGGCAACTACGACGTGGACATCAGTTCCAGCGCTTCGGCGGTGTTCGCCGACGAGATGACCGAGTTGGCGAATTCGTTCCTCGTGATGACCCAGAAGGTCGGAGACCGTGAGCGAACCCTGACCCAGGCGGTTCAGGTCATGCGCGTGGAGATCGACGAGGCGAAGCGGAAGGATGCCGTCAGCGAGATCGTGGACAGCGACTTCTTCAACGATCTCACCAAGAAGGCCGGCGCGATGCGGGCGAAGGTGAAGGGCCTCGAGATCATCGAAGCCAGTGCCGAACGCGCCAACAAGTCCGAGGCGGTGGCGGGCGATGACTGACGGGAACGATGCGCTCGACGATCTGCTCGGGGCTCGTAAGCCGCGGCGTGCGGCGAGCGACGCGCTCGACGACATGATTCAGGCTGCAAACTCCACCAAGAACGCAGGTGACGCACTCGATGCACTGATCGAGTCCGCAGGCGCCCGGCCCCGGGGCGAGGATCCGGTGGATCGAGCGGCAGCCCGGAAGCGATGGACACTTGCGCTGTCGCTCGCACTCGGCGCCCTCGGGTTCGGCGGCATGATGGCCGACGCTGTTGCCGTGACCCAGTTGGTCTCCAAGAGCAGCGCCACCTCACTTGCCGCGGTGTACCCCATCGGCGGGGTGGGATTGCTGCTCATTGCGATCTTCCAGAATCGTTACATCGACCGCTTCGCGCGCAAGAACGTGCTGTCGAGTCTCTGCGGGATCTACGCCGTGAGTTTCGCAGTGGTGCTGGTGCTGTTCGCCACGGACGTGCCCACCAAGATTCCTGCGGCGCTCGCGCTGTTGCTCGCCGACCAGTTGAACTTCATGCTGCCACTGCTCATCTGGACCCTCGCCGGCGACGTGTTCACCGCGGGTCAGACCGTCACGGTGTTCCCGGTGATGTCTCGCTGGCTGTACGGCGGTCAAGTGCTGGGACTCGCCGCATCGACGGGGTTGGCGATCCTCGCGAACGAGACCGACTTCTCGCTCGCATGGCTGCTGGTGGTCCCCCCGGTGGTGTGTGTCGCTGTGGCGGTGCTCACGCCTCGGGCCCTGCGTGACTCCACCATGTCGGAGGGTCACGGTCGCGACGAGACCTCACGCCAAGCGTTCCGTGAGTCCGTGAGCCTGCTGCGCGATCTCCCGGCGTTCCGGTGGTTGTTGGTGGGCTCGTTCGGTGTGATGGCCGCTGGAGCCATCATCGAGTTCGGTTTCTTCGACGTTGTCGAACTGGACACCACCCGACCGGGGTCGCTCCAAGCGATCTACGCCGGCATGTTCCTTGGGGTCATCGTGCTCGGTTGGATCCTGCAGGCCCGTGTGGCAGGACCATTGCTCAATCGTGTGGGCGCCGGCCGGGTGTTGCTCCTGCTTCCCGTGTTCACATTGGTCGGTGCACTGGTGCTCGTGGTGGGCGGCGCAACCGAGGTGATGGTGCTCGCCATCATCTCCTCGGTGTTCTGGAAACTTCCGAGGGTGAGTCTCGACAACAACGCCCGACAGTTGGCCATGGCCACCATCCCCGACGCGCAGCGCGCACGGCTGTCGAATCTCATCAACCTCGTGCCGGTTGCCGTGGCGTACATGGTTGTCGCTGGCCCGATCGGACTCACCCGTCTCGCCGGTAACCATTGGCTCGCTCCCGCCATTGCGGCGTTGCTCGCAGTGGGTGCAGTGCTCGCTGGTCTCCGAGTGCAAAAGACGTGGGACGACACTCAGTTGTCGTATCGCCTCAAGCGCCGCAAGCGCCTCGGCTGACACAACGTACGAACCGCGCCGACGGTGTCAGCGGCCGGAATCGCCCGCGACGGTTTCCCGGGACGGTGCAGGACGGTCGATCTCCGTTCCGCACAGGTTTGCGAGCCACGGAACGGACGCGTCCAAGTGGTACATGTCGATGAGGAACGACGCTGCGGCCGGCTCCAGTGCGGCCGATGCGAGTTCATTCGTCGCCCCGGCCGAACCCGTGGTCGGGGGAAGCCACAAGAGCGCGATCTCGCGCACTTCGAGTCCTTCGGTTCGCCAGTTCCAGCCGTGGATGGGTTCGAGATACCTCACTGGACAGCGCAGCCAGCCGTTCGGTTCGAAGATCCGCAACTTGTATTCGGGTGTCTCGGCCGCGGCGCCGAGTCCGGGTTCTCCTGCGTCGGTGAGGTACTGGCGTCGGAGGTCGGTCATGAGCCACGTGCCGAGGCGCACACCATCCACGGTGTGAGTGCGCGAGGCGGGGAGCACCGAGAAGAAGTGCAGCGGAGCGATTCGGCGAACCAGGTTCGAGTCGGCGAGTGAGTACCCGACGGGTTCGCCGTCGACGGTGAGCAGCCACTGATGCACGATGATGCCGTCTCGGACGTTGGGCAGTCGGGCATCTTCGCGAATGAGGTCGACCGCGAAGAGGTGCTCGGGAAACGCGCCGACATGGATGGAGCAGAGGGTCTCCACGACTTCGGTAGGGGCGCCCCCCACGATGTCGAACAACTCGACGACGGCGCCCTCATCGGTGCGCGTCTCGAGCGCCGGACTGCCGAAGCGATGGCGGCTCACAGATCACCGAGCAGGGCTGCGGCGCGGGTTGGTATCCGCTGTCCACGCGCGCGCAATGTGATGCGCCATCGTGGTTCGCCGCCCAGTCCGGCCACTCCGCCGCTGAGTTCCTCGACGAACCCCCGATCGGCAAGCCATGTGAGTCGCGCCAATGCTTCCGTCTCGTCGACGGCGAGTTGGGTGGCCAACTGCTGAGCAGTGAGCGCGCCGCGACGCAGGAGGAGCCGTTGGAGGGAGCGAAGCTCCGGAGGCATCTCGAGCAACTCGATCATCGAGCGGTCGGGCAGCGCAATGGCGATGTCGTGTGTGGAGGACACGCGCAGTTCGGCATCGGAGACGGCGAGTTCGTGATTGTGTCCGCCGGTGGTACGTCCACTGTCGAGTCCGTGCAGGTGCAGACCGCCAATGGTTGCGCCGCCGTCGAGTGCGGGAAAGCGGAAGCCGACGAAGACACCCTCGAAGTCGTGGTGCTCCCAACGCACCTCGTCGGAGGCACACACCTCGACATAGGGCCGGTAGGGCGGGGTCTGAGCAGGAACGCTGCGCACGAGCACCCGGGAGAAGCGTCCTTCGACGCGTACCGCAACGACCGCGTTGGGGTCGTCGACGAGTTGCTCGATCCGGGCGGTGAGGCCGTCCCGGTCGACGTCGCGAACCCGAGTGCTGGTCGGTGACTCCATGCTCGTGAGGACGACGAACGGTGTCTTGGTCTCGGGGGTCACCACGTTGGTCGCTCCCGTCGAGTCCACGCGCCAGGGCACGCCATCGACCACGACGAGTTCGCCGTCGAGTCGATCTACTGTCCCGAGTCCGTGATCGCCGGCGGGCATCACCTCGCCGATGGTGACCATGCCGTCGTAACCGCCGTCGAGCAGCACGTTGGCGAGGGTCAACTGGAAGATCGAGTCATGCGCCGCACAAGCAGCACCGTCGAGTCGCTGTCGCTGCAGCGTGACCGCCGCAGCGAGTCCCGCATCGATACCCACGGCGGGGTGTCAGCCTTTCGACGAGCGTTTTCCGCCCCGCAGCGAGGCAAAGAGGCCCTGTTCGGGGGCGAACGCCGAACTTGCCGGCTGCCCGGTGGCCTTCTGGTAAGCGGCCTCGAAGGCGGGGTCGCCCACACCAAATGCCTCGGCAATGTGCTTGGACTTGTTGCGCGGCATCTCGTGGCGCAGCGACATCTGGCGCAGCACCTCGGCCCGCAACGGCATCTCAGCGGGCAAGAGCACCTTCCACGCCGACGCCGTGCTGTCGAGTGCCTTGGTCTCGCCGCCACCGGTGCCGCGGCGAGCGTTCCGGAACGACTCGATGAATGCCGCATCTGCCTCACCGGGGAGGTCCCGACGCATCAGTTCAGCATCGGTGCTCCAGAGCATGTTCAGCATGAGGCCGGCCTCGGGAGCAGCGGTGACCATGGCCGCCCGGCGGTCCTTCACCCGGCGCGCCTCTTGCTCGATGAGGTACAGCAGTGCCCGGGCACGACGGACCCTCGAGAGTCCTCCGCCTTGGATCTCCTCGCGGCTGAACAGTTCGTCGCTCAACCGAGCCTCCTTGTGCATGGCGTTAGCGCCCTGCGGTATGGTAGCCAAACCAGTACAGGTTTCATAGCCTGCGCATTTCGTGCATACACCCGGAGGCCGCACCGTGAGCAAGATCGTTTCCGTCCACTCTTTCCGTGGGGGCACAGGCAAGAGCAACAACAGCGCGAACATCGCTGCCCAGCTCGCCAAGTCCGGTAAGCGGGTCGCGGTGGTGGACACCGACGTGCAGTCGCCCGGTATCCATGTGCTGTTCGGCTTCGACGAGCAGATGAACGGCAAGATGCTGAATGACTACCTCTACGGCAACTGCGGCATCACCGAGGCTGCCCATGAGGTCACCGATCGTCTCGGTACGGTGGCGCCCGGCGGCGCGCTGTACCTCGTGCCGTCGAGCATCAAGGCGGCAGACATCGCCAAGGTGCTGCGGCAGGGATACGACGTCGAGTTGCTCAACGAGGGCTTCCGCACGCTGGTGAAGGAACTCAAGCTCGATGTGCTCATCATCGACACCCACCCCGGTCTGAACGAAGAGACGCTGCTGTCCATCACCATCAGCGATGTGCTGTTGCTCATCCTGCGTCCCGACAAGCAGGACTATCAGGGCAC
>JAFMJD010000200.1 GCA_017853685.1 Actinomycetota bacterium | reverse complement strand
CCGTCGCCTGCTGCACCCGACACGCCGATCCTGGATCCGATGGTGGCGCTGCCGTGAGCATGGGGCCCTGAACCTGCAGTTGCACGAGTCCCAGTGCCTGCTGTGCTCCCAGCAGATGAGCGAGGAAGGCCGGCACCGAACCCGTACCCCGATCGAGCGAATAGTCACCGCAGCACACGATGCTGATCGTGGGCTGACTCGTGTTGCCGGTAGCACCAGTAACCGTCGCCCGTGCATGCAGCACAGCGCGCGCAATGTGCTGAGCAACAACAGCGCTCGACACCGTGGTGAGGTCTTCGTCGCCGGTGTCCACACGCACGGCAGCCTGGGCGCCGCACGCCAGTGCATCACGCAAGGCGGCTTCGGCTTCGGCTGGCCCCACCGTCACCGCCAGCACCGGGTGGCCGAATGTCTCACCGATTCGCAAGGCCCATTCGAGCGCCGAGGTATCAGCAGCCGAGATGCCGCCGAAGCGGTGGTCGCCTCCCTCGGGAACCACCCACTTCATGCACGCAACAACCCATGGCTGCTCCGGTGCTGATGCGTGGGGCTGCACCCCGGAGTTCGTTGCGGCTGTCACGGTGTTCGCCGCATCAGGTCCGGTGGAACACGACACCGTGTCCGCCCTGCGGGTAGGTCCAGGTGATGGCGCCCTGTGTGTTGCACACCAGATAGCACGTGCCGCACTCGAAGCACTGCTCGTAGTTGAACAACACGCCACCATCGGATGTGGGCACGAACAATCTGGCCGGACACGCCACCACGCACTCCTGTGTGCTGCATCCCCGACATGCGTCGCCATCCACCACGATGTGGGCGCGCTCGTGAATGCGGAACTCGGTGTTACCGATCCGCTCGTCGAAGCTCATCACTTGGTGTGCGTTGTATGACATGGCTCTGATATCCGTCTCAGCCGAAGCCCTTGAGTCCGGTTCGGGCGTCTCGCACGAGGTCACGCCAGCGAATGCCGGCGCGCTTGCGTTCCTCGCGCACGATGCGTCGCAGACCGGGTTTGGGAGCAGGATTGTCCACCCGGAACATGCGCTCCACCACATTGGCCACAAAGCCCGGGTACTGATGCTGCACACGATCCGACAGCACCAGATGCGGAATCTGGGCGAGTTTGCGGTGGTCCTGCAGCACGAAACTCTCGCGCAGCATCGTGGTGTACGAACCGAGCGACTTCTGCATGGTGGCCCGATCCGGTGCCTGCAGCGCGCGCACTGCAGCACGACCTGCGTACATGCCCGATGCCATGGCGAAGTTCACGCCCTCGAGCCAGATACCCGCAGCCAGACACAGGGCGGCAGCATCACCGGCCACCAGCATCCCGTTGCCCACCAACTGGGGCAGCATCGAGTAGCCGGCTTCGGGAATCACGTGCGCCGAGTATTCCTTCACCTCGGCGCCCTCGATGAGCGGAGCAATCGCCGGGTGCGTCTTGAATGCGGCGATGATGTCTTCGGGCCGCTGCTTCTGTGCCGCAAGCTTGGGCAGCTTGAGCACCACGCCCAGGGCCACTGTGTCGAGATTCGTGTACACGAACCCACCGCCGTTCACGCCCTGTGTGCAGCCCACGATCTCGTAATCCACACCTTCGTTGCCGCGCACACCGAAACGTTCGTCGATCACGTGCTTGGGCAGCGCGAGCGTCTCTTTGACGCCCACGGTGTAGTTGGCGGCATCCACCTTGCCGTACAGACCCGCTTCCTTGGCGAGGAACGAGTTCACGCCGTCGCAGGCGATCACCACACGAGCCGTGATGTCGCCGTCGGGGCGGTCGGTGCGCACACCCACCACGTGGCCCGATGCATCACGCAACAGGCCGGTCACCACTGTGGAGCACAGCACCTGGGCACCGGCCGATTCGGCAACCCCAGCGAGCCAATGATCGAAGTCGGGTCGGTACGCCGTGGCCCCGTTGTACGGCGGAGCACCCCAGTGCTGGGAACGGAAGTCGATGGTGAGCGCCTGCGTGGGCGTCATCAACATGGTGGCGCGTCGCGTGACCCAACGCTGAATGGGTGCCTGCTCCCACCAGTTCGGGATGAGTTCGTCCAAGATGCGCGGGTACACCACGCCGCCGTACATGTTCTTGCTGCCGGGGAACGGCCCGCGCTCCACCAGCAGCACCGAACGACCGGCGCGGGCGAGTTCGAGTGCGGCGCACGAACCCGCAGGCCCGGCACCCACCACGATCACGTCGAAGTCGGGTGTGCCTGCCCCTGCCCCTGTCCCTGCTCCTGTCATGTTCACGACGACAACTCCGTGATGAGTGCGCTGAGTTCGTCCAGCACCGCGTTGGCGTCGGCCACGATGGCGAGGTCGGCCAGTTGCATCATCGGGCAGTGCGGATCGGTGTTCACGCTCACGATGTGATCGGGCTGACCGAGGCCCGACGTGTGCTGCACGGCGCCGCTGATACCGAACGCGAGGTACAGCGCAGGGTCCACCACGGCGCCCGTAGTGCCGATCTGTCGCTCGTGGCCGATCCACCCGCGGTCGGTGATGACACGTGTTGCTCCCACCGATGCACCGATGGCAGTGGCCACCTGTTCGAGTTGCACGAAACGTGCCGCGTCGTCGAGTCCTGCACCGCCGCACAGGATGCGTTGTGCTTCGGCCAGATCCATCGTGGCCACATCGGGCGGCAGGGTCTCGATCACGGTTGCATCGGCTCCTGCGCCGTGTGCTGCGGGAAGCATCCCGAGATCGGTCACCGTGGGCACGGTGGGAACCGTGGCTGCGGGCTGCACGCCACGCACACCGGGCACCAGCGTGGCCACTGCGGATTCGTTCACCACCACCGTCTCGATCTGGCGTCCGCCACCGCGGGCCACGTCCACCGTGAGCGTGGGCGTAGCGGCTCCCGCAGCAGGCGGCGCGACGCTCACCCGCACTGCACCGGCGAACAACGGACGGTTCAGCGTGTGTGCCAGCCGCGGAGCGAGGTCCCGACCATCGGGGCTCGCCGGGAGCACAATCGTCGGCGAGCCGAAGGTCTCCGAGGTGGTGGTGATTGCCGCGTTCTCGCCCGCCAACAGCCCGGCAATACCCGCTGCCAATGCGCCCGGTGCGTAGGCGTGGGTGTGTACGAGCCACACCGTGGTGACCCCGGGCAACTCGTCGGCCAGTGATGCAGCGGTGAGCTGTGCACGATCGTCGGGGGTGCTGTCCACGAGGCACAACAGCGCACGCCCGCCGCATTCGGCCACGGTTTCGTCGGCACCGGCTGGCATGGCGCCATCTCGCACCACGACGACGGCCAACAATCCGGACATGCCATGGAGGTTAGAGGTTCGGTGATTGCTCACCGGGGGCCGAGTGCCCGGACCTTGCGATCAGGCACTGCGTGCAAGCCCCGGGATCAAGCCCCGGGATCAGGCTCCGGTCTGGTTGCCCTCGGAGGCCACCTCGACGGCC
>JAFMJD010000064.1 GCA_017853685.1 Actinomycetota bacterium | reverse complement strand
GGACACCACCCTCTCAAGGTGGCGGCACGGGTTCGAATCCCGTTGGGAGTGCCAAGCACCTGTAGTTGTTCGTGGCACTCGGCCTTCAGCGGCCTGCGAGTCACGGTGACTAGCGTCGGGGCTCGTGAGGGGACGCTGCCAGGGGAGCGGGATCTGCGTGCGCATCGGTGCCGCGGTCGTTGCCGGAGCACTTGGGCTCGTGGCCTGCACCTCGGGAGGCTCGTCGGAACGCAGCAGCGATTCGGTTGCCTCGACCTCGTCGGCGCCGAGTGACCCCGATGTGGTGAACGGCGGTGGTGGTGGTTCCGCTGAGCCGCTCACCGTCGACCAAGCGATCGCCATGCTCGACTTCGTGGACAAGTCCGAGGTCAATGACCCGTCGGCCCCCCAGTTGGATGACTATCGGGACGACCCGGCGGTGCTTGCAGTGGCATTGCAGCGCCTCGCCGCCGGCAGCGAACGCTGGGTGGATGTGTACGTCTGGGCAAATGGCGGGTACAACGCTGAGCCCCTGCGCCGCTTCGCCGACCACAGCGATCCCGAGTTGCGCTACTTGGCGTCGGTGGGGATGATCTCGATGGGGGATGCGACCGGGTTTCCTCCGCTCATCGATGCGCTGACCGACAACACCTTGGTTGGCGACTACGAGACCCCCATCTGGCAACTCGCCGTCACCGCCCTCGCGCGCTTCGCGCCTGCCGTGGCGTACGGTCCTCCGTACGACGCATCGATGACGCAGCGGGAGAACGCACAGGCGAAGTGGCGCGACTGGGCCGCAAGTATCGGAACGGCCTCCTTCGATGTCGAGCGCGGACAATGGGGTGCACAGTGAGGTCGAAACTGCACGCGTGTCTCGCGAGTTTGTGCCTCGCAGTGGTGGGAGTGCTCGCTGCGGTGCCGGTCGGTGCGGCCCCGTCGTCGTCGGCGCCCGACCAGCGCCAGGTCAATGCGAACGGCGCAGTGGTGTGGGAGGTCTTCGAGGCGCGCAAGGAGATCGTGGTTTCGGTGCGGCTCGCCTTCAGTCTGCGCGCCACGAGGATCACCGAAGTGGACGATGTCGAGCAGAAGCTCGAAGAGGTCTGTGTCTCGTTCACCAACAAGGGCGAGAACGGTGGGTGTATTCAGGGACGCTTCAAGCGCGAGTTCTCCCCGGTACCCCGACCGCGGAACCCTGAGGTGATCGACAAGGCGATCAATCGCATCGCCGAGAGCATTCAGGCGGCGTGGGATTCGAGAGCCTTCGGCTGTTACCACCTCCGGGTCAAGCTCACTACACGCTTCGTGTCGAGCCCGAGCAATGTCCTGAACGACGAGGTGCACGTGGTGCTCGACGACGGCACGGTCACCACACCGCGTAGTCACCGAATCGGGTACCTCTACGAGGCCACGGTTCAGGCGCGGGCCGAGACCGATTACCTGAGCGACAAGCCAGCAGACCGGGGTGATCCCGTCACCGGTCCGAGCGGCGTCTCGAAGTGGCCGCTTGCCGGCGCCCCGGACTCGTATCAGCACGAGTTCGGTCACATCCTCGGCCTCGACGACAACTACGTCAAGGACAGCGAGTTCGTTCGAGACGGTGCCCCCCGCGACCTGATGTTCAACCAGCGGCTCTTCGGCCTGTCATGGAAGTCCGTGGCGAAAGTCGTGCGGCGGAGCGGACTGAACATCGACAAGATGGGTTGCGCGTGGCGGTACACGATGCCGAAATCGCTCACGTTTCCCTGGACGCCCCGCAACAACTTGTCCGTGAATGTTGTGCTGTGCACGGTTCCGTTGCCGTTCGCCGATCCGCGCGAACGCCTCCCCGAACGCTCCTCGACCTACGCGGGCGACCTCAGCGGCTCGGTGAACTTCGAGAAGCTGGGCGGAGGGGTCGGCGCCGGACCGATCGCAGGCAAGTACACGGTGCGCGATCGCGGACAAGACGTGTGGGAGTTCGACATTCTGCTCGGCGGCAAGACGGTCCTGCGCCAGCGCGCCATCGTGACGGGTGACTGGCTCGTGGCCATGGGAAGCCCTTCGTTCCCCGACGGTGCGGTGTTCGGCTCGCTCTTCGGCGCCGAACCGTGGTTCATCCCGCTCTACAACAATCCTCCGGAGTGCGTGCGATGAGACGCCGACAAAAACTCCTGTCTGTGGTGATCTTGGGTTCGGTCGTTGCGTCTGCAGGGGGCGTGGCCGCCGCCGTTGGCGTTCACATGCGTTCCCGTGCCGGTGTCGATGCACAGGTGCTCGACTCGATGAACCGACTCTCTGAGTCGTCGGCACCGCAGCCGCGGACCTCCGATACCCGCCTCGGTGACGGACGCTTCCGTTCCGAGGAGTCGTGCAGCGCAGTGCAGGCCTCCTACGGGGGCACACTCACGACCTCGACGTTCGGTTGGGTGGCATCAGTCGCGCTCCCCACTGGTCCGGCCGCGGTCATCGGTGCCCCTGCCGAGACGGGATGTGCCTACGAACTCACCAACATCGAGTCGATCGAACTCCTCGGTGTGGGCGCGCCCGGCTTCGACCGATTTCGCGCATTCGCCAATGTCGCCTGTTCGTGGGCGCTGATTCCCGGGGCATTCGGCGAGTTCATCGGACCCGATGGAAACCCGGCGGTTCTCATCATCGCCGGCGATGCATCGCTCATGGGCTTCGGCCAGGACGAGTCGGCACCCACTACCACGGCGGCAACAATCCGGGCCGATCAGCAGGGCACGCTCGCCTTGTTCTCCGGCCGGTACTCGCCCAAGGGCGACGGGATGACACAACTCGCAAGCCTCGAGGGCACGATCGTGGATCAGGGGAACGGGTTCGTGTTCACCGCCGGCGATGTGCGTGTGTCGGCGCGTTGCACGCCGGTCGATCCCGCCGCACTGGTGCCAACGATCGACTCCTGATTGCCCACGGCTCAGGCGCGCGGCACTCCCGATGCGTGGTGGCCCGGTGTGCGGGGACCCGTTGAACGGCGCCGCATGATGACGAGCATGGCGCCGAGCAACATGAGGCCGGACACCACCATCACACCGGAGACCTGCAGCGTGTCGCCGAACCACTGGGCAATGCCAAAGGGTAGGTAACCCATGATGCCGAGCACGCCTGCTCCGGTGAAGAAGAACTCGTCGAGACGAGTGCCCACGACCACCACGGCGATCGACACGGCGAGACCGATCACCGGCGTGACCTCGCGGAATGATTCGAACGTCGTGGCCGGACCCACCAAGAGCGCTATCAGGCCGAGTTGTACCGACACCGACCGCGCATGTTGTCCGAGGCGCATGTTCATGAACACCCAGATGCCGCCGAGCGCGGTGATCGACAGTCCCACCGCGCCGGCGCCGTCCCACAGTGCCACGGTGCCGGCCACGGCCTCCACGATGCCGATGAACGTCGTGGCCTGCTGAGCCGGGCGGTCACGCAGCATCCAGAGCAGCGCGCTGTAGCCGGCCACCACGAGCCCGATGCCGATCGTGACCGACTCGTTCGTCATCTCGAAGGAATCGACGAACACCACTCCGGCACAGCCAGCGAGCGCGGCAGTCGACAGCAGCATCACGAAACCACGAAGTCGCCAGATGGCCGGTTCGTCCTCGTCACGGAGCAGCAGTCCGGCAACGAGCAGTGCTGCGGCCAGGCCGCCGAGCAGCCCGATGCGTACGGGCTGCTCGAAACTGCTCCACGAGCGTCCCACCAGTTGGACGACCCCCACCATCGCGAGCACCGCCCCCACATAGCCCACCGCTTCGGCGACGGGCGGGGGTCGACGACGGATCTGCTCGGGTGTGGCGGCTACGGCGTTGGGGTCGGGCCCTTGGTCGCCGCCTGCGCCGCTCAACCGCCCGAGACGCCCCTGACGCTGGGCGAGGCCGAGCAGGATCACTCCTAGAACCACGATGGGGATGAAAAGTCCGATCATCGCGTCACCTCCTTGGCTCCCGACCGAGCGGGTCATGCACTGCATTCCGGGAATGCCCGGCTTGCTCCTAGTGTTCGTCCGGACAGGTGCGGCGAGCAGGGCCAGACGGCCCCTCGGGAGCGGCACATGTCCCGATTCCCACCACATCTGCCCGATGGTCGGGCGACAGACAAGGAGTTCTCATGGCCGGTCCGCTGAGCGGCATCAAGGTGATCGATGTCTCGGCAGTCATCTCGGGCCCGATGTGCTGTCAGATCCTCGCCGATCAAGGCGCCGAGGTGATCAAGGTGGAACCGAGGGGTATCGGCGACCTCACGCGCATCGGGGCGTTCCGGGTGGGCACGGTGTCGGCGATGTTCGCTGCGGCGAACCGGGGCAAACAATCCATAGCGCTCGACCTGTCCAAACCGGCAGGTGTGGACGTCTTCCGCGAACTTGCTGCCGACGCCGATGTGGTGGTGCAGAACTTCCGTCCGGGAGCCGTGGACCGCATGGGCATCGGCCCCGACGAACTGATGCGCCGCAACGATCGCTTGATCTATGTGTCCATCAGCGGGTTCGGCGGTACGGGTCCGTACAAGGATTGGCGCGTCTACGACCCGATCATCCAGTCCGTTGCAGGCCTGCCGTCGGTGCAGGTGCACAACGAAGTGCAGATCCCCGATCTCGTCCGTCTGCTCGTGTGCGACAAGGCGACGGCCACGTTGGCCGCGCAGGCGGTGACGGCTGCGCTGTTCGCGCGTGAGCGAGGTCAGGCCAAGGGACAGCACATCGAGGTACCCATGCTCGATTCGGCGCTCTACTGGAGCTGGCCCGACACGTTCATGGCGCATTCGTTCTACGGCAAGGACGTAATTCCCGGGCCGTGCGTGTACAGCATCTATCGACTGCAGCAGACGGCCGACGGCTATCTCGTGTACTTCACGGCGACCGACTCGGAGGCGTTCGGGTTGTTCAGGGCACTCGGTCATCCCGAATGGGCCGAAGACCCGCGTTTCGCCACACCACAGTCACGGCAGCTCACCGAGAACTTCCAGGCACTCGGTGCACTCATCCATGAGGCCTTCATCTCGTTTACCACCGACGAAGTCCTTCCCAAGCTCCGTGCCGAGCAGGTGCCCTGCGCCCCGGTGAACTCCCTCGACGATGTGTTCGACGATCCGCAGGTGGTGCACAACGACTCGATCCACACGTGGACCGACCCGCGCATCGGCGAGATCCGTCAGGCTCGTCCGCCGGTCCGTTGGCAGCAGACCCAGCACGATCCGGTGTGGTCCGTCGACGAGTTGGGTCAGTCCACCGAGGCGGTGCTGCGGTCGCACGGCTACGACGACGCAGCGCTCGCCTCGCTGCGTGCAGCCGATGTGATTGCATGACTCCCGCGGTTCGGTCGAGGTGAAGATCCGTTTCGCCGTTGCACCGGGTCTGCGCGAGTTCCACCCGGACGATCTCGATGCACTGCTGCTGTCGTGCGAGCAGCTGGGTTTCGACACGCTGTGGCTCTCGGACGTGCCGCTCGGCGTGATCGGCGATCCGCTGGTGAGCCTCACCTATGCGGCTGCTCGAACGTCGAGGCTCAAACTGGGCGCGAACGTCGTGCCGATCGGACGCAACCCGATGCTGCTCGCGCGTGAGCTGGCACAACTGGACTCGTTGTCACGCGGTCGGTTGTTGCTGTCGTTCGTCCCCGGGCTCAATCAGCCCGGTGAGTCCGAGGCGCTCGGTGTGCGTGCCGGTGGGCCCGGTCGGGCTGGTGTGATGGAAGAGGTCATCCCGCTGCTGCGCAGGTGGTGGGCGGGTGAACGCGTGACACACCACAGCGATCGGTACGACTTCACCGACATCGCAGTACTGCCTCGTCCGGTGCAGGATCCGCTGGAGATCTGGTTGGGGGGTCATGGACCCGAGGCGATGCGTCGTACCGGTCGCCTCGCCGACGGCTGGCTCACTGCGGCGATGTCGCCGGAGGAAGCCGGCCGTGGTCGTGCCGTGATCGAGGCTGCTGCGGTGGAAGCAGGGCGAACGATCGACGAGGAGCACTTCGGCATCTCGATGCCCTACGCGCGGCATGATCCGCCGGCATCGGTGGGCGAAGGCATTCGGCTGCGGCGTTCCGATGTTGCGGTGGACGACGTACTTGCGGTGGGTGCCGACGCACTGCGATCCCTCGTGAGGCGCCACATCGACAACGGCCTGTCCAAGTTCGTCCTGCGCCCGGTCACCCCGGCAGCGACGGTGCACGAAGAACTGGAGTGGCTCGCAGACGCCGTGCTCAGTCTGCAGACGTGAGAACTACTGCTCCCTCGGCAGTGCACCAGATGTCGTCCTCGATGCGCACGCCGATGCCGCGCAGTGCCTCGGGCACGGTCTCGTCGTTGCTCTGGAGATAGAGCCCGGGCTCGATCGTGAACACCATGCCGGGCTCGATGCTCTGGGACCGGTATTCGTTCGCAATCACCTGACAGTCGTGCACGTCGAGGCCGAGCATGTGCGATGTGCGATGCAGTGTGTACCGGCGGTGGAGCATGAGGTGTTCGTCGAGTGCTTCGGCACGTTGCTCCGGCCGGAAGACCCCGAGGTCGATCAGGCCGTCCACCAGCACGGTCCACGCAACGTTCTGTGAGTCGTGGAAGCCCTGACCGGGTCGGATCGACGCAATCGCTGCGTCGTGTGCCGCCTGCACGATGTCCACCACGGCCTGCTGTGCAGGGGTGAAGGCATCGCTGGCCGCGTAGGTGCGGGTGATGTCTGCCGTGTAATGGTCGTGGCCCTCGACGGCGGCATCCACCAGCACGACGTCGCCGGGCCGGACCGGTCCGTCGTTGCGGTGCCAGTGCAAGACACACGAGTGCGTGCCGGCACCCACGATCGGCCAGTATCCGGGCCCGTTGCCCGATGCCGAGCAGCGCCGCAGGAACGTGCCTTCGAGCCATCGCTCGCCGCCGGCGCTCATCGACTGCGGAATCTCGCGCCGCAGTTCTGCATGGCCGAGGAGGCTTGCTCGGGCGGCACTGCGGAGACTCTCGATCTCGAACGCATCTTTCACGAGGCGGAGTCGGGCCACGGCGCGACTCACCTCTGCAGCGTGCTCGGGTGCAGGGGGACTGTGGTGCTCGGCGGGAAGGTCGCGCAGTGCCCGCACGCTGATGCCGTACCGGATCGCAAGTGCGTCGGGTTCGGGCTGGGGACCTGCCCACAACGGACTGCGCGAGGGATCGGTGAACCACTCCACCGCCCCGCGGGGATGGGGTGTGTGTACGTACAGCACCGCCTCGCCGCCCGGGTGGATCAGCAGGATGGCATCGGGTTCGGCAGCACCGCAGAGATACACGAAGTCGCTGTGCGCGCGGAACGTGTACGTGGTGGTCGCATTGCGAACCACCTCGCGCCCTGCTCCGATCACCAGGGTGGTGTCGGGGAACTGCTCCGACAGTCGCCGGCGGCGCTGCCGCCACGTATCCACCCTCGGGTCGGGGATCGGCGGCGCGGGCTCGCTGTCGATCCATCCCTGAGCAAGGAACTCGAGGAGACGTTCCGGTACCGGGTTCGCGGCGGCCACGGCTGGAACCGTATCTCCGTGGGGCGTGGAGACCCTCGGTTCCCTAGTCTTGGCGCATGGCCGAACAGATCCGATTCCATCTCGATCCCCGCTGCCCGTGGTGTTGGCAGACGTCCAAATGGGTACGCCAGATCGAGCGACTCGGTGTCGTGGAGGTCTCGTGGGGAGTGTTCAGTCTCGAGGTGGTGAACTTCCCGAAGCCGGTCGAGGAGTTCGACCAGTCACGCTCGGTTGCGGCACCCTCGCAGCGCACACTCGTCCTCGTGCGTGACTCGGAGGGCCAGGCGGCGGCGAGCCGCTTCTACGAGGCGATCGGCGCCCGATACTTCGATCTCGAGCAGGACCTGCAGGCCGCAGACACCATCACCGGCTCGCTCGCGGATGCTGGTCTCGATACCGCGTGGTACGAGCGTGCGATGGGTGATCCGCGCACTTGGGACACCGTGCTCGGCGAACACCTCGAACTCGTGAACAACAGCCGCTCGTTCGGCGTGCCCACGATCCGCCTGGACAACGGCACCGGTCCCGCCATCTTCGGTCCGGTGATCTCCAACGAGCCCGACAACGATGACGATGCGGTGAATCTCTGGAAGTCGGTTTCGTGGCTCACCCGCTACGAGAACTTCAGCGAACTGAAGCGCAACCGCACCATTGATCCGGACCTGAACTACTACCGATCGTTCATGGCGCGGATGAAGGCCGAACAGGAGGCCAAGCAGGCAGGAGGAACACGATGACCGCTCGGATCGACCCGCTGGTTGCACTCGATCTTGCCCAGACGGCGGCGGCCTCGGTGATTGCACAGATCACCGAAGGAGATTGGAACCGTCCCACGCCGTGCGATGAGTGGAGCGTCCGTGACGTCGTGAACAAGATGACGGCTTCCACCATCACGTTCACCTACTTCGGTCGACGCGAACGCCCGAATCCGCCGCTGGATCTCATTCATCCCACCGAGATCCTCGGTGACGATCCAGTGGGCGCCTACGAGAAATCGGCTGCAGAGTGCCGCGCAGTGTGGCGCGGCCCCGGTGCGCTCGAGGGAACGGCCCCGTCGACCGTGGGGGAGTTCCCCGCGAAGTCGGTGCTGAACGCGCGCATCTTCGACACCACGATCCTCACCTGGGATGTGGCAACGGCGTGCGGTCTGGCACACGGCATCCACGATCCGTTGGCTGCCTATGTGCTCCGGGTCGCCAAGGCACTCGTGCCCACCGTGCGCAGCGTGAGCACCGAGCGGTACAAAGAACCCACCGACCCCGGTGAGACCGCACCCCTCGTGCAGCAGATGATTGCGGCAACGGGGCGTGACCCCTTCTGGACGCCACCGCGCTGATCCGCCGGGTCGACAGGCTCAGGTCTGCCAGGGGATGACCACCTGCGCCGCCTCCTCGAGGTGGGCAACCCAGTCGGCTGCGGTGCGTGGTTCGTTGAGCGGCAGGATCACGAACTTGGACGTGCCGACGTTCACGAAGGCCTCGACGAGTGCACCGAGTTGTTCCCAGGTGTTGGGCACGAGTTGGGTGATGTCGTCGAGATCGGGTCGACGGGCGCGCAGGCCTGCGAGCACGGCTTCGGGCACCGGTCCGTTCGCGTACGGGATCAACACCCCGAAGTGTTCGTCCTCGATCTCCCGGTCGTGCTGGCGGGCAATGTCCTCGATCACGCCGCGGCCGCGCTCCACATCGGCCGGCGTGACGAACGAGGGCAACCAACCATCGGCGAGACGTCCGACGCGCTTGAGTTCCGACGGCGCGATGCCACCCAGCCAGACATCGGGTGGACTCTGGCGCGGCTTGGGCTCCACGCGCAGGTCGTCGTAGTTGAAGTAGCGACCGTGGTGAGTGACGCGCTCCTGGGTCCAGCACGAGCGCATGACGGCGAGTGCCTCGTCGAAGATCGCAGCGCGTTCGGTCCGCTCGACGCCGAACGCCTGCTGCTCGTGCACATCGGCAACACCGAGTCCGAACGCCGGGAGCAGCCGACCTCCAGACATCCGGTCGAGCGTGGCGAGTTCCTTCGCCAGCACCACCGGGTTGCGTCCCGGCAGCACCATCACGCTCATGCCGAACTTGAGTTTCTTGGTGCGGCCCGCCGCATACGCCATGCCGACCAGCGGGTCGGGTGCAGCGCCGCCGATCCGCTCCGAGAGCCAGAGCGAGTCGAAGCGCAGACGTTCGAGCGCATCGACCACCTCGCCGAACGACTCGTCGTTCAGGCCGGTGCGTACGCCGAAGCCGTAACCGATTCGGACCTTCATCACATTCCTCGTTCGATGGTCATGCCCGAGCGATGCGCTCGAGCAGTTCGGCGGTCTCTGTCGGCATCGAGGCGAACGGAGAGTGGTCGGTGTCGAACACCACGCTCTGGGCGCAACGTTGTGCCATGACCTCTTGGTGTGCGAACGGCACGGCACCGTCGAGACGACACGCCACATATGTGGACGGGATCGAGTGCCACGGGGCGCCGGTGACCGGTTGCATGAACGTCGAGAACGGTTGCGGCGACAGTCGTGGGCCCGCGGCCTCAGCGGTGCCGGGGGGACAGTGGGCGTAGAACGCAATGTCGAGCATCGAGAGATCAACGGTGGAGGTGGTGCCGTCCTCGCTCGGACGGATCGCTGCGGCCAGTGGGTTGTCGGTGCGGGGGAGTGTCTGCGCGTACGGCACCAGTGCCTCGCCGGTGTCGAGCACGAACGCAGCGAGGTACACGAGATGGGTCACGTTGGACGAGAACCGCGTGGCCGCCTCGCCGATCACCGCTCCGCCGTAACTGTGGCCCACGAGCACTACTGGGCCGTCGATGCGGGCAAGTGTGTCGGCAACGTACTGCGCATCGCCGTACAGGTCCGACAGCGGCAGGTGCGAGGCTCCGTGGCCGGGAAGGTCCACGGCCAGCGACGGGATTCCCCGCCGATCGAGTTCGGCCTGCAGCGGCGCATAGCACCAGGCGCCGTGCCAGGCGCCGTGCACGAGGAGGACAGTTGCGGCGGTCACGTCTTCATGTTCGCACGCCAGCACCCGTAATCTCGCTCCCATGGTGAACCCCGACGTGCCCGTAGATCCCCTGTCGATGTTCCGTCTCGACGGTCAGGTGGCCATCGTTACCGGGGCGTCATCGGGACTCGGTGAGCGATTCGCGCGTGTGTTGACAGCGGCCGGGGCCCGGGTGGCTCTTGCTGCGCGCCGGCTCGATCGGCTCGAGGTCCTGGCGTCCGAGCTTCCCGGAAGCCTCGCTGTTGCTGCCGATCTGCGCGAAGCGGCGGACCGTGAGCGGCTCGTGGCCAGCGTGATGGATCACTACGGACGCATCGATGTGCTGGTGAACAATGCCGGGATCACAACCGTAGGCGGGATCGAGGTGGAGTCCATCGAGACCTTCCGCATGACGATGGAGATCAACGTCACTGCGGTGTGGCACCTGTGCAAGTTGGTGGGGCCACACATGATTGCTCAGGGTGGGGGCAGCGTGGTGAACATCGCATCGATGCTCGGTGTGGTGGGCGCTACGCCGGTGAAGCAGGCGAACTACAGCGCGAGCAAGGGCGCAGTCATCAACATGACGCGTGAACTTGCCCTGCAGTGGTCCCGCAAGGGCATCCGGGTGAACTCGTTGTGTCCCGGTTGGTTCCTCTCGGAGATGACCGAGGGCATGGATACCGACGAGGGCTCGATGCGCTACGTGCAGCAGAACTCGCCGATGCCCCGCCTCGGGGCGGCCGATGAGCTCGACGGACCGTTGTTACTGCTTGCGAGTCGCGCTGGCGGTTTCATGACCGGACACGCGTTGTTGGTGGACGGCGGCTGGACCGCTCGCTGAGCGCCGGTCAGCGACATCGCCGCTCAGGACAGCGCAGGTCGCCGGTGCGCCCAGGGTGCGGCCACCTCGAGTTGGCTCGCCACCCGGATCAAGAGGTCCTCGCGTGCGTATGCCGCAACGAGTTGCACACCTACGGGGAGTCCGTCTGCAGTCCAGTGCATCGGAACGTTGATGGCCGGCTGGAAACTCGCGTTGAACGCGCTGGTGAAAGGCACGTAGGTGCCCGACGTGGCGAACGGTGCCATCGGTCGTTCGGGATCGTTCTCGAACGTGCGAACCGGCGCCGGTGTACGCGCCATGGTGGGGGTGAGCAAGAGGTCCCAGCCATCGTCGTTCCACCACGACTGCATCGACCGCCGGAACGACGAGGCTGCGGCGAGAGCAAGTGCATACGACTCGGCGTCGAGTACCCGCGCCCACTCGACCAAGGCCCAGTTCAGCGGCTCCACATCATCGGGCGAGAGCTCCCGGCCGATCATCTCGCCGGCGCGGGTGCAGTTCACCGCCATGTTCGTGGCCCACATGGTGGAGAAGTGTTTGGGGAACACTTCATCGCCGAGGGCCGCAGGGAACGCTTCCTCCACATGATGCCCGAGTGACTCGAGGAGTCGTCCGGCGTGCTGCACCGCTGCAGCGCAGTCGGCATCCACCGCCACGCCACGCGGGTGGAAGTCGATCATCCCGATACGCAGGCGTCCGGGCTCGGCACCCACCTCATCGAGATAGGGCCGCATCGGGAGTGGAGCAATCACCGTGTCGCCGGTGCCGGCGCCGTGCGAGATATCCAGCAGCAGTGCTGTATCGCGCACCGAACGCGAGACGCACAGTTCCACGCCCAGCCCGCTCTCGTCGCGTGCGGGGCCCACAGTGATGCGGCCCTGGCTGGTCTTCAGCCCCACGAGACCGCAACACGAAGCTGGAATGCGGATCGATCCGCCTCCGTCGCTCGCGTGCGCAACGGGAACCATGCCTGCGGCGACGGCAGCAGCGGAGCCACCCGATGAGCCTCCGGGGGAATAGTCGGGGTTCCACGGGTTGCGCGTGATGCCGAATGCGAGTGGTTCGGTGGTGGGCAGGCTTCCCCATTCAGGACTTGCTCCACGTCCCATGATGGCGAGTCCGGCGCGCTCGAAGCGATCGACGATCCACGTGGATGACGATGACACGTAGTCGGCGTCGCGCATCGCCCGGTTGCCGTTGGTGATGCGGTGACCGGCGTAGTGGGCCCAGAGATCCTTCAGCAGGAACGGCACGCCGCGCAGTGGGCCGTCCGGGAGCAATCCCGCTTCTGCGCGTTGGATGGTCTCGTCGAACCAGCGAAGGTTCACGGCGTTAGTGGTGCGGTCCAAGTGCTCGATTCGTTCGGCCGCCGCCCGAATCAATTCGCCCGGGGAGACTTGCCCCGAACTCACGAGCGCCGCTTGATCGACTGCGTCGAGCCACCTCGTCTGTTCCGCCAATGACTCCATGACGTGACAGTAGGGTACGGAGACCATGGTTGCGTCCTCCGCCACGCCACCGTCGGCGGGTTCGGTCCTGCGGGACCGGTCGGTGCGACTCATCCTGTCTGCAACGTTCCTGCATGCCGGCGCGGTGATCGCGCAGTTCACCGCACTCGGGAAACTCGTCTACGACATCACGGGGCGCGAACTCGATCTCGGGTGGCTGGGCCTCGCCGAGTTCGCCCCGGTGCTGCTGTTGGTCACCGTCACCGGCAGCGTGGCCGATCGTTTCGACCGTCGACGCGTTGCGGTGGTGTTCCTCACGGGTGAGGCGCTGTGCGCACTTGCACTGGCTTGGTATGCGAGCACAGGGCCCACCGCCGTGGGACCGATCTATGTGATCGGTGCGGTGTTCGGTACCTGCCGGGCCTTCGCTGCGCCGGCCACACGTTCCATGCCGGTGAACGTTGCGCCCGACGGGTCGCTGCCACGCGTGACCGCGTTGTCGTCCACCTCGTGGCAGCTCTCGTCGATCGTGGGTCCCGTGGTGGGTGGTGTGGCGTATGCGATCGGACCCACATGGCCCTTCGTCATCGCCGCTGCGATGGTGATGGGATCGGCGCTGTGTATCGGGGTGGTGAAGTTCCGTCGCAAGCAGGAGATCCGCGCCGAACGCCCCACTCTGCATTCTGCGCTCGAGGGTTTCCGTTTCGTGCGACGCACGCCATTGCTGCTCGGCGCAATCGCCCTGGACCTCTTCGCCGTGCTTTTCGGAGGAGCCGTGGCGTTGCTCCCTGCACTCGTGGACAAGCGCCTCGGTGGCGGTGCAGTGGGTCTCGGATTCCTGCGTGCCGCAGGCGGTGTCGGTGCGGGCGTGACCGCCCTGTACCTCGCATGGCGCCCCATCAGCCGACGCGTCGGGCGAACACTGCTGGTTGCAGTCGGCGTATTCGGTGTGGGCACGGTGCTGCTCGGCGCCACCCGTCAGTACTGGGTGGCCTTCATCGCGATGATGGTGCTCATGGGCGCCGACATGGTGAGCGTCTTCATCCGCGGCACCATCGTGCCGCTCGCGACCCCCGACGAGATGCGCGGCCGGGTGCTCGCCGTCGAGAACGTGTTCATCGGCGGTTCGAACGAACTCGGGGCATGGGAGAGCGGTATGGCCGGTCAGGCGCTGGGCGCCTCGTGGGCCGTGGCGGGTGGTGGACTCGCCTGTCTCGTGATCGTGGCGGCATGGTGGGTGGGTTTCCCTGCGCTGCGCGATGTGGATCGTTTCGACGATGTGATCGTGCAGCGCGGAGCAGCGCCCTGAGGTGACGCCGCAGAGGGGTGACCTTCGAGATGCCGCGCCCGGGTAGCTCGTGCGTGCTGGACTGCGGACATGAAGAAGTTCATCCGGGAGTTCCGTGATTTCATCGCAACGGGAAATGTCATCGACCTCGCAGTGGCCGTGGTTATCGGTGCAGCCGTCAAGGCGGTCATCGACACGTTCATGGCCTCGGTGGTGAACCCACTCATCGGGGCCATTGTCGGCAAGCCCAACCTCGATGACGTGCTCGTGCTCACCATCCGACGGGGGTCGGTGAACGAGGCGAACATTGCGTTCGGCGCTGTGCTCACCCAAGTGATCAACCTGGCGCTCGTCGGCCTCGTTCTGTTCGTGTTGCTCAGGGCGTACAACCGTGCCCGTCGACCCAAGGCACTGCCGCCGACGCCAACTGGACCCAGCGAGATCGATCTGCTCACCGAGATCCGCGACAGTCTCCGCAATCGCTGACGTCGAGCGGTCTCGGGAGCGGCAACTCGTCGCCCGGAACTTGACGTTCGGCAGGCCTACTGGGTAAAGCATCCATCGTGGAAACCGTCGGGGTGGTGCTGATTGCGGTTGCGGGCGCCCTCGTCCTCGTGGGTGTTGGCCTCGAGTTCGCATCGCGCCTCCGTGTGCGCAAAGCAGTGGATGCGCGCAGCACTGCGCTTGCAGCGTTGCGGGCGCTCAATCTTGCGTACCGAAATCGACTGATCTCGTACGGCCCGATCAACCGGCTGTACTTCGATCAGGTGAGTTCGAAGGCCAAGTTCGACCGATTCGACCTTGCCGAACTGCTCCGCGACTGCCTGGACCGCGACGAGATCGCGCTCGCAACGGAGATCGAGCAGCGCAAGTCATCCATGCGGGCCTTCGTCGAGTACGAGTCCGAGCGTTTCGGGATCCAGACCGAGCAGCTCGGCAAGACCGACTTCGGCAACCTCAAACGCGAGCGCTGTCTGCGTGCCGAGGTGCGTTTGTTCGACCGACAGCGGCTGCGTCTCCCGCCGCCGACAGCCCACGTGGTGTGCGGCGTCGGTTACGACAGTCCGCAGGGGCGCAATTCCTACCGAAAGTCGTTCACGCTGTCGTTCGACGAGCTCGAGCAGGCACTGCAGGGGAGCACGCCTGAAGGAAGGCGTCGTGCGCTCG
>JAFMJD010000001.1 GCA_017853685.1 Actinomycetota bacterium | reverse complement strand
CAGAACCTCCCGGTTTGCACCAGCGGTACTGCTGTGCGCGCAGGTGCCGGTGTGGTGCGGAGCGCCTCCCCCACGCCCGACGTCGTGCTCGTCGCCACCGGTTCCGAGGTCCACCTCGCCCTCGGCGCTGCAGACCAACTCGCAACAGCGGGCATCAAGGCCCAAGTCGTGTCGATGCCCTCGTGGGACCGCTTTGCCAGACAGAGCAACGACTACCGACGCTCGGTGCTGCCGCCCGGGGTGCCCACGCTGTCGATCGAGGCGGCATCAACGTTCGGATGGGATCGCTACGCCGACGCATCGATCGGCATCGACCGATTCGGAGCCAGTGCGCCCGGCGCGACGGTGCTCGACCGACTCGGCATCAACGTGGACAACATCGTGACGCGCGCCAGTGAACTGCTGAAGGGGAACTAGTCATGGATCGACTCATCCGACTCTTCGCCGAGCAGGGCCAGAGCCCGTGGCTCGACAACCTCAAGCGTGGCTACATCACCTCGGGACAGCTCGCCTCGCTCCGGACAGCGGGGATCCGGGGGCTCACCTCGAACCCCACCATCTTCCAGAAGGCGATCGAGGGTTCGCCCGACTACGACGATCAGTTCCGGTCGCTCACCGCGTCTCGGTCTGCCACCATCGACTCGTACTGGGCCATGGTGCTGGCCGATATCCGTGGTGCACTGGACGTGTTCGCCCCGCTCCACGACGCGTCCGCAGGTGTCGACGGATATGTCTCGGTCGAGGTGGACCCGGGCCTCGCCCACGACACCGCTGGAACCGAACGCGCCGCCCGCGAACTGAGCACCATCATCAACCGACCCAACCTGATGGTGAAGGTTCCGGCCACCGTCGAGGGAATCCCGGCGATCCGACAGATGATCGCCGAGGGCCGCAGCATCAACGTCACGCTGATCTTCAGCCTCGACCGCTATCGCGCCGTGGTGGATGCATACATCGACGGCCTCGAGCAGTACGCCGCAGTCCCGGGTGCCGACCTGTCGCAGGTAGCGAGCGTGGCGAGTTTCTTCATCTCGCGCGTGGACACCGAGATCGATCGCCGCCTCGACGTAATCGGAAGCCCCGAGGCTCTCGCGCTGCGCGGCAAGGCTGCCATTGCCCAGGCGAAACTCGCGTACGCGCACTTCGAGAACGCCTTCTCGGGTCCGCGTTGGGATCGTCTGGCCGCGCGAGGTGCTCGGGTGCAGCGTCCGTTGTGGGCGTCCACGTCCACCAAGAACCCGGCCTACCCCGACACGCTCTACGTCGATGAGTTGATCGGACCGAACACGGTGAACACCCTGCCCGATGCCACGGTCGAGGCCTTCGCGGACCACGGAACGATTGCGCGCACGATCGACGCGGCAGTCGACGAGGCGCACCACGTGTGGCGTTCCCTGCCCAATGTCGGCATCGACCTCGATGGCGTGGCGGCACAGCTCGAGCGAGAGGGCGTGTCGTCGTTCCAGAAGAGCTTCACCGAGTTGCTCGACGTACTGGACGCCAAAGCCGTCACCCTGCGGGGTTAGCCCGGCACGCCCGCGGCCACTGCGTGTACCGTCGCACACATGCATGTCGCCGACATCTGGTCGTACCCCGTCAAGTCCATGCTCGGCGAGACCGTCGTTGCGGCCTCCCTCGGACCACTCGGCATCGCCGGAGACCGTCGTTGGGCAGTGCGAGACCTCGAGCGTGGCGGTATTCGTGGGGCGAAGAAGATCGGCGGGCTGATGAAGTTCGCCGCTTCGATGGCGCCTGACGGGAACACCGCCACGATCACGCTGCCCGATGGTAAACGGACCAGCAGTGACTCCCCCGATGTACATCGCTTGCTGAGCGAGGCGTTGGGGATCGACGTGCGTCTCGACGAGTTGCCCGCCGCAGGTGAACGCGAGCACTTCCGTCGGGGTGCGCCCGACAGCAGTGATCCGATCGCCGAGATACGCGCAGTGATGGGGCGCGAGCCCGACGAACCACTGCCGGACTTCTCGATCTTCCCGCCCGAGATCGCCGAATACGAATCGCCTCCGGGCGCCTACTACGACGCCTTCCCGCTCATGATCATGACCACCTCGACGCTGCGCAGTCTGCAAGCGGCACTGCCCCAATCAGTGATCGACGTCCGCCGCTTCCGGCCGAGCCTGCTGATCGACACCGGCGACGATCCCGGGTACCCCGAGTTCGGGTGGAGCAAGGGCACGCTGTTGACGATTGGCTCGGCCACCATCGAGGTGGATGCACGCTGTCCGCGCTGCGTGATGCCTACCCGCGAGATCTCCGCCGAACTTCCCGAGGACCGATCCATACTCCGCTACATCGTGAGGGAACTGGATCAGAACCTCGGGGTGTACGCACGCGTGCGATCCGGCGGAACCATCGCCGCAGGCGACGCTGTAGGCATCGGCTGACCTGTTCCCGGGCGCCGGCGACCCGAACAGCCCTGCGTGCCGCTCACTCGTCGGTGGACGTGGTCTCCATCGAGCGCAGCAGGTGTTCGGCTTTCTCCACCGCGCGACGTGCTTGGGTCAGCGACCGTTCGGAGGCCGGACGTTTCGACTCACCACGACGCAGTGACTCGCGCAGCGAGTCGATTGCCAGATCGGCGATCTCCTCGCTGATCGCCCGGAGCCGATCTGCCAGTTCGTCCACCGACCTATTCATCGGATCGCCTCCGCAATGAGATCCATGGGATGCGCAACCTCGAAGCCGAGACTCGCGAGGTGCATGGCGCAGCCGGGGTTGGCGCTCGCCACTCGCCTTGCGCCCGATGCCGCAGCGGCGCGCTCGATCGATGCAGCCTTTCGGGTGCGGATCTCACCGGCGAGTTCTGGCTGCAGCGCGCTGTATGCGCCACCTGCTCCGCAGCACAACCCATCGTCGGACAGTTCCACCACGGTTGCCACCCTCGACAGCAGGCTTCGCACGGGGAGATGCGCTCGTTGCACATGGCGCAGGTGGCAGGGATCCTGCACGATCACCGGACCGAGCGGACGTCGTGCCACGAGTCGGTCGGCGAAGGGTTCGAGGAACTCATGAACGTCTCGCACACGCGCGCTGAACCGGCGCGCTGCGTCGTCATCCAACAGGTGCCCGTAATCCTTGAGCGCTGCACCACAACCGGCTGAGTTGACGAGCACCGGCGCGTCACCCGGCATCGACGCCATCACGCGTTCGGCGAGTCGTCGTGCGGCGTCGCTCAGACCCGCGTGCGAGTGCAGCGCACCGCAACAGTCCCCGCCCGACCCGGGAACCTGCCAGGTGACGCCTGCTGCGGCGAGCACTTCAGTGGTCGCTCGGTGCGTGCCTCGCTGCCACGCGTCCATGACACAACCGGTGAAGAGCCAGACATCGGTGCCCGTGCCGGTCAACGCCGCACCGCGCCGGAGTGGGATGCGTCCGAGTCCGAAGCGGGCGGGCACGAGGCGCAGCCGTTGCAACACGGCGAGCACCGAAGACCCGACCAGCAGCAGGCGATGGCGGCCGAGAACCGAGAATCCGAGACGCTGCCATTTCGGTGTGATGCGCCGCGAGGTTGCGAGCGCCGTGCGGGTGCTCTCCATCAGATGGCCGAACGGAACGCCGCTCGGGCACGCGGTCTCACAGCCGCGGCACTGCACACAGGTCTCCATCGACTCCAGAAAGTCGGCTCCCGGCTCGATGCCCTCCCATTGCACTGCGCGCATGGCCGATATGCGTCCGCGCGGCGACAGCACTTCCTCGCCGCTCACGCGAAACGTCGGGCAGTGAGGCAGGCACAGACCGCAAGACACACACGAACTCAACTCGTCGTCGTCGATACCCAGATGCATCACGCTGCTCCCACGCCGGCCATCAGATCGACACCCGGGTTCATCCGTCCGGTCGGGTCAAAGGCTCGTTTCACCTGGGCATGAAGAACCTTCACCCGCGGGTCCACCTCCGGGCCGGGAGACGGTTCCGAGTGATGCACCACGCCCACACCCAGTTCGGCAACGAACTCGCCTTCGAGATGTCGCAGGGCGCGCGGTGCGAGCGAACGCCGACTCCCCGACGGCAGAGTTGGCGGAGCACCGACCTCCACCACGCCGGGGACGAGACGAGACTGCTCCTCGACATCGGCGTGATGCCCTTCGAGACAGACCCAGACGCTTCGCCCGTCCCACAACACCGCTGATGGGCGATAGAGCACCTGCAGCACCGCGAACGGATCGGCAACCTCGGCAGTGAACCAGCGCGAGACCGGCGGAAGCGGCCGCGTTCGCAGGATCACCTCGCCGAGGAATCCCAGAGTTCCGCGCGCGCCCACGAGCAGGCGGCAGAGATCGAAGCCGCTCACGTTCTTCACGGTCGGACCACCGGCCTTCACCACTCGGCCATTCGCGTTCACGTAGCGCGCCTGCAGCAATGCATCTCGCACCGGACCATGACCGAGACGGCACACACCGGCGCGTCCCAGCGACAGCGCACCTCCAACGGTGCCTCCCGAGCCGATTCGGACGGTCTGCCCGGATTCGCGTAGAACGTCCTGCAGTTCGTCGAGCAGGGTTCCGGCGCCGCAGCGGACGGTCATCTCCGCAGGCAGGAACTCCACCACCCCGCACGGCGCCTGCACACAACGCTCGGTACCAGGTGCGCCGCCGCGGCTCGCAGTCCCCTCGATGCGCACGGGATCCTCGGCGCCCACTGCTTCGGCGAAGTCGCTCAGATCCACACGCCCTCCGGGAGTGCGTGAGCATCACCGCAGTGCGCCGGACTCGGCAGCACCTTGTTCGGGTTCGAGCGACGCTCGGGGTCGAACGCTGCGCGTAGGGCCTCCTGTGCGGCGAGATCATCGGCGCCGAACATCCACGGCATGTACTCGCGCTTTTCCAGCCCGATGCCGTGCTCGCCGGACAGGACACCGCCGGCGGCCACGGACACCGCAACGATCTCCTCGCCTGCGGCGTGCACGCGTTCGAGTACGCCGGGTTCCCGCTTGTCGAACACCAGCAGTGGATGGAGGTTCCCGTCACCTGCGTGGAAGACGTTGAGCACCAGCAGATCATGCTTGGCCGCGATCTCGTACACACGACGCAGCACCTCCGGAAGCCGGCGACGCGGCACCACCGTGTCATGCAGGTAATAGTTCGGCTTGATCCGGGCAATCGCGCCGAAGGCCGACTTGCGTCCCTTCCACAGCAACTGGCGCTCCGCTTCGTCCTGGGCCACTCGCACGGTTCGAGCGCCGTGGGCCCGTCCGATGTCGATCACACGTTCCACATCGGACTCGACACCGTGGGCGAGCCCGCTGACCTCCACGAGGAGCACTGCTGCGGCGTCGAGGGGAAGTCCAGCATGGACGAACGCCTCGACCGCCTCGATGCAGAGGCGGTCCATCATCTCGAGTGCAGCGGGGAGTATTCCGGCGGCGATGATTGCCGACACCGTCGCCGCACCTGCGTCCACCGTGTCGAAATCCATGAGCAGCGTCCGTACGGAGGGCGGGTTCTGCGAGAGCCGCACGCAGATCCGGGTCGCGATCCCGAGCATGCCCTCGCTGCCCACGAACACACCCCGGAGATCGAGTCCCTCGGGCTCGGGATCCTCGCCGCCGAGCAGGACCACCTCGCCGTCGGGAAGCACCACCTCCAACCCGAGGATGTGCGCATTCGTCACCCCGTCGGCGAGGCAGTGCGGTCCCCCCGAATTGTTGGCCACATTCCCGCCGATGGAACAGCTCTGCTGGCTGGAGGGGTCCGGGGCGAAGTGCAAACCGAGCGGTGTGGTCTCGCGAGTGAGATCCAGGTTGAGTACCCCCGGCTCCACCCACGCAAGCCGATTCTCGGTATCCACGTCGAGCACACGGTTCATCTTGGACAGCGCAATCACCACTGCACCTTCGAGCGGTACGGCACCACCCGCCAAACCCGTACCCGAACCACGGGCCACGAAGGGAACGCTGTGCTGATTCGCGATGCGCACGCACGACTGCACCTCGGCAGTGGTCAGCGGCAGGCACACGACTGCGGTGGAGCCGTTCATGTTGGAGGCGTCGCGTCCGTAGAGCACCAACTCGGTCTCGCCGCAGCGCACCCGGTCAGGATCGAGCGCTGCGCGAAGGTCACGAATCAACCCTTCGTTCACAATGGCGAAACCCTAGCGGCGGTACCCTCTCTGCCTGATGTCAAAGAACACCCAGCCCGCTGACCCGCATGAGTGGATCTCCTTCGAGGATCCCAACGAGGATCGAACTTGGGTGATCGACGCAACGTTCCTCCTGTCGTCGTGGACCTGCATCTTCGGGAGAGGCTGCAAAGGCGTTCTCGATGCCGATGCCACCGAGATGGAACAGGGCTGCTGTTCGTACGGCGCCCACTTCGCCGACAAGGGCGACATTGCCACCGTTCGTCGTTCGGCGGCGCGTCTCGATGCCTCCCAATGGCAGTTCCGGGCAGAGGGCTTGCGATCGGGCTTTCTCGACACCGACCCCGACACCGGCGACACCGTCACCAAGCTGCACGACGACGCGTGCATCTTCCTCAACCGGCCCGGGTTCGAGCGTGGTGCAGGTTGCGCGCTGCATGTCGGAGCACTGGACGCCGGCGAACGACCGATGGACTGGAAGCCCGACGTCTGCTGGCAGGTGCCCGTGCACCTCGAGGAGCACACCGACGCCGAGGGCCACATCACGTCCATCGTGCGCGAGTGGAAGCGACGCGACTGGGGCGATGCCGGACACGAGTTCCACTGGTGGTGCACCGACGCCAAACACGCCTTCGTGGGCAGCCGACCGGTGTACAAGGAAATGCGTGACGAGATCTCCGAACTCGTCGAACCGCACATCTACGAACTCATCGTGAAGCAACTGAAGAAGTTCGAACAGCGACGCGTCGAGGCCGTCGCCCTCCCGCATCCGGCGTTGAAAAAGCGCTGAGCCCTAGTTGCGCTTCGCCGCTCGGCGGCGATCCTCGAGGCCGAGGTGTCGCTTGCGGATGCGGATGGCCTTGGGCGTGACCTCCACGAGTTCGTCGTCGGCGATCCACTCGATTGCGGTCTCCAGCGTGTGGATCACCGGTGCGGCCAGCTTCACCGCCTCATCGTGGCTGTGCGTACGGATGTTGGTCTTTTCCTTGGCGCGCACCGAGTTCACCACCATCTCGTCGCTGCGTGAGTTCTCGCCCACCACCATGCCCTCGTACACCTGATCGCCGGGGGCCACGAAGAGCGTTCCGCGCAACTGCAGATTGTCCAGCGCATAGGCCGTCACCATTCCGACGCGGTCGGCCACCATCGCTCCGCCGGTGCGGTGCGGTAGTTCACCTGCCCACGGGGTCCAGCCTGCGTGGTGCTGGTGGAGCAACGCAGTGCCACGAGTTGCGGTGAGCAGCATCGAGCGGAACCCGATCAGTCCGCGGCTCGGGCATTCGAACGTCACGATGGTGCGTCCGGCGTCGCCCTGACGCAGATCGGTGACCCGACCCTTCCGTGGGGCGAGCGCCTGGGTAACGGTTCCCACGTGTTCGTCGGGAACGTCGCACACTCCGCGCTCGAGGGGCTCGAAGCGCTTGCCGTTCACCTCTTTGGTGATCACCTCGGGTCGGCTCACCTGGAGTTCGTAGCCCTCGCGGCGCATCGACTCGATGAGGACGGCCAACTGCAACTCGCCTCGGCCCGCCACCTCGATCACATCGGGGGAATCGGTCTCGTGCAGCCGGATCGAGACGTTGCCCAGCACTTCGCGATCGAGGCGTTCCCGAAGGTGACGGCTCGTGAGGAACTTGCCCTCGCGCCCGGCCAGCGGCGAGGTGTTCACACCGAAGGTCATGCGCAGCACCGGTTCGTCCACGGTGAGCCGCGGCAACGGGCGAGGATCCTCGACCGATGCGATCGTGTCGCCGATCTCGACCTCGGGGAAGCCGGCGACCACGAACAGATCACCGGCTCGCACCTCGGTGGCCTCGGCCCGACCGACGCCCGAGAACTCCATCAACTGCGACAACTTCCGTCGAACAGGTGGCTGACCCTCGGCAAACTCCTCCTCGAGGAGCGCAACGTTGTCGCCCTGTCGCAACACGCCGTTGTAGACGCGCCCGATGGCGAGGCGCCCGAGGTACTCCGAGGCGTCGAGGTTGGTGACCAACGCCTGCAACGATGCATCGGGGTCACCCTTGGGTGCCGGAATGCGGTCGAGGATCGCATCGAGCAGTGCCGAGAGGTCGGCATCCGGTGCGGGCATCCCGATGCCGAGCATGGCACGACCCTCACGTGCCACTGCCGACACGATCTCGAAGTCGATGTGCTCGTCCCCGGCATCGAGATCGATGAACAACTGATAGACCTCGTCGAGCACCTCATCGGGGCGGGCGTCCTGACGGTCCACCTTGTTGATGATGACGATGGCAGGCAAGTCCCTCGCCAACGCCTTCTGCAGCACGTAGCGCGTCTGGGGCAGTGGACCTTCGGCGGCGTCCACCAGCAGCAGCACGCCGTCCACCATGGTGAGCGCTCGCTCTACCTCGCCACCGAAGTCGGCGTGTCCGGGGGTGTCGACCAGATTGATCTTGACGTCACGCCACCGCACGGCTGCGGCCTTGGCGAGAATCGTGATGCCGCGCTCACGTTCTTGGTCATTGGAGTCCATCACCCGGTCGACCACCGCCTGGTGCGCGGCGAACGTGCCCGTAGCGCGCAGCATGGCGTCGACGAGTGTGGTCTTGCCATGGTCGACGTGCGCGACCAAGGCAACATTGCGCAAGGGGGTGGGACTCAGGAGAATTTCCTCGCCGGTACTCAGACACCGGCCCGGCTGGCCGGAGGAACGTCAGTCCTCGTCGTCCTCGGAGTCGTCGTCATCTTCGTCGAAGGTGACCCCGTACTTCTCCGCAAGGGCGGCGTACTTGTCCTCCTCGGAACGCGGGCCCCGATCGGAACTGCCCAGACCGAGATCGAATGCGCCCGGTCCGGCTTGCTTCAACTTTCGCGCTTCTTCGAAGCGGCGATGACGACCCTTCTTCACGATAGGGCTCCTGAATTTCAGAGAATTGACATTGGGTTGCAGTCTACCCCTCGGCTCCGGGGCCGCCGTGTCATTACCCTCTGCGCTCAGACCCTGCCTCGTCCGGCGCCGAAGTACCGAACGACTCGTCGGGGGCGATTCGGACCCCATTTCGCCAAGAAATCGCCGACATCGGGCCCTTTCCCTCGGGTTGCACCGTGTCGAGGTCCAACAACGCTCCCCCGCCACAGACCACCGACGAGCCCACCAGTTGGCCCGGCGCAAGCCCGGATCGGGTCTCACCCGACGGCGCCGCAGCACAGATGCGCATTCGTCGGCCTCGGAACTCGGTCCACGCTGCACCCACGCGGATCTGGCGGTCGATCGCGTCCACCGGGTCCGACCACGAGATATGCAGGTCGCCCGAGCCGAGCTTGGCCGCATAAGTAGGTTCGCCCACCTGAGGTGCCGCGTTGCGCAGACCAGCCGAGAGGCAACGCAGCAGTTGTTCGGTGCCGGCCTCCACGAGCTCGTGACGCAACTCATCCGCGGTGGCGCGCGGCCGAATCGGAATCTGCACGGTGTCGAACACCGGACCGGTGTCGAGTCCTTCCTCGAGCTGCATCAGACATGTTCCGGTCACAGTGTCACCCGCCAGGAGCGCACGCTCGACGGGCGCCGCCCCGCGCCAACGGGGCAGGAGCGAGAAGTGGATGTTCACCATCGCCAGTTGCTCGAGCACCGGGCGACGGATGAGCCGGCCGAAGGCCACCACCACGCCGAGGTCGGCCCCCACCGACACCACGTCCTCGACGCGATGGCTCACCACACAACCGAGGTCGAGCGCCGCACGCTTCACCGGACACGGCGACACGGTGGACCCTCGCCCCCGACGCTTGTCGTCACCGGTCACCACGAGGGCGACCTCGAAACCGTTGCGAACCAAAGCCTCGAGCGGCGGAACCGCCATCTCTGGCGTACCGAGGTACACCAAGCGCCGCGGGAACTCCGGCACCGGGGCGAGTGCCGTGTCGGTCACGACAGACGCAGACGCCGCGGGCGCCTCGGAGCGGCGGGCTCTTGCTGGATGCGGCGGTACTCCACCATCGCTTCCTTGCGCTGCTCGGGGGTCATCCGGTCGAACATCAGCACGCCGTGCAGGTGGTCCAACTCGTGTTGGATCAGCCGGGCCCAGAGTTCATCGGCCTCGAACTCGAGTTCGTTGCCGTCGAGGTCCCAGCCGTGCACCAAGATGTTCTTCGGCCGCACGATCTCCACGTACAGCCCGGGGATGGACAAGCACCCCTCGTCGAACACCCACTCGCCGCTGCTCTCTTTGACCGTCGGGTTGATGATGGTGCCGGCGGTGCCGTCGTTGTCGTACACGAACAACTGCTTCTGCACACCCACCTGCGGGGCGGCAAGACCGATACCCGGCGCCTCGTACATGGTCTCGAACATCTCGCGCACCAGACGCACCAACTTGTCGTCGACGTTGGTGATCTCTGCGGCCGGCGCCTTGAGTACCGGGTCGCCGAAGAGACGTATTTCGCGTGCCATCACCTGCAAGGCTACCGATACCCATGTCCGACTCGCAGTACTTCGGCGAATCGCCCGAGGTGGCCTCATCGCCACTGGACATCGATGTCGCGCTGCACGATCTTCGATTCGTGCTCCGCACCGATCGCGGCGTGTTCGCCCGAGGCGGACTCGACACCGGAACGCGTTTCCTCCTCGATCAGGCTCCTTCGCTCCCCGCCACCGGCAACTTTCTGGACCTCGGCTGCGGGAGCGGACCGATCGCACTCACCATGGCGCTGCGCCGACCCGCCGCGAGGGTGTGGGCTGTGGACGTCAACAGTCGGGCGCGAGACCTGGCTCGCTTCAATGCCGATCGAGCGGGAAGCACGAACGTCGAGGTCTGCTCCCCCGAAGCGGTGCCCGACACCGTCGCCTTCGACGTGATCTGGTCCAATCCGCCGATTCGTATCGGAAAGCCCGCCTTGCACGAACTGCTGCTGCGCTGGCTGCCACGACTGCACCCACACGGCATCGCGGTACTGGTGGTGAGCAAACATCTCGGCTCGGACTCACTGGCGCGTTGGCTCACGGAACAGGGTTGGCCTACCGATCGGCTCGGGTCCCGTGCCGGGTATCGACTACTGCGCGTGGCTCAGCCGTAGCGCTGAACGTTCCCGCCCCGCTCGCGCCGCCCACCGGCCACGAGCAAGTTCTCCCCCGTCACCCACGACGCAGCGGGCGACGCGAGATACACCACGGCAGCGGCGATGTCTTGGGGTGTACCGAGGCGCTTGAGCGGGGTCGCCTCGGCGAGTGCACGAAGGGTGTCGTCGCCACCCATCTTCAACACCTCTGAGAAGGCCTCGGTGGGCACCTGGCCCGGTGACACGGTGTTGACCCGGACTCTGGGCGCCAGCTCGATCGCGAGGGTCTGGGTGAGGTTGATCATGCCGGCCTTGGCCGCCGCGTATGCGCCAGTGCGCGGTGACCCTCGCATCCCCGCGCCCGAAGCGATGTTGATGATGACACCACCGTCGGCCATGCGTTGCGCCGCTGCACGGGCACCGAGGAACGCTGCAGTGAGGTTCAGCTCGATCATCTCGCGCCAATAGTCCTCGGAGGTCTCGCTGAGGGTGTACGTGGTCTTGTCGGTGGAGCCACCCACGTTGTTCACCCAGATGTCCAGATGACCGAAGGCCTCGACTGCTGCCGCGGCAAGTCGATCATTCATCCCCGGCGTGCGAACATCGCCCTCCACGATCACCGCCCGACGACCGGCGCCTTCGATCAACGCCGCCGTCTCCCGCAGATCCGACATCCGTCGGGCACTCACCACCACATCGGCGCCCGCTTCGGCCAGGCCGAGTGCGATTCCCCGGCCGATCCCCTGGCCCGAGCCCGTGACCACGGCAGCAAGACCGTCGAGGCGAAAGAGTTCACTGATCCCCATCGCCCGAACAGTACCGGCCACCCCGGTCCCGCTCTACGATGGCCCCATGGGGAACCATCACGATCTGACCCGGCTCATCCACCTGGATCCCGAGGCCCTCAAGTGCCCGTATCCGTTCTTCGAACAGCTCCGCACGGACTCGCCCGTCACCTTTGTTCCCGAGATCGAGAGTTTCGTGGTGTCGCGGTACGACGACATCGCACACATTTCTCGTCACCCGGAGATCTTTTCCTCCATCATGCCCACCGGTCCGGTGCTGGCTCGCCAGATGATGGAGACACTCATGACACTGGCGTCGGAAGATCCCGAATTCGGCGCCCAGATGATGAATCAGCGCGGTGGTCAGGTGCGTGTGCTCCTCGGGGCCGACCCGCCGGACCACGGTCGTCAGCGCAAGCTCGTGAACCGCGCCTTCACACCGCCGAAGGTGAAAGCTCTCGAGCCGCGTATTCGTGAGGTGGCCAACAACCTCGTCGATGCCTTCATCGACCGGGGCTCGGCTGAACTGGTGCATGAGTACGGTGTACTCCTGCCCCTCACGATCATCGCCGAGAGCCTCGGCGTGGCCGATGATGAGCTGCCGAAGTTCAAGGATTGGTCCGACGACTTCGTTGCGGCGATCGGCAACCACAACATGTCGAAAGAGCAGCTGAAGTCGCTCGTGCTCAGTCAGGGCGAGTTCTTCGAGTACTTCGCCAGGAAGATCGAGGAGCGCCGTGCGAATCGCCGTGACGACCTGATCTCCGACGTGGTGCATGCCGAGCTCGACGGCCAGCCCCTCTCGGTGAACGAGATGCTCGGGATGTTCAACCAGTTCCTCGTGGCCGGCAACGAGACCACCACCAAGCTCATTGCATCGTCGGTGCGGATCCTCATGGAACGCCCGGAACTCATGGAGCGTCTGCGCAACGATCCGTCGCTGATTGCCGGATACGTAGAGGAAGCACTGCGACTCGAGGCACCGGTGCAGGGTTTGTTCCGCACTGCGGTGGAGGACACCGAGATCAGCGGGGTGAAGATTCCTGCCGGTTCGCACCTCATGGTGGTGTACGCGTCAGGGAACTACGACGAGTCACAGTTCCCCGATCCCGAGGCCGCCGACCCGTGCCGTTCGAACGCGATGAAGCACCTAGCGTTCGGACACGGTGAGCACTACTGCCTCGGAGCAGCACTGGCCCGTGCCGAAGGCCGGATAGCCATCGAGACTCTGCTCGAGCGACTCGACAACCTCGCACTCGCGCCCACAGCGAACCTCGAGTACGAGCCGAGCTACGTGCTGCACGGTCTGAAGGAACTCCCGGTCACCTTCACACCGCGCGTTCGCGCCTCGGTCTGACACCCCCGGGTGTCAGACCCGGTGTGGATCCACGTGCACGCGCACATCGGCGGGCCTCGGGCCCAGTGCTGCGAGCATGTCGGCGAGGGTGTCTGCGTCTCCTGCACGCAGGAGCCACCCGGCGCTCGATGATCCGAACACCACAGCCTGGTCGAGTCCGGCCAACCAACTGCTCGCTCCCTCACCGCTGACACGCGCGAGCGCACACTCGGGCGGAAGGTCCAGCAAGCGACGCCGATCCCGCTCGGCAACACTCCAGCGCTCTGTGTCCGCATGCAGGGCTGCCACGAGCACCTCGTGATCGGGATGCCGCGTCTGCACGAGCACACGACCGCCCTGTGCTCGAGGACCCACGAGACGGGCTGCACGAATCAGGAGCGTCATGGCTTGTTCGTGCGCACGAAAGCGCGGCGCAAGCAACTCGTCGTCGAAATCGAGGAACACCACCGCATCGGCGCGACGTACGCGATGGAGCACTGCTTCGGTGCCGATGAACACCGTCGCCTCGGGAGCCGATTCCACGATCTCGTCCGGGGTCTGGGCCGAGACCTCGAGCACCGGCCGCTTGAGTGCGGCCTCGAGGTCGTCTCTCAGTCGGCTGATGCCGAGGCCGACCGACACGAGGCGGGTGGAACCACACGAGGCACACACCGGCGGGCGAGTCGCCTGACATCGCGCGCAGTGCAGCACACCGGCGCTGTCCAGCGAGACGGCGGCCCCACAGCGCTCGCATCGAGCGCGTTGCGAACAGGCCTTGCAGACGAGGCGCCGCGCTCGGCCCTTGGTGTTGAGCACCATCACCACCCGACGGTCCGGTTCGCGAGCCGCGTCGAGCAAGGATCGAGTAACCATCGTGGAGATCGGTGCGTCGCCGGCGCCGAGATCCACCGCCTCCACCAGCGGCCAACCGGCGCGCTCATCCAATCGGCTCGGATGATGAACCACGCCTCCAGCCCATTCGATGGCCTCCAACGACGGCGACGGCGACACGAGCCAGCACGGCACGCCCGCGCGTCTCGCGCGCTCGATCGCCACATCGCGCGCGTGCCAGGTGGGTGAACGCTCCTCCTGCAGGGTCTCGTCGTGCTCGTCGAGCACGACGATGCCTGCAAGGTCGGGACAGGGGGCCCACACTGCCGTGCGGGAACCCACCACCACATCGCAGCCACCTGCCGCTACCGCCCAGTCTCGCGGCATCACTGCAACGCGCAGTCCACGTCGACGAAGCCTCGCATCGAGACGTGCTGCGTCATCGATCGATGGCGTACACACGATGATGGGGCCCCGAGACGCTGCAGAGAGGATCAGGGCGAGGCGATCTGCGCACGGCGCAATCCGGTGCACCCCCGTCGGTGGCCACGAGTCCACCTGCGTAACTCCGCTGTCCACTCGGCCCGAGCCACGTGACGGACGTACCACCGAGGGAACCAAGGTGGCCGCAGAAGCAGACTTGAGCACCGAACGCATCCGGCCGCACCATCGGTGTGCTGCCCACGCCGCGAGCGACACCACCTCGGGCGACGGGCCTACACCGAGCACCGCGGCAATGGGACGCAACGACTCGGTGGGCCCCGTGTCGAGTTCCACCACCCAACCACGAACACGACGCGGACCGAGCGGTACTCGTACGAGCGAACCCACGTGCACGCGGCCCAGCAAGAATTGGGGCACGAGATAGTCGAACTGCTTGTCGAGACCCGTCACATCGGGCACGACACGGGCGATGAGCGCCCCGTCACTCACCCGCCGACTGCGGCCTTGAACGCGTCGAGTCGGCTCAGGTGCTCCCACGTGAAGGTGGGCAGGTTCCGTCCGAAGTGTCCGTAGGCCGCGGTGTTGGCATAGATCGGACGCTTGAGGTCGAGGTCGCGCACGATCGCTGCCGGGCGCAGATCGAACACCTCGCCAACTGCCTGCTCGATGCGCTCGACGCCCACGCGCTCGGTACCGAATGTCTCGACAAGCACCGAGATCGGGCGGGCCATGCCGATGGCGTAGGCAACCTGCACTTCGCAACGCTGTGCCGCACCCGATGCCACCACGTGCTTGGCAACCCACCGCGCGGCGTACGCAGCCGAACGGTCTACCTTCGACGGATCCTTGCCGCTGAATGCACCACCGCCGTGGCGACCCATACCGCCGTAGGTGTCCACGATGATCTTGCGGCCCGTGAGACCAGTGTCGGCGTGGGGTCCACCCTTTTCGAACACGCCGGTGGGGTTGACGTACACCGCGAAGCCGTCGCCCCGATACGCCTCGGGCACCATCGGGGTGATGACCTGCTCGATCAGATCAGGACGGATCACCGTGTCACGGTCGATGCCCGGCGCGTGCTGGGTGGAGATCAACACCGTGCGGAGGCGAACCGGTCGGCCGTCTTCGTAGTCGAAGGTCACCTGAGTCTTGCCGTCGGGGCGGAGGTACGGAATCGCGCCGCTCTTTCGCACCTCGGTCAACTGTTCGGCCAGACGATGCGCGAGCCAGATCGGCAACGGCATGAGATCGGGCGTCTCGTCACACGCATAACCGAACATCATTCCCTGATCACCCGCGCCCTGCGCGTTGATGAGGTCCTCACCGCTCTTGCCCACGCGGGTCTCTTCGGAGCGATCCACACCCTGGGCGATATCACGACTCTGCTCGTCGATCGACACAATCACGCCGCAGGTGTTTCCGTCGAAGCCGTACAGCGCGTTGTCGTACCCGATGGACTTGATCCGCTCGCGGGCCAGCCGCGGGATGTCCACGTAGGCCTTGGTGGAGATCTCGCCCGCCACCACACACAGACCCGTCGTCAGCAGGGTCTCGCACGCAACTCGCCCCTCGGGGTCCTGTTCGAGAATCGCGTCGAGCACCGCATCGGAGACCTGATCGGCCATCTTGTCGGGGTGTCCTTCGGTGACGGACTCCGACGTGAAGGTGTACTTGCGCATGCTTGCTCCTGCTCGGGACATCACTGTCGCGGGGCGAGCAGCGCAACGGCGGCATCCAGCACAGCCTTCGCAACTTCTCGCTTACCACGGAGACCCACCGAAATCGGGTCTCCGACACGACGAACGATAGTGACTGCGTTGGTGTCGTGGTGGAACCCCACCCCGGGCTGGCTCACGTCGTTGGCCACGATCAGGTCGAGGCGCTTTCGTTCCAGCTTGGACGACGCATTTGCGTGAAGGTCCGAGGTTTCTGCGGCGAAGCCCACGAGTACCTGACCAGCAGGCTTGTTCGCTCCCAGTCCGGCAAGGATGTCCGGGGTGGGCTCGAGGCGAATCTCGGGAACCCCGCCGTCTTTCTTGATCTTGCCCGCAGCCGGGGCCACCGGACGGAAGTCGGCGACCGCCGCTGCCATGACCACGATGTCGGCACCTAGCGCTTCGGCCTGCACCGCTGCCTGCATGTCGGCGGCTGTCTCCACGGGTACCACGCGCACCTCGCCGGGGGGAACAGGAAGTGTCACCGTGCTCACCAGCACTACACGAGCACCTCGGGCGGCAGCCTCGGCCGCCACGGCGTACCCCTGCTTGCCAGAGGACCGATTGGCGATGACACGCACTGCGTCGATGGGCTCACGGGTACCGCCTGCGGTAACCACGACGGTGCGGCCACGCAGGTCGGGTTCGACGAGCGCTCGTTCCACTGCGGCCACGATGGTCTCGGGAGCAGCGAGTCGCCCGTGGCCGATGTCGCCGCCCGCCAGACGTCCGGATTCCGGAGCCACGACTTCCACGCCACGACGGCGCAGGGTGGCGAGGTTCTCCTGCACGGCGGGGTGTTCCCACATCTCGGTATGCATCGCCGGGCACACGAGCACCTTGGCGCGGGTGGCGAGCAGTGTGGCGGTCAGCAGATCGGAGGAGATGCCTGCGGTGTAGGCGCCGATGAGACGGGCCGTTGCCGGCGCGACGAGCACGAGATCGGCGCTCTGACCGAGCCGAGTGTGCGGAATGGGCTCTGCTTCGTCCCAGAGCGATGACTGCACCGGCTCCGAGGCCAGCGCCGAGAACGTGGTGCGTCCGACGAAGTGCTCGGCCCCCTTGGTGAGCACCGGCACCACATGGGCACCAGCATCGACGAGGCGACGACAGATCTCGATGGCTTTGTACGCAGCAATCCCGCCGGACACACCGAGCACGATGCGCTTGCCGACGAGCGCTCCCATCGTGGGATCAGGCCGGGGTCTCGGCGCCGCCCGCCTCGGCAGCGTCGGACGACGCATCTGCCGACTCCGAGTCGGAGTCCTCGGCAGCCGGGGCCTGCACGGCCTGTGAGCGGATCTTGTGCGCAGCAATCTCCTCGAACGCCGTGGAGAGCGGCTTGCCCAAGGACGGAACCTGCGGGGGCACGAGCGTGCCGAGGCCGTCGCCGAGGTGGCTGTAGTAGGAGTTCAACTGCCGGGCCCGACGGGCTGCCAGCGTGACGAGGCTGAACTTCGAGTCGACGCAGTCGAGGAGGTCCTCGATCGGCGGGTTGACCATCGAATCATGTACACGTGCCATGGAAACCTCGAGAGTTGCGGGGTCGTCGAATTCTAGCGGCCCGAGCCCCTGGCGAGACGCTCGCGCTCGATGATGCCCGCCATCTCACCGATCGTGCGCTCGAGGTCATCGTTCACCACCACGTGGTCGGCCAGTTCACGGCCCTCGGGCTCTTCTTCTTCGGCCTTTCGGAGGCGCTGGAGCACCTTGTCGGGGGCGTCGCCCCGGCCGGCGAGGCGTTGCTGCTGCTCCTGGCGGCTCGGGGGCAGCACGAAGATCAGCAGGGCCTCGGGGTTGCGTTCACGCACCTGCTTGGCTCCCTGCAGTTCGATCTCGAGGACCACATCGCGCCCCGGAGGCGGCTCGGGCAACGGAGTGCCGTAGTAGTTGCCGAGAAAGTCCGTGAACTCGAGAAAGCCCCCGACGTCCCGATGCCGTTCGAACTCGGCACGGGTGGTGAAGACGTAGGCGTCGTCGGGCTCACCCTCACGCTGTTCGCGTGTGGTCCATGAACGCGACAGCCACAACTGCGGATCACGACGGACGAGGGCGGACACAATCGTGCCCTTCCCGACGCCCCCGGGACCCGAGACGATGATGACCAGTGGCGCCCGCACGGCGGCGGGTCAGCCGAGCTTCTCGAGCAGCGCCTGACGCTGCTGAGCACCCAAGCCCTGGACTCGGCGCGAATCCGCGATGCCGATCTCTTCCATGATGCGGCGGGCCTTCACCTTGCCGAGGCCGGGCAGCGACTCGAGCAGGGCGAGCACCTTGAGCTTGCCCACCACCGGATCGTTGTCAGCGGACTCGAGTGCCTGACGGAGCGTGAGCGACCCCATCTTCAGGCGGTTCTTGAGTGCGGCTCGGGCGGCACGCGCCTCGGCGGCCTTCGCAAGGGCGGCAGCACGCTGGGCGGGATCGAGGATGGGGGGAGTAGCCATTGGCTCTACCGTACCGGCCTGTGGGGGCCGAGAGTCGGCACTGTTCACCACACCGTGTCGAAAATCACCCGGTCAGGCGGCCCGAACTGCTCGAAGGGTATCCCGGGTCTCGAGGGCAACACGGCGGCTGGCGTCGGCGAAATCGGCGCCATCGGATGCGTACAGCACCGCTCTCGACGAGTTCACCACGACACCACCGCTCGGTGTGAGCGCCGGAGCGAGTGAGGCAGCATCGCCGCCCTGTGCCCCGATGCCGGGAACGAGGAGCGGCATGGTGCCCACGGCTTCACGAACCACTGCAAGTTCGGCCGGATAGGTGGCACCTACCACGAGTCCCACGCGACCCGATTGACCGAAGCGCTGCGCAAGGTCACGCGCCACCCGGCGGTACAGGGGTTCTCCGCCGACATCGAGCGATTGCAGGTCGCCACTGCCCGGGTTCGAGGTCCGACAGAGCACGAACACACTCCCCCGCTCGACGAAGGGTTCCACCGTGTCGTACCCGAGATACGGATTCACGGTGACCGCATCGGCTCCATAGCGATCGAAGGCCTCGCGTGCGTACTGCACGGCAGTGGGCCCGATGTCGCCGCGCTTGGCATCGAGGATGAGCGGCACGTGCGGCGCCACAGCGCGGATGTGTGCGATCAAGCGCTCGAGAGCACCCTCGGCGCCTACTGCGGCGAAATAGGCGATCTGGGGCTTGAAGGCGCACACCAGGTCATGGGTGGCATCGACGATGTCCCGGCAGAACTCGAACACCGAACCACTGTCACCCGAGTACCTGCCGGGAAAGCGAGCGGGTTCGGGATCGAGGCCTACACACAGCAGCGAATCCGACGCCGCCCACGACGCCTCGAGCAGTGTCGTGATGTTCTTCGGTGTCATCGCCGACCTCCACGATGGGCGACCCCGATGATCTCACCGAGATTCGCAACGCCTTCATCTGTCATCCAGCGCACGAGGTCCTCGAGCACGAGCAGTGCTGCGCGTGGGTCGGCGAAGGTCGCCGTACCGACCTGTACTGCCTGAGCCCCTGCCATGAGCAACTCGATCGCCGAGGCGCCGTCGGTCACCCCTCCCACGCCGATGATCGGGAGATCCGGGTGCGCAGCGCGCACATCGTGCACGGCACGCACGGCCACGGGGTGGATCGCCGGCCCCGACAGCCCTCCCCCGCCGTTGCCCAGCGCCGCCCGGCCCGTGCGGGTGTCCACCACCATGCCCAGCACCGTGTTCACGAGTGTCACTGCCGACGCGCCTGCGTCGGCGACCGCGCCGGCGACTTCCACCAAGCGATCGGTGTTGGGCGACAACTTGGCCCAGCACGGAAGCCCACATGCACGCACCTCACGCACGATCTCGGCGCTCAACGCTGCATCGTGGGCAAAGATCCCTGCGCGGCCCTCCAGATTCGGACACGAGAGGTTGACCTCGACCGCAACGACTGCCGGGTCTACGCCTTCGAGGAGTGCCGCAGCCTCCGCGTACTCCGACACCCGACGTCCCCAGAGACTCACCACGACGCGCGCTCCGCTGTCCACGAGCGCACGAAGATCGTCACGTCGCCAGGCCGAAACTCCCGGCCCCTGCAGACCAACCGCGTTCAGCATCCCCGCCGACACCGGATGCACTCGGGGCGACGGATTTCCCGCCCACTCGTATGCGGCAAGCGATTTCACCACGTGGGCGCCGAGCAGCGACAGGTCGAAATACTCGGCAAGTTCCGCGCCATGACCCGCGGTACCGGACGCCGTGAGCACCGGATTCGGCAGCGACACCGAGCCGATCATCGTCTGCGTCGATGGACGCGACGACTGACCGGAGGCAGGCTGACCGCTTGCGGTGGTCATCGGCCGTGGAACTCCTGCAGACTGCGCACCGTGGTGGCCCGTTCGGCAACCTCGGCGAGGCCTTGAACTGCAGCCAGTGCTGCATCCACGGTGGTCACCGAGCTCACGCGATTCACGTTCGCAGCGATACGGATCTGTTGACCGTCGCTGCGCGGCCCGCTCCCACGCGGTGTGTTCACCACAAAGGTCACTTCGCCTGCCTCGATGAGGTCCACCGCGGTGGGGTCATCACCCTTTCGATGGCCAGCGATCTTCGCAACACGCTGGTCCACGCGTACACCGAAGCGCTCGAGATAGTCGGCGGTGCCGTAGGTAGCCGCAATGCGCAGGCCCAGCGCGCGGAAGCGCTTTGCGAGCGAGATGCCGGCTGGTTTGTCGGCGTCGTTCAGCGACAGGAAGATCATGCCGTCGGACGGCAGCGTGGTGCCGGCGGCCGTCTCGGCTTTGAAGAAGGCCCGACCGAATGTGGAGTCGATACCCATCACCTCGCCGGTGGAACGCATCTCCGGACCGAGCGCAGTATCCACCTCGGGGAATCGATTGAAGGGAAGCACCGCTTCTTTCACCGACACGTGACCGCCACGTGTGGGTTCGTTCAGCAGACCTTCGGTGCGCAGCTCAGCAAGTGTTGCGCCGAGCATTACCCGGGTAGCCACCTTGGCCAGCGGTACACCCGTGGCCTTGGCCACAAAGGGCACCGTGCGGCTTGCTCTCGGGTTCGCCTCGATCACATAGACCGACGTGCCCTGTACAGCGAACTGCACGTTGATGAGACCGCGTACGTCGAGCGCGCTCGCGATCGCTTCGGCATAACTCGAGATCACGTCCACCACCCACGCCGGCAGCGTCTGGGGCGGGATCGCGCAGGCCGAGTCGCCCGAGTGGACGCCCGCCGCTTCGACGTGCTCCATCACTCCGCCGATGAGTACCTCACCGGTGTGGTCACGGATCGCGTCCACATCCACTTCGGTGGCGTCATCGAGGAAGCGGTCGATGAGTACGGGCCGCTCGGCCGACAACCCGCCTTCGCGCCCGAGGCTGCCGAAGCCGCTCAGTTCGGCCATGGCGCGCTCGAGCGCTGCATCGTCCTCGACGATCTGCATGGCACGACCACCGAGCACGTAACTCGGACGCACCAGCACCGGGAAGCCGATGCGAGCCGTGATGGTGCGGGCCTGAGCAAGGTCCACTGCGGTACCACCGGGCGGCTGAGGGATCAGCAATTGCTCGCACAGTTCGTTCCACTTCGCCCGATCCTCGGCCAGGTCGATCGACGCCGACGATGTGCCCGCAACAAGTGCAGCAGGAATCTCACCGCTGAGCTTGAGCGGGGTCTGGCCGCCGAGGGACACGATCACCCGCGGTGCTGTGCCTCCCGACGATTCGGTCTCGGCTGCGATCACATTCAGCACGTCTTCGCGCGTGAGAGGCTCGAAGTAGAGACGATCACTGGTGTCGTAGTCCGTGGAGACGGTCTCGGGGTTGCAGTTCACCATGATGGTCTCGAACCCTGCGTCACGCAGCGCGAACGATGCATGCACACAGCAGTAGTCGAACTCGATCCCCTGCCCGATGCGATTGGGACCCGAGCCGAGGATGATCACCTTGGGCCTCGACGACGGCGCCACCTCGGACTCGTCTTCGTATGTCGAGTAGTGGTACGGCGTGCGCGCCGCGAACTCGGCCGAGCAGGTGTCGACGGTCTTGTAGGTGGGCACCACACCTGCGGAGAGTCGCTGGTTGCGGACCTCGGGCTCCGGCGTGTTCCAGAGGTAGGCCAACTGCGCATCGGAGAAGCCGAGCCGCTTGGCGCGCCGCCAGTCACGTGGCGACAGCGTGGCGGGCGTCGACCCGGCGAGCGCCGCGCGCTCTTCGGTGATCATGAGCATCTGGTCGAGGAACCACGGATCCACCGCACATGCCTCATGAATGCGCTCGATCGACACACCACGGCGGAGCAGTTCGCCGATCTGGAAGATCCGCTCGGGGGTGGGCACCCCCACCGCATCGAGCAGATCGTCATCGCTCAGGGCGTCGAACTGCCGCTCGGCCGGATCGCAGTTCAGTCCGAAGCGACCCTGCTCGAGCGAGCGCAGAGCCTTCTGCAGACTCTCGGGGAACGTGCGGCCGATGGCCATCGCCTCACCGACGCTCTGCATCTGGGTGCCGAGGACTCCCGATGTGCCGGGCAGTTTCTCGAATGCCCAGCGCGGCACCTTGGTCACCACATAGTCGATGGTGGGCTCGAAGCTGGCAGGGGTCATCTTGGTGATGTCGTTGGGGATCTCGTCGAGCGAGTACCCCACGGCGAGCTTCGCAGCGATCTTCGCGATCGGGAAACCGGTGGCCTTGGAGGCGAGCGCGCTCGAGCGAGACACCCGCGGGTTCATCTCGATCACCACCTGCTGACCGGTGCGCGGGTCAACGGCGAACTGCACATTCGACCCACCGGTCTCCACCCCGACACGACGGATGCACTTGAAGGCGGCGTCGCGCATCTCTTGGTACTCGAGGTCGCTCAGGGTCTGTGCCGGCGCGACCGTGATGGAGTCGCCGGTGTGGACTCCCATCGGATCGACGTTCTCGATGGAGCAGATGATCACGCAGTTGTCCTTGCGGTCGCGCATCACCTCCAACTCGTATTCCTTCCAGCCCTTGATCGAGCGTTCGATCAGGATCTCGCTGATCGGACTCGCTGCCAGACCGTTGGCCGCGATGTCGATGAACTGCTGGTACGTCTCGGCGATGCCGGTACCGCGTCCGCCGAGGATGTAGGCCGGGCGAACGATCACCGGAAGACCCAGTTCGTCGAGCACGGCCTTCGCCTCGTCGAGGGTGTGAGCGATCCCCGAACTCGGCACTCCGAGGCCGATCTCGATCATCGCGTGCTTGAAGCGCTCGCGGTCCTCGGCGGTGGCGATCGCCTCGGCGTTGGCGCCGATGAGTTCCGGGGTTCCCGGCACTCCGACGAGGCCACGGCCGAATAGATCCATCGCGAGGTTCAGACCCGTTTGGCCACCCAGTGTTGCGAGCACCGCATCGGGCCGTTCTCGCTCGACGATCTTGGCGAGGAAGTCAGGCGTGAGCGGCTCCACATACGTGCGATCGGCGAAGTCGGGGTCCGTCATGATCGTTGCCGGATTCGAGTTCGCGAGAATCACTCGATAGCCCTCGCTGCGCAGCACTCGGCAGGCCTGGGTTCCGGAATAGTCGAACTCACAGGCCTGACCGATCACGATCGGTCCGGAGCCGATGATCAGGATCGATTCGATGTCCGTACGGCGAGGCATCAGCGCGAACCTCCCGATGCGAGTGCGGGCAGTCCAACTGGGTGGTACCCGTACGGTTCGTTACGCAAGACTCCCGACCCGCCCATCAGGCGGTCGAACTCGGCGAAGAGGTACTCCGCGTCGTGCGGCCCGGGTCCGGCCTCGGGGTGGTACTGCACGCTGAATGCGGGGGCGCCCAGTGCCCGAATGCCCTCGTTCGTGCCATCGTTCAAGTTGATGTGGGTGACCTCCACCTTGCCCTCGAGCGAGGCGGGGTCCACGCAGAAGTTGTGGTTCTGACTGGTGATCTCGATGCGTCCGCTCGCTTGGTGACGGACCGGATGGTTACCGCCGTGATGGCCGAAGGGAAGTTTGAAAGTGGTGCCGCCGAGCGCACGCGACAACAACTGGTGACCGAGGCAGATGCCGAAGATCGGCACCTGACCCAGCAGGTCGCCGATGGCCCGCGACGCGTACGGAACCATCGCAGGGTCACCCGGACCGTTCGACAGGAACACACCGTCGGGTCGACGGGCGAGCACCTCTGCAGCGGATGTGGAGGCGGGTACGACTTCGACCGTGCCCAGACGTGCGAGGTGACGCAGGATCGTGTGCTTGATACCGAAGTCGAATGCGACGATCCGCCGCGGTCCCTCGCCCACCACATATGACGAGGGCGTGGTGACCGTGGCAACGAGGTCTACTCCGCTCGTTCCCGGCTCGGCCTGCGCGGCGGCACGCAACACCGATTCGTCGGCATCGCCGAATGCTGCGGGCAGTGCGCCGACATCACGGATCACCCGGGTGAGACGACGGGTGTCCACCCCAGCGATCCCCGGGATGCCGTAGCGGATGAGCAACGCATCGAGGGAGGATTCGGCTCGGTAGTTGCTGTGGCGCCTCGCCAGATCCCGCACGACTACCCCACGGCAGTAGGGCCGCGTCGACTCGAAGTCCGTTGCGCACGCCCCGTAGTTCCCGATGTGTGGGTAGGTGAAGGTAACGATCTGACCGGCGTAGCTCGGGTCGGTGAGCACCTCTTGGTAGCCCGAGAGCACCGTGTTGAACACCACCTCGCCGCTGGCAACGCCAGCGGCCGGGATGGCGCCGAAGAGCTCACCTTCGAAGACGGAGCCATCCGCGAGCACCAATCGTCCTTCTCTGATCCCAGTACTCACTGCGTGGTCGCTCCGTTGTGCTCGATTCCGAATCTGATCTTCACTGCCTCACCCGTCACCGCTGTGCCTCGCCATCGATCACGGTGGGTGTTCCGTGCAGCAGCGTGTGGCGTACACGACCGCGCAGCGTTCGCCCTTCGTACGGTGTGTTGCGACTCCGAGAGGCAAGGTGCGCCCCGTGCACCACCCACGTGGCGTTGGGGTCGAACACGGTCAGGTTGGCGGCCCTGCCCACTGCAACCGGACCACCATGACGATCAGCGATGCCGGCGATATGCGCCGGGGCCGTCGAGAGCAGTTCCACTACGCGCCCGAGGTCGAGATCCAGCTCACCGAGCGCGAGGGACAGCGCTGTCTGGAGGCCGAGCATGCCGGGGGGCGCTGCGTCGAGCGACTGCTCCTTGGATGCGGGCGTGTGCGGCGCATGATCGGTGGCAATGGCGTCGATCGTTCCGTCACGCAGTCCAGCCTTGAGCGCAGCGATGTCCGCTGGCGTCCGCAGCGGCGGGTTCACCTTGTAGACCGCGTCGAAGGTCTCGAGCATCTCGTCGGTCAGCGTGAAGTGGTGGGGCGCAGCCTCTGCGGTGACGCGCAATCCATCGGCCTTCGCGGCTCGCACGAGTTCCACCGAGCGTGCGGTGCTGAGATGCAAGATGTGTACTCGCGCGCCCGTGAGCCGCGCGAGTTCGATGTCCCGGAACACCATGAGTTCCTCGGCGATCGCCGGCCATCCGGGGAGTCCCAGACGCGAAGAGCAGCAGCCCTCGTGCATCACCGCTCCGGTCGTGAGCGCTGCCACCTCGCAGTGCTGGGCGAGCACCACATCGAGATCGAGCGAGTACTCCATGATGCGACGCATCAGCAACGGATCCTGCACACCGTTGCCGTCGTCGGTGAAGATGCGCACGCCCACTGCCGCGAGTGCACCGATGGGCGCCATCTGTTGACCGAGGCGACCCACGGTGAGGCAACCGGAGGGAAGGACCTCGCACAGACCGGCTTCGACACCCCATCGACGCACCTGTTCCACCACGGCCACGCAGTCCTGCGCCGGATCCGTGTTGGGCATCGCCACGACGGCGGTGAATCCACCGAGTGCCGCCGCCCGCGATCCGGTCTCGACCGTCTCTGCCTCTTCCTTGCCGGGTTGACGGAGATGAACGTGCAGATCCACGAACCCGGGGCTCACCACGCAGCCAGATGCATCGAGTGCTCTGCCCCCCTGGAGGTTCGGACCGACCTCGTTCACCACACCTCCGGCGATGCCGACATCGACGCGACGCTCACCCTGGGCGTCGATGACCGTTCCGCCCTTGATCACGATCTCGTTCACAACGCACCCCCGGAGGTTTCATGGAGCCCGGTCCCGGAGCCGAGCAGGTCGAAGAGCACCGCCATCCGGACCGACACCCCGTTGGTGACCTGGTCGAGAATGGCCGAACCCGGGAGTTCCGCCGGGTCCACGACGATCTCGACACCGCGGTTCATCGGCCCTGGATGCATCACCAGTGCGTGCGACTGCAGGCGTCGCGCCCGAGATTCGGTGAGCCCGAAGCGAACGCTGTACTCACCGAGCGATGGCACGAGTGATTGTTCCTGACGCTCCATCTGCATCCGGAGCAGGTACAGCACGTCGATCCGATCGATCACCGCATCGAGGGAATTCGAGACCTCGACACCCCAGCCCTCGAGGCTCGGAGGCAACAGCGAGGCCGGCGCCACCAAGGTGACCTTGGCTCCGAGCAGCGTGAGGAGTTGCACATCACTGCGGGCGACCCGCGAGTGCTTGATGTCGCCCACGATGGCCACGTGGAGTCCGGCGAAATCGCCGGTAACCGAGAGTCGCCTGCGAATCGTGAAGGCGTCCAGCAGTGCTTGTGTGGGGTGCTGATGCCATCCATCGCCGGCATTGACGATCGACGCATCGGTCCAGCGCGAGATCTGCCACGGCACGCCGGTGGACTTGTGGCGCACTACGAAGGCATCCACTCCCATCGCCGTAATGGTCTCGATGGTGTCTCGCAGGCTCTCGCCCTTGTTGACGCTCGATGTGCTCACCGAGAAGTTCATCGTGTCGGCCGACAGTCGCTTGGCGGCGGTCTCGAACGAGAGTCGGGTGCGGGTGGAGTCCTCGAAGAACAGGCTCACCACCGTGCGACCTCGCAGGGCGGGAACCTTCGGAATCGGACGGGCGTTGATCTCGGCCATCGAATCTGCGAGCGAGAGCAAGCCGAGAGCACGATCGCGATCGAGGTCGGCGATGGAACGCAGGTGACTCATCCTGCTCCTCCCACGATGGTGACCATCTCCGGGGTCACCTGCACACTCTCGATGCGGGAGGTGGGCAGGTTCTTGCCCACGTAGTCCGGCCGGATCGGAAGTTCGCGATGACCCCGATCCACCACGACGGCAAGCTGCACTGCCTTGGGACGCCCGTAGTCGTTGAGCGCCTCGAGTGCCGCTCTCACCGTGCGACCGGTGTAGAGCACATCGTCCACGAGCACCACGATGGCACCGTCGAGGGGAACCGGAATCTGGCTGGCGAATCCATGCTGCACCGGTCGCATACCGATGTCGTCGCGGTGGAAGGTTGCATCCAGCACACCGACGGGAACCTTCTTGGACTCAATCGCCTCGATCACGGCTGCGAGGCGCTCGGCGACCCAGACCCCGCCACGCTGGATTCCCACCAGAACCACTGCGTCCAGACCGTGGTTGCGCTCGATGATCTCGTGAGCCATCCGTCGGAGTGCTCGACCGATGTCCTCACCCGTCAGCACTGTCTTGGGCGCTGCCACAGCAAAAGCGCCCCCGTCGGGGGGCGCGGCATCGGATGTGTTCGGACTCACGACTTGGTACTCCTCCGTTCGGGCCTCACAGGACCCGTTTCACGGCTCCCCAGAATGTAGCACCGTCGTCCGGCTCACCGGCGCGCCAACCCCGGGGCGCTCATCGCTCGGCGGCACGCTCGGCGGCACGGTCGGCGAGGCTGCGGGCACTAGGTTCGTCGTCTGTGCATGTCGTGGTGGTGGCGCCAACGTTCCAGGAGCGTGAGAACGTCGAGCGCTTCCTCGAGGCGGTCCGCGCAGCGGTTCCCCGGGCTCATGTGCTCGTGGTGGACGACAACTCCCCCGACGGAACCGGACTCCTTGCCGATCAGGCGGCACAGCGTCTCGGCCAGATCCAGGTGCTCCACCGGGCCGGCAAGACCGGGCTCGGTTCGGCCTACCGCGAGGGGTTCGCCCAAGCACTCGGTGGGGCCGTGGGCGGGGTCCCCGATGTCGTGGTGTCGATGGACGCCGACTTCTCGCATGATCCGGTCGTGATCCCGCAGTTGGTCGCTCACGTGGAGGCCGGTGCAGGTCTGGCCATCGGGTCCCGCTACGTACCCGGCGGCGGCACGGTGAACTGGCCGCTGCACCGCCGACTGCTGTCGCGTTGGGGGAACCGCTACACCGCGTGGATCCTGCGCCTACCGATCCGTGACTGCACCTCGGGATTCCGGGCCTACTCGGCCCACGCACTGCGAGACATCGACCCCGCGTCCACCCGGGCCGAGGGGTACGCCATGCTCACCGAATATGCACGTCGACTCTGCCGACGCGGGCACGCAGTGACCGAGGTGCCGATCAGTTTCGTGGACCGCCAGCACGGCACCTCGAAGATGTCCGGACGCATCGTCATCGAGTCGATGATGCGTGTGACGCTCTGGGGACTGCAGGACCTATTCGGTCGCGTCGTGGGCTTCGGTTCCGCCGACCGCCGGCGCTGATCCGCCGCGTACCTGCTGGGCAACTGCAGCGAGCACACCGTTCACGAACCGGCCACTGTCGTCGGTGGAGAACCGCTTCGCCAGTTCCACTGCCTCGTCGATGATGACGGCTGTGGGCGTATCGGGCTCGCACATCAGCTCGTGGGTGGCGATACGAAGCACTGCGAGGTCGATCACGGGCATGCGAGCGAGGTCCCAATTCCGCGCATGTGACCGAATCGCTTCGTCGATGGCTGCAGCACGATCCTGCACACCGCTCACCAGTTCGATCACCCGATCGTCGGGACGGATCGGGAGCGACGCCACCACCTCGGACGGTTCGAGCCGCTTGGACTGCGCTTCGTAGAGGATCGTGAGCGCGCGCTCACGGGACTCGGTGCGGAGGTCGTCTCCCGGTCGCCGCCGTCGCCGACGCTGACCGCCACCGTCGGCCATCAGACGCGCGTGATGTATTCGCCCGAGCGCGTGTCCACCTTCACACGCTCGCCCACGTTCACGAACAGGGGTACCTGAATGACCTTGCCGGTCTCGAGCGTGGCCGGCTTGCGGGCACCCGACACACGATCGCCCTGGATCCCGGGCTCGGTCTCGGTGATCTGCAGTTCGACAGAAGCGGGGATCTCGACGTTGACGATCTCGCCTTGGTACATGGCGAGGATGGCGGTGGAGTTCTCCACCAGATAGTCGGCGGCCTCGCCGAGCGCGCTCGGTGCCACCTGCATCTGGTCGTAGCTCTCGGTGTCCATGAAGATGTACTCGTTGCCGTCCCGGTACAGGAACTGCATGTCGCGCTTGTCGAGGATTGCCTGTTCGACGCGCACGCCGGCGTTGAAGGTCTTGTCCACCACCTGCCCGGTGCGAACGTTCTTCAACTTGCTGCGCACGAACGCCCCGCCTTTGCCGGGCTTGACATGCTGGAACTCCACAACGGTCCACAGACCATTGTCGAGCTCGAGGGTCATTCCGGTCTTGAAGTCGTTGGTGCTGATAGCGGGCATGGGAAACCTCTGAAGCGGGGCATTGGGGGCTGCGCAAGCCTACCGAGGGGCCGCACGCTGCGGCCGCAATCCCACACGCTCACGTCGGCATGGTGGGCGGGTCCGCAGGCCGCTCGGGTACCGAGGAACCCCCGCCCCCGGCACCACCGGAGCCCGGCTCGGTAGTCCGGCGCTCCACGTCGAGGTCGCCGAGCACCCCCCGTTGCTCCCATGATGCGACCCGGGCGAGAAATGCACGACGAACCGCATCCCTCGCGTCGGCACGAGTACGGATCCGCACACGGAGCACGGCATGGGTTGCATGCAACTCCTCGACTCCCAGAACGTCCGGGGCGTCGGTGAGCAGGTCACGCCACTGCGGGTCTGCGCTCAACTCGCGCGCAACGGCCTCGATGCTCGCCGTGACGGCAGCGAGGTCCGAGGCAAGTGGCACTGCGATGTCCACCGTGGTGGCCACCGGACCCTGGCTCAGGTTCGCAACACGCAGAATCTGACCGTTCGGCAGGTACCAGACATGGCCGCTCTCGTCCCGGATGCGGGTGACACGGAGCGACACGCGCTCCACCGTTCCCGTTGCACTACCGAGGTCCACGATGTCGCCCACCCCGTATTGGTCCTCGGCAATCATGAAGAAGCCGGCAATGACATCGCGCACCAAGGTCTGGGCGCCGAAGGCCAGCGCACCACCGATGATGGTGGCAGTCGCCACGAAGGCACCGAGGTTCACCCCCACCTCGCCGAGCACGGTGATCACAGCGGTGAGCCAGATCAGTGTCACCACGGTGCTGGTGAGCACGGTGGTGAGCGTGCGACGCCGCTGATCGATCCGAGCGTGGTCCACGCGGTACGCAACACGCTCGTGGGCTCGCTGCAGACCGCGCACACCGCGGGCGACCACGCGCCGCACGACGAACGAAATTGCTGCGGCGATCAGCACGATGATGACGATGCGCAGCGGTGTCAACAGGTGGAGTTCCCGCAAGCGACGTACCCAACCCGCGTCGCCGGTTGCGGGTACGAGGCCTGCCAGCATTCCTACTGCGCCCATGCTCACGAGGCTGCGGCCACGAGACGGGCCATTGCCTGCACCGCGAGTTCGTAGCCGTGCATACCCAGTCCCATGATGCTGCCCCGTGCAACCGGGGAGACCACGCTGGTGTGTCGCCAGGGTTCACGGGCGTTCGGGTTGGAGATGTGCACTTCGATCACCGGACCGCTGAACGCAGCGAGCGCATCGTGGATGCTCCACGCGTAATGCGTGAAGGCCCCGGGGTTGATGATGATGCCGGCGCAACGTCCGCGCGCCTGCTGGATCCGGTCGACGAGCTCGCCCTCGTGGTTGGTCTGGAAGTCTTCGATGTCGAGACCCACCGACGCTGCAGCGCTGCGCACGGCCGCGACATAGTCGGCGAGCGTGGCCGTTCCGTAGATGTGGGGCTCACGCTGGCCGAGCAGGTTCAGGTTGGCCCCGTGCAACAGTGCCACCACCGGCCGTGCCGGAGAATCGGACACGCTCATGGCTGCATCCTTGCACGCCCACCCGAGGGTGCAGTCGGCATTTGTGTGAGGGCGAGACGCACCGCGTCCTCAGGCACCCCGGCAACTGTCTCGACTCCCTCCGGGCCGTCCAGCACGAAGGTGAGTCCGTTGAGTGCCTTCTTGTCCCGCCCCATGAGCGAGACGAGCAGTTCGGGATCGAGACCCTGCGGGAGTTCGGTGGAGAGTCCATACGCGACACCCACCACGTGATCGTGCTCGTGGACCCGGGCGTCACCCACTCGACCGAGCGCAGCCGCAACACGTGCTGCGTAGCAGAGACCGACAGCAACCGCCTCGCCGTGCGCCATCCGGTGGTCAGTGGCGATCTCGAGCGCGTGAGCCAGGGTGTGGCCGTAGTTGAGGATGGCTCTGCGACCCGACTCGCGCTCGTCGGACCCCACGACATCGGCCTTGATCGCCACGCACCGCGCAACGCGATCGGGCAGGTCGAGTGCGAGGAGATCGTCGCCGGTCAGGAAGTGATACTTGGCCATCTCGCCCATACCGCAACGCATCTCGCGCTCGGGAAGCGTGTCGAGTGCATCGAGGTCGCACACGACACCACTCGGTTGCCAGAAGGCACCTACCAGGTTCTTCCCCTCGGGAAGGTTGACCCCGGTCTTGCCACCGATCGCCGCGTCCACCATGCCGAGCAGCGTGGTGGCCACATGGACCACTGCGATTCCCCGGTGGTACACCGACGCAGCGAAGCCGGCCACATCGGTCACCAGTCCGCCGCCCACAGCGATCACACAATCCGAGCGCGTGAGTCCTGCATCGACGAAACGACGGCAGAGAAACTCGATCGTGGCGAGACTCTTTGCGTCCTCCCCGTCGGCGATCTCCACCACGGTGTAGGGCACACCCGGATCCACGCGTGCACTCATAGGGTTTCCCGACTGGGTCACCACCACGGCCCGACGTACGCCGGCGGGAATCAGCGAGGCCACATGGCTTGCTGCCCCACGTCCGACGAGGACGTCGTATGAACGGTCGGCGAGAGGAACACGCACCGTGATGGGCGAGGTCATCGGAGTACCGCCTCCACGACCTCGTGTAACGTGCGACCCTCCACGCCCACGATGGCATCTGCCACTTCGCGGTACAGGGGTTCACGTGCAGCCCACATTCGCTGCAGCACCGTATCGGGATCGTCATCGAGGAGCGGACGATGCCCACCGGATCGAACGCGCTCCGACACCACCGCCGGGCCCGCACAGAGCCACACCACCCGTGCGTGAGCGGCCCGGAGCGCCGCGCGGTTCTCGTCTCGCACCACCACTCCCCCGGCTGCAGCAATGACGCTCGGCGTCTCCGACGCGAGACACTCGGCCAGTACCGCCGCCTCGAGGTCACGGAATGCCGGTTCTCCGTCGGCAGCAAAGATCTCCCGAACGGTGCGACCCGTGCGAGCCTCGATCACGGCGTCGGTGTCGAGAAAGGGTCGACCCAGACGGTCCGCAGCGAGGCGTCCCACCGTGGTCTTGCCCGAACCGGTGAGCCCGACGAGCACCAAGTGCATCGTGCCGAGTGAACCCGGTCGTTGACTCACGGCGACCGTCTCAGCGCAGTCCGGCGGCGAAGGCCTCGGCGTTGCGAACGAACTCGTCGACGGAGTCGCCGCCGAACTTTCGTTGGGCTTCTGCGGCGAGCACGAGGGCCACCATCGTCTCGGCGACCACGCCGAGGGCGGGCACTGCGGTGACGTCGGTTCGCTCCTTGAAACTGACCGTCTCTTCCTTGGTGACGACATCGACCGTCTTGAGCGTGGGACGGTTCAGCGTTGCGAGGGGCTTCATGGCCGCGCGCACCACCATCAGTTCACCGGTGGACATGCCACCTTCGGTTCCTCCGGCGAGTGCCGACTCACGCCGGTACGTGCCCGCAACGGCATCCCAGACGATCGGGTCGTGCGCTGCACTCCCGCGCCGTCCGGCTACCTCGAAGCCGTCGCCGATCTCGACACCCTTGACGGCCTGGATGCTCATGATGGCCTGGGCCAACAACCCGTCGAGCTTGCGATCCCAGTGCACGTGGCTGCCGAGGCCGACAGGCACGCCGTAGCACAACACTTCCACCACGCCGCCGAGGGAGTCGCCTTCTTTGGCTGCAGCCTCGATCTCGGCCACCATCGCTTCTTCGGTGCTGGGGTCGAAGCAGCGAACCGATGAGGCGTCCACCGCAGCGAGGTCCGACGGAGCAGGACGCGCATCGGCCTTCGCCCGAACGGAGCCCACTTGGATGACATGGCTGAGGATGTTCACACCGAGCGGGGCGAGCAACTTCTTCGCAAGGGCACCTGCGGCCACACGCGCTGCGGTCTCACGGGCGCTCGCACGTTCGAGCACATCACGCGCATCGCTGAACCCGTACTTCTGCATGCCGGCCAGATCGGCATGCCCGGGACGTACTTGGGTGAGCGGCTCTTTGGTGACCCCCGGCGCCGGCGACATCTCGGCGTGCCACTTGTCCGAACGGAACCACTCGGTGTTCTCGATCTCGATCGCCACCGGTGAGCCGAGCGTCCGGCCGTGGCGCACCCCACCCACGAGCGTGAGGTTGTCCACCTCGAAACGCTGGCGGGGTCCACGTCCGTAGCCAAGGCGGCGGCGCGCCATCTCGCCCTGGATCTCCTCCACCGTGATGGGAAGCCCGGCGGGGAGTCCTTCCACGATCACCACGAGCGCTTTGCCGTGGGATTCTCCGGCGGTGAGGTACCTGAGCACCCGGTCAGGATACCGGCATCACCGTGCGTGACCGGGAACGTGGAGTTATCGACAGGATGTCGGCGCCGGGGATCGGGGTGTTGCGGGCGCCTGAACCCGTTCGGCTGCCACCACGCCGTTTTCGTCGAGTCGAACGGCGAACTCGGATCGGAGCAGTCGATCGAGCAGTCCCAGCTCCATCGTGTTGCCCTCGAGGTAGGCGCGGTCCACGATGATCCACTGAACGTCTTTGGGGTCGTGCAGATTGTCGACCTCACAGATTCCCCAGTTCCTCCCGAACCACGGGTTCGGCCATTCGTACACGTGGGTCCGCGACGACAGGTGGGGATTCACGTTGTAGGCCGCGCTCACCGATGCATCATCGGGCACGAGCGCAACCGCTCGCCGCTTGCTCTCTGCCTTGGGCCAGTTCTGCTCCGGGTCGAGCGTTCCGAACCAGATGTCGTGGAGACTCTCGCTGCGGCTGTGGGGCCAATACCCCTTGTTCCAGTTCCGCGAGTACGGGCCCGCACCCCAGGCCTGTGTGGTGATCACGGTGGTCAGGCACACCACGGCAATCGCTAACGCCCGGCGCCTCGGAGTGCGCAGTCGGCGCACGGCCTCCACGAGCGCGATGAAGGTGATCGCGAGCGGTATCGCCACGTAGTGGTAGCGATAGTCCTGCACCCACACCACGCCGGCCATCACGATCACGAGCAGCATCGGCAGTGCCACGGCAAGTACCTCGGGTGCGAGGAACGGGAGGAAGGCCACGGGGGCCCAGACCCGCGAGTAGAACTCCACGCGCCCCGAGTCGGTGAGATCACGCCAGAGGCGCGACGGGTGGCGCAGGACGGTCTTGGCGACCTCACCCATCGAACCGCCGTACGCCGCGAAGAAGTGGTTCTCGTAGAACGGTCCGACCGGGTTCCGCCACGGGATGAGCACTTTGGTCACTGCGAGGTACCACCATACGGCGACACCGGACACCATGGCCCCCAGTCGGACCTTGCGCCGGAATGCAAGCAGAAGACCGAGCATGAAGAACACGAGCGCGACATCTTCTTTGCATGCCAGAGCGAGAACCGCCATCAACCAGAACGTCTTCATCCGCTCAGTGCGGATGGCCCAGTACGCAAGAACGATCGGGCCGATGGCGAAGGTCTCGGGGTGGAAGTACTCCCAGGCGAGGAACTGCATCGAGGGGTGCATGAGGAACACCCCCGCCAACAGCACCCCGATCCAGCGAGGACCATCGAGCAGATCGCGTGACAACAGGTACACGCCCACCGCCCCGGCACATTGCGACAGCAACTGCGCCACCAGCAGGAACGTGATGCCGGCCCCCATCCAGTAGAAGGGCGCAAAGAGCAGGAAGATGAAGTTGCCGTGATGACCCCACGCATCGAGCCCGCGCAACGTGACGAACGGATCCTTGAAGTGGGCGATCAACCACGCAGCCTGGTTGTACAGCCCCAGGTCGAACCCGAACGTCCAATAGCGGTTGTGCCGGAGCATGCCAAGGCGCAGGAACGTCCAGAACCAGCCAAGGACCACAACCACCAGAGCGACAACGGCGCCGTGCTTGCGCAACAGCACGCGGGCCACATCGACAGAGCGCACGGGGCGATCGGCCAACACTGCGTCGTCGGCGAGCGCGTCCATGCTCATCGGCGCTGGGCGAGTGCCGCCTCTGCGGCCCGCCGCATCTCGGCGACCGGCGCAGTCACCCCGGTCCAGATCGTGAACTGCCGCGCTGCCTGGTGCACCAGCATGCCCAGACCATCGAGGGTGCGGGCCCCGGCGGACTCTGCGGCGCGCAACAGGGCAGTCTCGATCGGGTGATACACGACATCGGCGATGAGGTGACTCGACCGCAAGGCAGCGACAGGGATCGACAACTCGCTCGACCCGAGGCCCACCGAGGTGGCGTTTACCACCACATCGCACTCGGCCAGATCATCGAGGGTGCCCACCACACCGCAACCGCCGGCGAGCGAGGCGGCCTGCTGTGCGCGCAACAGTGTGCGGTTCACCACTACCACGCGCGCAGCTCCGGCACGACCGAGTGCCTCGATGATCGAGCGCGCAGCACCACCTGCGCCCACCACGGCGACCGAGTGTCCAGCCGGATCAAACTCTGCGTCGGCGCGCAGCGAATCGACGAAGCCGTCGCCGTCGGTGTTGTACCCGAGCAGACGATCACCCACGCGGTGGATGCAATTCACTGCATTCATCGCCTGTGCCGAGACGCTGACCTCATCGACGGCGGCGAACGCCGCATCCTTGTGCGGTGTGGTGACCGACACACCGGCAAGCCCCAGTGCCCGGATGCCCGCGAAGGCCTCGGCCGCGCGTGCAGCACCCACCTCGAGCGCGACATACACCCAGTCGAGCCCCGCTGCGCGGAACGCAGCATTGTGAATGACCGGCGAGAGTGAATGGCGAACCGGACTGCCGATGACGGCGGCCACCTGTGTGGAACCCGAGACAGCGTTACTGCTCACGGAAGCACCCCAGCCTGTCGGGCGCGCTCCACGTTCGCCTCGTGCTGTGCGAGCGTCGCTGCGAACGCATGGTTGCCCTGTCGGTCCGACAGCACGTAGTACAGGTACCTGCAGTCAGTCGGGTCCTTCAACTCCCGACAGATCGGGTCGCCCGGAGGCGGATCCACCGCCGGGTTGAGCGCGGCTCGAATCGAGGCGCGGCCCGGATTGGCGACAGGCGTCGGGGGTAATCCCTTGCGTCGGTACAGGTTGTACGGGCCGTCGAGCGCCTTGAGCGTGTCGAACGGCGTATTCGGCGCCTGGCCGTAGAAGAGCGCCGCATCGATGTCCAAGGTCATCCCGAGCGCAAGGCGGTTGTAGATCACCCGTGCAATCTTGCCCCGGTCCCCGTCGGTCTTGGCCTCACGTTCGATCAACGAGGCAACGATCAGCACTTCGTACGGCGAGAGTGCACCGCGCTTGAGCGGATCGTCGAGACCCTCTTGCCGACCGACGCGTTCCATGAGTCGCACCATCCGCTGGGCCACCTGCAATTCGGTCTCGGCGTTGGAGACTTGGTACGTGTCGGGGAACAGCAGACCCTCGAACGAGGTGGCTCCCTCGGGCAGGTATTCCGACAGGAGCTCACCCGACCGGGTGGCCGCGAGGAACACCGACTCGGACAGGCGGTTCACGCGGTTATGGAGCCGGGCACCGATCTGCTGGAGCGTGAATCCCTCGGGGAACGTCACCGAGGTGAATGTCGCGTTCGGCGGCGTGCGCAGCGCGGCCGCAATGTTGCCCATGTTGTCCCGCGGTTGCAGGGTGTAGTACCCGGGGACGATCTCGAAATCGTCCTGTCGCTTCATGTACCACTGGAACACACCAGCATGAGTAATGAATCCCTGACCCTTCAGGCGGGTGGACAGCGACACGAGGTCGTCACGTTCGTTCACCACGAACGTGGTGGGATCACCCGGCGAACCGGGCGGATTGACCTGTCGAATCACCCACCAACCGATGAGACCGCCGATCACTGCCGCCACGAGCACCAGCGAGGCGAGGGCAACGAGCACCCAGCGCAGCACATGGCTCCGGCGTGGGGCCACGGCGGTTTCGGTGAGGCTGAGCGCCGCAGGGTCGTCCCAGCCGTCGTCGTGCCACGGCGTCCCCCGGCGCGACGACGGGGTCCAGAGTGCGGGTTCGTCCAGATCGGTCATGACTCGCTGCGTCCGACGTAGTCCGCCCGGTAGCGGTCGAGCCAGGACTGCAGCATCACGGCTGCGGCCACTTTGTCCACCACGCGTCGACGGGCCTGCGCGCGCATCTTGGCCTGCATCATCGCCTGATCGGCCGAGACCGTCGTGAGTCGCTCATCCCAGGTCTGCACCGGCACAGCGACGACCGTAGCCAAGGCCTCTGCCTCGGCGACGGCAGCCCGCGCTGCGGGTCCCGCAGAGCCATCCATGTTCAGCGGCAGGCCCACCACGACGATGTCCACCTCTTCATCGGCAACGAGGCGGGCAATCGCACGGTGATCCTCGGCGATCCGTCCCTGACGCGTCAGCACCATGAACGGTGTGGCGATCGTGGCCGACGAGTCCGAGAGTGCAACCCCGATGCGTTTGGACCCGAGGTCGAGTCCCATCACCCGGAGCCGAGCGCCTGCCACGGATCAGCGGCCCCGCAGCGCAGCAACCGCAGTACGAGCCGCAGCGAGTGCGGCATCGAGGCCCGTGGGGTCCTTGCCGCCAGCCACGGCGATGTCGCCCTTACCGCCACCTCCGCCACCGACGGCCCGCGCCGCATCTTTCACGAGGTCGCCGGCGTTGGCCCCGGAGGCCTTGTTCACGGCGGCCACGAGTGCCACACCCCCGGTATCGGTGAGTCCGATGAGCACCACGGCATCCACGCCGGCCTGCCGTACGGCGAGGGCGAGCTCACGCAGATCACCCTGAGCGAGTCCGTCCACACGCGCCACGAGCGCACCGTCGGTGGCCTGCCCGGCCAACTCGTTGGCACGACCCGCTGCGGCCTGCGATCGCAGTTGCTTGATCTCGTCCTGCAACGACTTGATCTCATCGAGCTTGCGCTGAATCCCCGACACCACTTCATCAGTGCGCGTGCCCACCAGACGCGCGGCCTCGGCCAGCGCCCGACTCTCCTGTTGCAGCAGGGCAACGCTGCTCGCTCCCGTGACTGCCTCCAGACGCCGAACGCCCGAGGCAATCGAGCCCTCGCTCACGATCTTGATGGTGCCGATATCGCCCGTGGCCCGTACGTGCGTACCGCCGCACAACTCCATGCTGTTGCGTCCCGCCTCGAGCACGCGCACGATGTCGCCGTACTTGTCGCCGAAGAATGCGATGGCGCCCATTGCAGCCGCTTCGTCCTTGGTGGTCTCATACGCGCGAACCGGGTCGTTCGCGAGCACCTCGGCATTGGCCAGTCGCTCGATCTTTTCGATCTCGTCTGCGGTGACAGCCTGGAAGTGGCTGAAGTCGAATCGAAGGCGCTCGGGCGCAACCATGGATCCCTGTTGTTTCACATGATCGCCCAACACCTCACGCAGGGCCCAGTGCAAAACGTGCGTTCCGGTGTGGTTCCTGCGTATCGCGGCCCGGCGATCTGCGTCGATACGAGCCATCGCCACTTGCCCGGCGTCCACATGACCCTCCGTGACCCGACCCACATGTCGCCGCAGGCCCGGGATGGCGAAGGTGGTGTCGGTGACGGCCAGTGAACCGGTGGGAGTCACGATGACGCCTGCGTCGCCTACCTGACCGCCACTCTCGGCATAGAACGGCGTGCGGTCGAGGAAGACCTCGACCCCACCGTCATCGTCGATCGGCAGCACTGCCAGCACGCGCGACTCGCACTCGTCGTCGACGTAGCCCACAAACGTCGTAGTGCCGAACTGTTCCATCACTGCCCGGTACTGCTCGAGTCGATCCTCGTCCATGGTGCCGGTGCGTCGCGCTTGCTTGGCCCGTTCGCGCTGCTTGGACATCTCCACGTCGAAGCCAGCCAGGTCCACGTCGACACCACGTTCCGCCGTCACCTCGGTGGTCACCTCGAGCGGGAACCCGTAGGTGTCGTGAAGCATGAACGCCGTCGAGCCACTGATGGTGCTGGCGCCCTCGGAGAGTTCCTTGTCGAGGATGGCCAGACCGTTCTTCAGGGTGCGACGGAACGTCTCCTCCTCACGGGTGATGACGTTCAGGATGAAGTCACGGTTCGTGAGGAGATCCGGGTACGCGTCGCCCATCACCGTGATGGCAGTCTCTGCCAACGACGGCATCACCAAGCGATCAGCGCCCAAGAGGTACGCGAAGCGGACGGCGCGCCGCAGGATGCGCCGCAAGACGTATCCGCGGTTCTCGTTCGACGGCAGAACACCATCGTTCACGAGCATCGCCCCCGAACGCGCGTGCTCTGCGAGCACCCGGAGGCCGAACGAGTTGCGGTCGTCGTAGTCGCCGATGATGTAGCGCTTACCGGTGAGCGACGATGCCTGCTCGATGAGCGGACGCATCAGGTCGGTCTCCCACACCGCATCCTGTCCCTGAATGAGGGTGAGAATGCGCTCCAAGCCCGCGCCCGTGTCGATCGACGGCTTCGGCAGCGGCGTACGCGATCCGTCGGCCGACTGGTTGAACTGCATGAACACCAGGTTCCAGAACTCCATGAAGCGATCGCCGTGCGGATCGTTCAGCGGCCCACCGTCGGGACCGAAGTCCGGACCGCGGTCGATGTGGAGTTCCGAACACGGCCCACACGGGCCGGTGTCGCCCATCTGCCAGAAGTTGTCCTTGTCGCCCAACCGTTGGATCCGGTTCATCGGAACACCCACGACGTCGTGCCAGATCTGCTCGGCTTCGTCGTCGCTGGTGTGCACCGTCACCCAGATCCGGTCACCGTCGAACCCGAACACCTCGGTGACGAGTTCCCAACTCCACGGAATCGCCTCGGACTTGAAGTAGTCGCCGAAACTGAAGTTGCCGAGCATCTCGAAGAACACCAGGTGCCGCTTGGTGCGACCCACATCGTCGAGGTCGTTGTGCTTGCCCCCGGCCCGGGCGCATTTCTGGACACTGACCGCCCGCTTGTACGGCGAGGCCTCGTCACCGGTGAAGTACGACTTGAACGGCACCATGCCGGCCACGGTGAACAGCACCGTGGGATCGTGCGGGATCAGACTGGCCGACGGCACGACCGAGTGAGACTTGTCGGCGAAGAAGGTGGACCACGCAGTGCGGAGGTCATTCGCGGTGCGGATCGTCGTACGTGCCATGAGTGGGAAAGCCTACGCAGGAGACACGCGCCGTCGGGTGCAATTTGCACCCCGCGAGCCTCAGGCCCGACGTCTCCCCGGACGGGGAACCTTGAGCGGCCGGAGCGGAACCACGCGTCCCGGCTCGACGGGCTGACGGCTCATGTCGGCGGCGAGACCGGTGCGAGCGCGTAATTCGTCCTCGCGTTCGCGCATGGCTGCCCGCCCCTGACGGGCCGCATCGACGACCTCGTCGACCCGCTCTCGCACCTTTGCCACTGCGTCCTTCGCCACATTCGCCGGACGGAGCGCATCGGCCGTCTGACGGACCTTGCGCCGTCCGTACCGCATCGCCGCGATGCCAGCCACCACCCCGCTCGTGAACCACGTCAACCGCTTCATCATGAGCGAGTGTCCCCCCGACCGAGTGACCGGCGCTGCTCACGACGTTCCTTGCGACGAAGGCGGCGCACACCTTCCGCGGTACCGCTCGCGAATGCCACGGTCTTGATGACCGGGGTGCTGAGCGCCCCGCGCACGAGGCGGGAACTTCCCGAAACCGCATCGGTGATGGACTCCGCCGAGCCCAACACCCGGTCGAAGCGCTCGAGGTCCTCGCGGGCCCGGTCCACCGAGGCCCGCGCCTCGCCCACCGAGGCGCGCAACTCGTCCAACAACGGACGCGTGTCCTCACGAAGGCGACCGATCTCACGCTCGACGACGCGCAGGGCATCGAGTACTCGCATCAAGACCACTACCAGCGCGGCAAACCCGATCGAGCACAGCACGGCGGCAAGCACCACGGCAAGCTGGCCGGCGCTCATGCGGTTCCTCGATCGCCAGACTCGAACGCGGCCGAGGGGTTTGGCGCTGTGTTGAGCTCGGTGTTCACACTGGCCTCCTCCCCGTGCCCGCTCGGCACGTAGTACGTCCGCCCGATGAGCGCATCGGGCAGGTACTGCTGCTCGACCCGACCACCGGGAGCATCATGAGGGTACTGGTAACCCGCACCGTGGCCCAGTGATGAAGCTCCCGAATAGTGAGCGTCACGCAGGTGCATCGGCACCTCACCGATCACCCCGCTGCGCACGTCCGAGCGTGCATCCCAGATCGCCACCGCCGATCGGTTGCTCTTGGGTGCACGAGCGAGATGGATGCAGGCCTGCGCGAGGTTCAACTGCGCCTCGGGGAGGCCCACGAGGTCCACCGCAGTGGCAGCGGCCACCGCCACGAGCAGTGCTGTCGGGTCGGCCTGACCGACGTCCTCACTCGCGAAGATCACCATGCGGCGGGCAACGAACCGGGCGTCCTCGCCCGCTTCGAGCATCCGCGCCAGCCAGTGCACCGCTGCGTCGGGGTCGCTCCCCCGCATCGACTTGATGAACGCGCTCACCACGTCGTAGTGGTCGTCGCGGCCATAGCGCAACGCAGACGTTCCGAGTGCCGCCTCCACGTGCTCGAGCCCCACGACGCCATCGGGCGCCAAGGCACACGCCACTTCGAGCGCCGTGAGCACCTGGCGTCCATCGCCCACGGCGCGTTGCACCAGGTGCTCGATGGCCTCGTCGCTCGCAGAACAACCCTCGACATCGAGTCCCCGATGGATCAACACCTCGGTCGCCTGCGCGCTGAGCGGCTCGAGTCGGAACAACGTAGAGCGGCTCCGCAGCGGTGCGTTCACCTCGAAATACGGGTTCTCGGTGGTGGCGCCGATGAGCGTGATCGTGCCGTCCTCGACAGACGGCAGGAGTGCATCCTGCTGCGCCGTGTTGAAGCGGTGTACCTCGTCGAGGAACAGAATGGTTCGCCGCCCCTGTTCGCCGAGGCGACTCCGCGCTCGCTCGATCACCTCGCGCACGTCTTTCACGCCGGCCGTCACCGCGGACAGTTGCTCGAAGGCGCGCTGCGTGCTCAGCGCGATCACCAGAGCCAGGGTGGTCTTGCCGGTACCGGGCGGGCCCCACAGGATCGTGGATGTGAGCCGATCGGACTCCACGAGTCGACGCAAGGGTCGACCGGCGCCGAGCAGATGATCCTGACCCACCACGTCGTCGAGCGACTTGGGCCGCATCCGCGCCGCTAGCGGCGCCCGCGAACGGAGCAACTCATCGGCTGCGGCACTGAACAGATCACTGCGGCCTCGCTCCATGGGATCGCCCGCCGCTCGCCGTTAACTCGATTTGGGCAGCACCCGCACACCGAGTTCGGTGAGTTGCTTGGGCTCGACCGGTGTGGGTGCATTGGTCATGGGATCAGAACCGCTCTGGGTCTTCGGGAATGCGATGACCTCGCGGATGTTCTCCTCGCCGGCGAGGATGGCTACGAGTCGGTCGAGGCCGAACGCAAAGCCGCCGTGTGGCGGTGCGCCGTAGCGGAACGGCGTGAGGAAGAAACCGAATCGCCGATCGGCTTCCTCGTCGGAGATCCCGAGCAGGTTGAACACACGTCGCTGCAGCGCAGCCTCGTGGATACGGATCGAGCCCGAGCCGAGTTCCCAGCCGTTGAGCACGAGGTCATACGCCTGCGCACGCACCGACATGGGGTCGGTCTCGAGTCGATCGAGATCTTCGGGCTTGGGATGGCAGAACGGATGGTGGCCGGGGCGGGGGCGCCCTGTGGTGTCGTCCACGCTCACGAACAACGGGAAGTCCACCACCCACACGTAGCGATACGGCCCCTCGTGCACCGGCGGGCGACCGAGGTCGTTGCGTAACTGGCCGAGCACCTCGCACGTGGTCATCCACGAATCGGCGACGATGAGCAGCAGATCCCCCGGGCGGGCGTCGAGGAGTTGCTTCACGGCAGCCTGTTCGGTCTCGGTGAGGAACTTGGCAACCGGCGAGTCGAGCGAGCCGTCACCACCCACCTTCAGCCACACCAGACCTTTCGCGCCGATCTGCTTGGCGCGGTCGGTCAGGGCGTCGAGTTTGTTCCGGCCGAATTCCTCCGCCCGGCCCGACGCATTGATGCCCTTGATGCACGCTGCACCGGCAAAGGCCTTGAACTCGGTGCTCGCGAACACCTCGGTGAGCTCCACCAGTTCCATGCCGAAGCGGAGATCGGGTTTGTCCACGCCGAAACGGTTCATGGCCTCGTGCCAGGTGATGCGCCCGATCGGATCCGGCCGGTTGCCGGTCACGGCCTCAGCAGCATCGAGCACCGCCTCGGAGATGGCACCGAGCACGTCGTCCTGGGTGGCGAAGCTCATCTCGGCGTCGAGCTGCATGAATTCGTACTGGCGGTCGGCACGCAGATCCTCGTCACGCAGACAACGCGCCACCTGGTAGTAGCGATCCACGCCGGCCACCATCAGCAACTGCTTGAAGAGCTGTGGTGACTGCGGCAACGCGTAGAAGGATCCGGGTTCCTTCCGGGAGGGCACGATGAACTCGCGAGCCCCCTCCGGGGTCGACGGCACCAGCATGGGTGTCTCGACCTCGACGAAGCCCTGGCGCTCCATGGCCTGACGAACCGCAGAGTTCACCGCCGCGCGCACACGGAGATTCCGCTGCATCCGTTCACGTCGCAGATCGAGGTACCGATACTGCAACCGCGTGTTCTCGGCCACTTGGTCGGCTCGTTCATTGATCGGGAACGGAGGCGGCTCAGCAACGTTGAGTACTTCCACCCGACAGTCCTGCAGTTCGATGCCGCCGGTGGAGATGCGTTCATTCACGTTCTCGGCCGGCCGCGCGGCAACCGTGCCCGTCACACGAACCACGTACTCGGGACGGACATCCACGCTGTTGTCCACCACGGCCTGAGTGATTCCCGTGTAGTCACGGACGTCGATGAAGGCGAGGTGTTCACCGTGTTCGCGGCGGGTAGCTACCCAACCACAGATCGACACCGTCGTCCCGATGTGGTCGGTACGGAGATCTCCGCACCGATGGGTGCGCATTCCGGTGGAGGTCATGATTGCAGTGCTCGCTTGATGGTGGGGACGACTTCGGATCGGGGCACGACACTCTGGGTGCGGTCATCGCCGATGCGGCCCACGAGTTGTCGCACTACGACGGTACCTGCTCGGAGTTCGTCCTCCCCGACGATGAGGGCGAACCTTGCACCGGAGCGGTCAGCCGCCTTCATCTGGCTCTTCATGCTCCGCTGCTCATAGGCGCGATCCGCAGAAACACCCGCAGCGCGCAGATCGGCGACGAGTGACAATGCCTCGAGTCCACCGCTCACGTCCACGACAAAGACCGACACCGCGCCGTCCTCGGCCGCGAACACCCCCTCGGCGTCGCATTCGAGCAGGGTTCGATCGACTCCGAGCGCGAACCCCACGCCGGGAGTCGCCGGCCCGCCGAGATCCTCGGCCAAGCCGTCGTAGCGACCGCCTCCGCCCACTGCGTTCTGCGAGGAGTCGAGTGCACCGCCCACGAACTCGAACGTGGTCTTGCGGTAATAGTCCAGACCGCGCACCAGCGACGGGCGCACCTCATAGGGCACCGAGAGGCGGTCGAGTGCGGCCAACACCCGGGTGAAGTGCTCGGATGCTGCGGAGGAGTAGAAACTTGCGATCGTGGGCGCGCCGCCCACGATGACGCGGTCCTGCTCGCGCTTGGAGTCCAGGACGCGCAGTGGATTGCGTTCGAGGGTCTGGCGACTCTCGGGTGACAGGTCAGCGGCGCGCTCGGTGAAATACGCACGCAACGCGTCCACGTAGCGCGCCCGGTCGTCCGGTTCGCCGAGGGAGTTCACGAGCAATGTCACCCGCGTCAGACCGAGACGCGCGTAGAAGGCCCACGCGAGCGCGATGACCTCGGCATCGAGGTGTGGATCGTCCACTCCGAGCACCTCGACACCCACTTGGTCGAACTGGCGGTAGCGACCCTGTTGTGCCTTCTCGTAGCGGAAGTTCGGTCCGGCGTACCACGCCTTCCACGGCGTCACTGGCCGGTGCTGCACGAACGCGCGCACCACGCCGGCGGTCATCTCGGGGCGCAGTGCAATGCGCCGTCCACCCTTGTCCTCGAAGTCGTACATCTCCTTGGTGACCACTTCGGTGGCCTCGCCCAGACGGAGGAACACCCCGAGGTCCTCGAACATCGGCGGGATGATCTGACCGAAGCCGGCACCCTCCACGACGTCGGCGAACACCGACACGAGCCTGCGCCACCTCGCGCTCTCGGGCGCAAGGATGTCGCGGGTTCCCGGACTGGTCTGGAACGCGGGCACGGTGGACGATCCTACCGAACCCGTCTCCCGGGCCCGTTCACCGTATGCCGACCAGCCTCGACCAATCAGCCTCGAGCGTTCGCGTTCGACGCAGCGGCCTTACCGCCCCCGGGCAATTGCCGGTACGCCTCGTAGACCCCGTCGATCTTCTTGATGGTGCGCAGCACCATCTCGAGATGCGACGGGTCAGCGAGCTCGAACTCGAAGCGCATTTTGGCCACGCGGTCGGATCCCGTGTGGGTGGAGCACGCCACGATGTTCACGTGCTGGTCCGACAACGCGTTCGCCACGTCACGCAGCAGGCGCGTGCGGTCGAGTGCAACCACTTCGACCGCTGCACGGAACTCGGTCTTCGCCGATTCCCGGTCCCACTCCACGTCGATGAGCCGGGCGGCCTGTCCGCCGGCGAGCGAAACGGCGTTCGCACAGTCGGAGCGATGCACCGACACACCTCTGCCCCGGGTGACAAAGCCGAGGATGGGGTCGCCCGGGACGGGCGTACAGCATTTCGAGAGACGAACGAGCATGTCGTCGAAGCCCTCGACGTGAATGCCCACGCGATTGCGCCCCGAACGTCCGCTGCGGGGCTTGGAGACCGTCGAGGGCAGGAACTCCTCGGTGTCATCGCCGAGCGCGCGCTGCAGCCGCTGGGCGATGGTGCGTGGCGACACATGTCCCTCGCCGATACCCACGAGCAAGGACTCGGTATCGCCGTAGTTGGCCTCCTCGGCCTCCTTCGCGAGCGCAGGACTCTCCAGGGTGCGGGCCACCGGCAGGTCCATGCGACGCAGTTCCTTCGTGAGCGCCTCGCGACCAGCTTCGAGCATGTCGTCGCGCCGCTCGCGCGAGAACCATTGCCGGATCTTGTGGCGCGCACGTGGTGACACCACGATCTGCATCCAGTCCCGTGACGGTCCGGCGCCATCGACTTTGGAGGTGAAGATCTCGCAGGTCTCCCCGGAACGCAGGTGGTAATCCAGTGGAGCAAGTCGACCGTTGACGCGCGCTCCGATGCATGCGTGACCCACCTCGGTGTGCACGGCGTAGGCGAAGTCGATGGGGGTCGAGCCCGTGGGAAGCGACACCACCTTGCCCTTGGGAGTGAAGACGAACACCTCGTC
>JAFMJD010000063.1 GCA_017853685.1 Actinomycetota bacterium | reverse complement strand
ATCCACTCGTCGATGAGATCGTTTGCATGCTTGGCGATCATGTCTCGGTGCCGCATAGCGCCGGTGCCCACCCACGGGTCGGTGAGCTCCTTGCGGTGGCGGATGTACATCGCCTGTGTGGGCCGCAGCGACACCATCGCGGCAGTCATCAGGTTGTGGTACTCGGCGTACGCCTGCTCGGCAGTGATGCCCTGTTCGGCCATCGTGGTGACGCGTCCCTGCGTGAGGCTCGGGAAGCGGTCGTGGTCCTTCACCACCATGGCGACGTCGGCGTGCTTGGTGAGTACGTAGGCGTCGGTGCCCGGCATGATGCCGCCGCCCGGGATGCGAAGCACCGGCGACTCTCGGTGGAGGATCTCGTACGCCTCGTACCAATGCTCCTGTGCGCCCTGGCCGAACAGGTCGACGCTCGAGAGGTCCACCGGACATTTCATGGGGCTGAGTTCGTGATTGATGTGCTTCGGATACGAGGCCATGTGTGCGTCCTCCCGGTTGAACGACTACCTGTGCACCTCACAGTAGGCCGAGCGAATCGTTCGTGTCGCCTGCGCTCGGGCTGCGCTCGGGTTGTGCCGGGGCTGCGCTGGGCCGCGGAGGCGTGCAGTAGGTTCTCGCCGATGTCGACGGAGCAAGAAACCACCGATCTGGAGTTGCTGCGACGCTTCGAACCGGTCCTGCGGCTCAACAGCGACGAACGCTTCCTCCCGGCCGCCGTGGATCGGTACGTGGCCGCCTGCTCGATGCGCCAACACACCAAGGACGGCACGCAGATCCTCGTTCCGGCCGGAGCGCTGACCGTAGACATGCTGGCCGAGGCCGAGGCAGGCCGCCCCGACGTCTTCATCCAGTTCGTCAGCGAGGAGGATCGCCGTCAACGGCACCGGGTGGTGCTGCGCGGCGAGAACCACGGCCTCGCCCGTCTCGCCCGGGTCGGATTCCTCGGTCGGTTCTTCGATGTGTTCTTCCGGCTGTCGCTCGTGCTGCGCGCCACCGTGCCGGCAGGGGTCACGCCCGCCGCCGCGTGGAAAGCACGTCGCATCGGCATGCACAACGAACCCGTGTACTACGGACGTGTGGTGCGTGACGGTGGCTGGACCGTGCTGCACTACCAGTACTTCTACGCAATGAACGACTGGCGATCCACCTTCGGCGGCGTGAACGATCACGAAGCCGATTGGGAACAGGTGATGGTGTACGTCGAGGAGACCGAGAGCGGCGCGATTCCGCACTGGGTCGCCTACTCGAACCACGATCATGCGGGCGATGACCTGCGCCGTGCGTGGGACGACGACGAACTCGAGCGCTTCGGCAACCACCCCATCGTGTACGTGGGCGGTGGCTCGCATGCCGGTTACTTCCGCAAGGGCGAGTACGTGACGCGCGTGGAGGCCAAGGCCATCGACGGCATCAAGCGGTTCTCTGCGTGGTATCGGCGCCTGCTGCACATCGCGCCGCCGCCGGGCGGTTTCGGTATCCCCTACATCGATCACGCCGAGGGCGACGGTGTGGTGATCGGCCCGGGTGGTCAGTACGAGTGGTCGCCTCGGCTCCTCGATCCGTGGACGCCATGGGTGGCCGACTTCCGCGGGTTGTGGGGTCTCGACACCACCGACCGAACCGGCGGTGAGCGTGCGCCCACCGGACCGCGGTTCAACCGTGACGGGACGATCCGCCAGTCGTGGGTGGACCCGGTGGGATACGCCGGACTGCAGAAGGTGGTACCGCCGTCGATGGCCGACGAGGTGCGCCTGCAGCGCCTCGCCGCACTCGACCGCGAGGCCGAGTCGCTACATGCGGAGTTCGAAGCAGCGCGCATGCGACTGCGCGCCGAGGTCTTGGTGGGCAGCACCGGTCCGCAGGCGATCGCAGCATCCGAATCACACCTCGCCCGTCTGCGTCGCGCAGATTCGGAACTGCGCGCCGAACGTCGTCGCCTCGAGGTGGGACGTCAGGTGCCCATGGGTCATCGTGCGCATCTGCATCGACCGCCCACCCCTGATGTACGCACCGATCCCGGCCTGCGCGGCAAGTTGCTCAATCTGTGGGTGTTGGTGAGCGTGCCCGTGGTGTTCGGACTGGCGGCGGTGGCAGCGCGCATCGGCAATGGCTTCGGCGTCTGGGCGCTTGTCGCAGTCGTGGGCCTCTCGGCGCTCGAGGCGTTCCTGCGTCGTCGCTTCCTCCATTTCCTCTGGGCAACCTTCGCATCAGTCGTGCTGCTCGGCGCCGTGGGGGTCACGGTGTACTTCGCAGTGCATGACTGGCGGTGGACCCTGCTCGGTGTGTTCGGCGCTGCGGGCATTGCCGTTCTGGTCTCGAACCTGTGGGAGCGATTCCGTCGGGAATGACCACGAGGCGTAGTGCCATACTCGGCGCATGCTGTCGCTCTCGAACCGCACCATTGTGCAGAACGCCTGGGTGGTGAACGATCTCGAGGAGGCCATGACCCGCTGGACTCGCGTGTTCGGCATCGGGCCCTTCTTCTGCAACCCCGACATCCGCGTCAGCGATCCCCGTTATCGCGGGCAACCCACCGAGCTGCGCTTTGCCGGCGCCATCGCGCAAGCCGGCTCGGTGCAGGTGGAACTCATCCAGGTACTCAACGAAGTGCCGTCGTGCTACCGCGATCTCGTGCCTGCGGGCCGTGAGGCCATGCACCACATCGCGGTGTTCGCCGATGATTTCGACGCCGAGGTGGCCAGGTACACCGCACAGGGATTCCCCGTTGCATTCAGTGGGGCCAACCGGGACATGCGCTTCGCCTACATGGACACGTCGTCGGCGCTCGGTGTGATGGTGGAGATTCTCGAAGACGTGGAGTCGGTGCGCACGGCGTTCGCCAACATCAAGGCGGTGTGCGATACATGGGACGGCGTCACCGATCCCATACGCGGCTCGGCCATGCGGCCCACGGCCTGAACACGACCTAGGGTTCGAACCATGCAGTTCGGGATCAAGACCTCACCGCAGTACACGACCTGGGCCGACATGCTCGATGTGTGGCGCACCGCCGATCGCATCGACCTGTTCGAATCGGCTTGGAACTTCGATCACTTCTATCCCATCAACGTGCCCGACACCACCGGCCCGTGCATGGAGGGATGGGTGACACTCACGGCACTCGCGCAGGCCACCACTCGTATCCGCATCGGGTGCATGGTGACCGGCGTGGTGTATCGACACCCGGCCGTGCTCGCCAACATGGCGTCCACGCTCGACATCGTGAGCAACGGCCGGCTCGAACTCGGGATCGGTGCGGGCTGGAACCAGGAGGAGTGCGACGCGTACGGCATCCACCTCGGCTCGCTGAAGGAACGCTTCGATCGTTTCGACGAGGCCTGCGAGTGCCTCGTGGGCCTGCTCACCCAGGAGACCACCAACTTCTCGGGCCAGTACTTCACCCTCACCAACGCCCGCAACAACCCGGCCGGCGTCCAGCGACCGCACCCGCCGATCTGCATCGGCGGCAACGGCCCGAAGCGAACGCTGGCGGCCGCCGCCCGGTGGGCGCAGCACTGGAACTACGCCGGAATGGACGTGGAGGGGTTCTCGGCCAAGCGGGCGATCCTCGACGAGCACTGCGCCCGGATCGGTCGCAATCCCGCCGAGATCCGCAGCTCGGTCCACGTGGTCTATGACCCCAAGGCGGGCTTCGGCGCCTGGGTGGACAAGGCCCGAGCCTTCGAGGCCGCCGGGGTCGATCTCGCCATCGCCTATCTGCCCCCGCCGCACTCGGCCGCCATGGTCGAGGGCCTCGCCGAAGCCATTCGGGGCATGTAGGGCCCTGCCCCACCCGACTTTCGGGCCAGTTACCCACATCGCTGCCCGTCGCCCTATGCATTTTTGGGGTTCGTGAATTAGGTTGTGTCCCGCTCACGTCCCATGACTCAGGGGTAGACGTCACCATGGCTCAATCCGGCTCGATCCTCGGCAACTCGGTGCTCCGCAAGGAGGACCCGGGCCTGCTCGTCGGTACCAACCAGTACACCGACGACATGAAGTACCCGAACATGGCGCACATCGTGTTCGTGCGCTCCTCGGTGGCCCACGCCCGTCTCGGCGCCATCGACACCTCGGAAGCCAAGTCGATGCCCGGCATCCTCGCCGTGTACACCGCCGATGACCTCAACCTGGCGGACAACGTCGGGTTCGCCGGTACCCCCCACATCAAGCGCCCGCCGCTGGCTCGCGGCAAGGTGCGCTTCGTGGGCGACATCGTGGCCGCTGTGGTGGCCACCGATCGCTACCTCGGCCAGGACGCAGCCGACACCATCACGGTCGACTACGACGTGCTTCCCGCCGTCATCGACCTCGAGGACTCGGTTGCCGGCGGGTCGCTGCTTTATGAGGAACTCGGCAGCAACGTGTGCTTCGGCACCGCGCTCGGCGCCGATTCGAACGCACTCGATGGCGCAGAGGTCATCGCCGAGGAGCGAATCCTCAGCCAGCGCCTCGCCGGTGTGCCGATGGAGCCCAATGCCTGCCTCGCAGTGCCCGAGGGCGACCGCCTCAAGTTCATCTGCGCCACCCAGGCGCCCCACGACATCCGTGGCCCGCTTGCTGCGGCCATCGGCAAGACGCCCGAGCAGGTCCGTGTCATCGGTCCGTGGGTGGGTGGCGGCTTCGGCCCCAAGGCTGCGTACTACATCGAGTACGAGATCTCCGCTGCTGCAGCGCTCAAGCTCGGCCGTCCGGTGAAGTGGACCGAGACCCGCACCGAGAACATGCTGTCGATGGGCCACGGCCGTTCGTACATCATGGATGCGAAGTTGGGTCTGAAGAAGGACGGCACCATTGTCGGCCTGCAGGCACGGGTGATCGCCGACGGCGGCGCGTACCCGATGGTGGGAACGGTGCTGCCGATGCTCACCCAGATGCTGAGCCAGGGCGTGTACGTGATCCCCAAGATCGACTTCGAGGCCAAGACCGTGCTCACCACCACCACCCCGGTGGTTGCGTACCGTGGCGCCGGTCGGCCCGAGGCCACCCAGATGCTCGAGCGCATCATCGACGTGGCCGCCGACATGATCGGCATGGATCCCGCCGAGATCCGCCGCAAGAACTTCATCCAGCCCTCGCAGTTCCCGTACACCACCGTGACGGGCGCGAACTACGACTCGGGTGACTACGAGAAGGCCCTCAACCAGGCACTCACCGAGTCCGGCTACAAGCAGTTGCGCGAAGAGCAGGCCAAGCGGATCGCTGCCAAGTCCAACAAGGTGCTCGGCATCGGAATCTCGTCGTATGTCGAAGTGACGGCCCCGCTCGGACTCTTCTCCGAGTACGGCAAGGTCACCATCGACGACGATGGTGGCGCCACGATGGTGGTGGGTACGTCGAGCCACGGTCAGGCGCACGACACGGCGTTCTCGATGATCGTGTCGGATCTGCTGGGTGTGCCGATGGACAAGATCCGCCACGTGCAGTCCGATACCGATCTCGTGCCGATGGGCAAGGGCACCATGGGTTCGCGTTCGCTGCAGACCGCTGGTTCGGCAGTGTTCGTCGCCAGTGGCAACGTGCTCGAGCAGGGCAAGAAGATCGCTGCTCGCCTCCTCGAGGCATCCGAGAACGACATCGTGAAGGGCGACGGCGGTCTGCAGGTTGCCGGCGTTCCCGCCAAGGTGGTGTCGTGGGCACAGCTCGCGTCCGAGGCGAAGAAGGAGGGCAACGCCCTCAGCCACGAACTCGAGTTCTCCGAAGGCGACTCCACGTATCCGTTCGGCACGCACATCTCGGTGGTGGAAGTGGACCTCGAGACCGGCTACGTCGATCTCATCCGTCACATCGCCGTGGACGACTGCGGTCGCATCCTCAACCCGATGCTGGTTGCGGGTCAGCAGCACGGCGGCATTGCGCAGGGCATCGCGCAGGTGCTGTTCGAGCATGTGCAGTACGACGAGGACGGCAACCCCAAGTCGTCGAACCTTATGGACTACCTCATGCCGTCGGCCGCCGAGATGCCGTCGTTCGAGACCACGAACACCCAGACCGACAGCCCGCGCAACCCGTTGGGCGCCAAGGGAATCGGCGAGTCCGGCACCATTGGCTCCACGCCCGCACTGCACAACGCAGTGGTGGACGCGCTGTCGCACCTCGGTGTGCGCCACGTGGATATGCCGTGCACGCCTGAGCGTGTGTGGCAGGCGATCAACGCTGCGTGACATCCAGCAAGGACGGCACTGCCGTTCCTGTTGAGGAGTTCGACACATCGGTGACCGTCTCGGTCATCGTGCCGAGCAGGAATGCTGCGGGAACACTCGCACAACAACTCGCGGCCCTGTCCGTCCAGACCGACGCGCACGCCCAGCCTCATTCGGGCTCGTGGGAGGTGCTGGTGGTCGATCACGGCTCCACCGACGGCACCGCCGATCTCGCTCGATCGTGGTCGGATCGATTGCCGATTCGAGTCGTGCAAGCGCCACCCGGCGGTGGAGTATCCCGTGCGCGCAATGTCGGGATCGATCATGCACGCGGCGCGTTGCTGCTCTTTTGTGACGCCGATGACGTGGTCGATGCCCGATGGGTGGACGAAATGGTTCGAGCACTGGCCCACGCCGATCTCGTCGGCGGAAACATCGTTGCCTTCAGCACCAACCCGCGGGCGCACGAGTGGACCGGGTGGACACCGGGCGAACGGATGGGACCTGCGTTGCTCGAGATCGGCGCGCTCGCGTCGTTTCGCGGTGCGAACATGGCGATGCGCGCGTCGGCCATCGGCACGTTGCGGTTCCCCGAGTGGTACCGATGGCCCGGTGGTGAGGAAGTCGACTTCTGCTGGAGGGCACAGATTGCCGGTGCCACGCTCGCAGCAGCACCCGAAGCCATCGTCAACTATCGACTGCGCAGTTCCCGTATTGGCACGGTGAAGCAGAGTTTCTGGTGGGGTCTGTCGGTTGGTCGGCTATACCTCGACTTCCCTGATCTGGCGCAACCACGGAGCAAGACCGCGGCGCTCGAGCAGTGGGTCGTCGTGTTGCGAGATCTCGTGCTGATTCACCGGCGTCGTGCCTGGTGCACTGCGCCGTGGCGACTCGCTACCCTCGCCGGTCGTCTCGCCGGAGCGTTGCGCTTCGGTTCGCCTGCTTGGTGAGGACGTCGTTCACCACAACTCCTGCAAGGTCCTCCACGCGCAGCGACGCGCAGTCGGGAAGCGCAAGATGCCGCGTGAACACCGCGCCGTGAGGGCGGTGATCGCCGGTGCGTCCGAAATGAAGCTCGGCGGTGAGCACGCCGATGGTGGGTGAGGTGAGCACACGGAACGGCTCGGACCAGTTCCACTCCACGCACAGGTCGGGGAGCATGTCGCGACGCGGCCCGGCGTGAACGTCGTCCACACGGACGACCCGCCGGACAGCGGGCGCGCCCGATTCCTCATGGGTGATCGACATCAATTCGTTCGTGAGCAACTCCACCGCGGCCTCCGCATCGTCGCCCGGTCGGAGGCGTCCGTGCGGCTCACGCCCACGAAGATTCAGCCGGATGGCGCCGTAGAGATCGTTGTTCGGCATGGTGAACCATGGCCGTGTCTCGTCGATGTAGTAGCGCTCACGTGGATTGGGTCGGAAACGCCGCTGGAGACGTCGACCCGCACCGCGCACACGCGCAGGAATCACGCGGCGCCACCGGGCGATGCCCGTGAGCGGACGATGTCGGGCCTCGATGCGTTGCAGGATCGTGTTGAGCATCGAACTGCCGTCGTAGTGCGGCCCGAAGCCGTGGCTGAGCAGCACCATGACATGAGCATCGTCCGGTATCACCTCGAGCAGTTCCCCGAGCGCGTCGTCGAGGGCCCGATAAACCGCCAGCATCGGATCGCCCCCCAGACGTTGCACCAGCGCAGGATCGTGGCCGGGAAACAGCGGATCGTGCAGATGGAAGAACTGATGTCCGGCGCAGTGACTCTCGGAGAAGACCGCAGCCAAGAAGTCGACATCGTCGTCGAGCAACAGCGAGATGGCTTCACGTCGTTGCCGCACACCGGCAAGTAGAGCATCGAGGAGACGCTCATAACCATCGACATACCCCCGCACCATCGCATCGCAACTGCGCTGCGGGTACGGGCCGAGCGTTACCAAGCGCTCGGCAACAGCGGGATCGGTGATGGTGGTGGGTAGTTGTGCGTCGTGACTCCCCCAGTCGACGATGTGCACACCGTGCTGCAGCGGTATCGGTCGAACGAGCGGTACGTCGAAGATCACGCAGCGCTGCGCAGCGTCATCGAGGTCCAACCAGAACGGCCGCACCACGATGTCGGCCGGAGTGATTCGTTCGGTGGTGTAGGTGCCCGGCACGAGCTGGCGATAGCTGTACGAGCCGTGATGCCCCACGCCGCTGCGTGACCAGAACGATGGCCAGAGTCCGCCGACGATCAGCCCGAGCGGGTTCTCGGTGGGCAATGACGGCCAGGTGGACAGCACGCGCGCGAAGTTGGGCAGCAACCCATCGTTCGCCCATCGACGCGCGAGGTGCACGTCCATTGCGTCGAACCCCAGAAAGATGGTGGGAGCCACTGCGTCGATCGTAGTGAAGCGGCAACGAGCGACGCTGCCGGCGCAGCGTTACCGGTATCCGAATGCGGCAAAGGCAATTGCCGCCGCATGCCCCACATTGAGTGAGTCCACATCTGCCCGGATCGGGATGCGTGCGCGCACGTCGGCCGCAGCGAGTGCCGCAGCGCTGAGGCCCGGACCCTCCGCACCCAGCATGATGGCCACGCGTTCGGGTGCGACCGCAGCGATATCGGCGATGTTCGTCGAATCCGCTGCGGGGGTGAGCGCCACCACGGTGAAGCCGTGCGAACGCAGCACGTCGAGGGGCGCAGGCCAGTCGGCGCAGCGCGCCATCGGGAGTGCCACGATCTCGCCCATCGAGACCCGCACCGATCGTCGGTACCACGGGTCGGCAGTGGTGGGATCCAGTACCAGTGCATCGAAACCGAGCGCGCGTGCGCTGCGGGCAATGGCACCGAGGTTCTCGTGATCGTTGATGCCCTCGAGCACCGCAACCCGGCGACTGTTTCGTGCGATGTGCTCGATCGAGGCCCACTCGGGTCGATCAGCGGAGGCCAAAACGCCGCGATGGAGATCGAAGCCCACCAACTCGTTCATCACGGCGGATGACACCACGTGCAGCGGTGCTGCATTCGGGGTGCTCAGCAGATCGGCCACACGGTCCTCGCGTCCCTCCATCACGAGGACCGATCGCACCCGCAGCGTCGAGGCCAACAACCTTCGCACCACCGTGATGCCCTCGGCGATGAAGAACCCTTGCTCGGCTTCCACCCGCGCCCGCACTCCGGGGTCGCGTAGTTGCCGGTAGTCGTCGAGCAGCGGGTCAGCGGCGGTGTGAATCAACGTCAGATGGCGCCGGCGTCACGCAACGCCGTGATCTGGTCCCAGTCGTACCCGAGTTCGGTGAGGATGATTTCGGTGTCCTGGCCGAGTTCGGCGACGAACTGGCCCGGGATCATCGGCGTGTCACTCATGCGGATCGGTGCACCGGGCATGGTGACCTCGCCCCACTCGGGATGGTTGAGCGTGGAGAGATAGCCGTTCTGCCACATATTGGGGTCTGCCACCACGTCGGCGTAGCCGCGCACCGGAGCGAAGCGTTGCCCGGCGGCACGCAGGCGCTCACACCACTCGGCGGTGGTGTACCGGGGAAACACCTTGGAGAGTTCGGCTTGGAGGTCTCGCTTGATCTCCGGGGTGTACAGCATCTGTGCAAAGCGTGGATCTTCTGCAAGCTCCGGCCGCTCGACACACTTCCAGAACGACTCGCGCAGCGCAGGCGGTACGCCGATCAGTGCGATCCAACCGTCCTTGGTGGGCACGATGAAGTATGCGGCGTGCAGCAATGGGTGACCGAAGTTCGCCCGACCCGGCTGTTGGCCCGAGAGCCCGAAGTAGGCGTACTCACTGGCCTGTGCCCAGATCTGTGAACCCACGAGCGACACATCCACGCGCTGACCCTTGCCCGTGCGACCGCGCGCAATGAGCGCAGCGAGGATGCCGTTGGCCATCGTGGAACTCGCGATGAAGTCGGCGATGGTGATGCCGACGGGTGTGGGATTGCCACCGTCCACCCCCGTGGTGGAGATGAGACCACCGGCGGCCTGACCGGCGAGATCGGCACCTTCGCGTTCCGCGTCGGGTCCGATGGGTCCGAACACGGTGCCCGTGGCGTACACGATGCGCGGGTTGCGGGCGGCGACGTCCTCGTAGCCGAGCCCCCACGCGTCCATGGTGCCGCCCTTGAAGTTCGACACGATCACGTCGGCGGTCTCCGCAAGTCGCAGGAACACCTCGCGACCTTCGGGCTTGCGCAGGTCGATGGTGACACTGCGCTTGCCCCGGTTCGCGCCGATGAAGTACGGCGCCCGGCGATCGGTGTCCGACACGCTGATCCAGCGCGCCTGATCGCCGAAGCCGGGCAACTCCACCTTGATCACATCCGCGCCCATGTCCGACATGAGTGCAGCGGCCTGGGGTCCCTGCACGAGCAGACCCGCATCGAGTACCCGAATTCCGTCCAGTGCGCCCACGGCGACCTCCTCTGCCCGGCGAAAAGGTAACCATCGAGCGGTCGTGAATCCACCGGTGATCGTCGGGAACACCGCGACTTCGGCTCGTCGTGCAGCGATCCGCGGGGACTACGGTCAGGGACATGGAACATGTGGTGGTTGTCGGTTCGTCGCTCGCCGGCCTGCGTGCCTGCGAGACACTCCGCACCGAGGGATTCACCGGAACGATCACGATGGTGGGCAGCGAGCCGCACCTTCCGTATGACCGTCCGCCGCTGTCGAAGAAGTACCTCTCGGGTGAGTGGAACACCGAGCAGATCGCCCTGCGCCGACCCGAGTCGCTGGGTGAGTTGAGCCTCACGCTCAAACTCGGTGCCGCAGCCGTGGCGCTCGACACCACCGCACAGCGTCTCCAACTCGCCGACGGTACGTCACTGGGTTACGACGGATTAGTGATCGCCACCGGAGCGAACTGTCGCAAGCTGCCCGGTCAACCCAACCTCAGCGGCATCCACGAGCTGCGCACGCTCGGCGATGCCGATGCACTGCGTGCTGATCTCTCGAACCGCACGAGTCCGGCTCGTGTGGTGGTAATCGGCGCAGGGTTCATCGGCCTCGAGGTGGCGGCCACTGCGCGTGAGCCGTATGGCTGCGAGGTGACGGTGCTCGAGGGACTCCCCGCTCCGCTCGTGCGCGGACTCGGCGCCGAGATGGGCAATGCCGTTGCGCTCGTGCATTCCGATCACGGAGTCACCATTCGCTGCGGGGTGCAGGTGAGCGCCATCGAGGGTGATGGTTCGCGGGTCACCGGTGTGCGTCTCGGTTCGGGCGAAGTGGTTCCCGCCGACATCGTGGTGGTGGGTATCGGAGTGGTGCCGGCAACGGAGTGGCTCACCGACGGCCGCATCGAGGTTCGAGACGGAGTGGTGTGCGATGCAACGCTGCGCACTGCGGTGCCTGGTGTGTACGCAGCCGGCGACATCGCCCGTTGGTACAACGGTCTGTACGGCGAGGAGATGCGCGTCGAGCACTGGACCACGGCCGCCGATCAGGGCGCTGCTGCGGCATCGAACCTGCTGGCGGTGTCACGGGGCGAGGAGCCCAAGGCGTTCGAGGCGGTGCCGTTCTTCTGGAGCGACCAGTTCGAGGCGCGCGTGCAGTATCTCGGCCGTGCAGCAGGTGACGACGAAGTGCGAGTGGTGCACGGTTCGGTGGACGATCGCAAGTTCGTTGCGCTCTACGGATCGAAGGGACGCTTCCGCGGTGCGCTCGGTGTCACCCTGCCGAAGAAACTCATGCCGTACCGCAAGTTGCTCCAAGAGCGCGCGTCGTGGGACGACGCACTGGCGTTCGCTGCCGAGAAGGGCAACTGACGTGCCGACGCCTGCGGGACTCTGGGGAGAGATCCGGCAGTTGGGTTACGTCGTGCCCGCAGATCAATTGGAACAGGCAATCGCCGACTGGGTTCGGGTGCGTGGTGTCGGCCCGTGGTTCGTGGTGGAGCATCCGACCGTGGAGGATTACTCGCATCGCGGTGAGTCGGGAACGCTCGACTTCACCTTTGCCCTTGCGCAGGCGGGCTCGATGCAGATCGAGTTGATTGCGCAGCACAACGCGCAGCCGTCCACGTACCTCGAGTTCCTGACTGCCACCGGTGGAGTGGGGGGTTTGCATCACTACGCCTACTGGCCCACCGACATCGAGGCCGCGTATGCCGAGGCGACCGATGTGTTGGGATACACGTTGTGGACCACGGGCCGCATCGGGCCGGTGGGTCGCTTCCGCTACTTCCTCACCCAGGACCATCTGGGCACCGTGGTGGAGCACGCCAACATCACGTCGAGCACTCGTGCGTTCTTCGACGAGTTGGCCGAGCGCAATCGACGCTTCGACCCGGCGACCGACCAGTGGTTCGTGAGTCGCTGAGGGATTCGACATGCCCCGCGCAGATCCCGAGCAGTTGGCGGCGTGGGAGGCGATGCGCCTCGCCGTGGCCCGCGCCGAGGCCGAGATCGAGCGCCGACTCGAGGAGCAGCGTGATCAGGAACTGTCGCACTACCGCGTGCTCGCGCTGCTCGTGAATGCGGGTGGTCAGATGCGCATGCACGAACTCGCCGACGAATTGGTGATGGGTCGGCCCACGGCATCACGTGTGTGTGACCGCATGCAGCGGTTGGGTCTCGTGGAGCGCCGGCGATCGAGCGAGGACGGTCGAGCGGTGTTCCTCGTGCTCACACGTCTTGGGCGTGAAGAGTTCCGGCGCTGCAAGCCCGCGTACGAACGTTTCGTGCACGAGGTGTTTGCCCGCTACCTCTTCGAGAACGACCTCTGGGCCCTCAACCGGGTATCGGACCGGTTGCCCCAGGCGTAACGGTCAGTTCGTGGTGGTGGACGAACTGCTCGAGGTGGTGGTGGCGCCCGATCGTGACGGCAGAGCGATCTCGGCGCGCCGCGCTTTCTCGATGTCGCCATCCTTGGGCAGGTCGGTCACCAACTTGGTCTCGTAGGTGACGTTGGTGGCGCCCGCCTTCTTCAGCGCACTAATGGTGTTCTTGGCCCGCCACTTCGCCAGATATTCGCGTCGGGCGGTGGACCCGACCTTTGCGGTGTACCCGGTGATGGTGACCACCGAACCCTCGGGTAGTGCCTTGATGATCTCGGCGGCCTGGGCGACGACCTCTTTGGCCGTCTTGTTCACCGCAACGCTGCCGGAGTCGAAGTAGATCGTGAACACCGGCGCATCGGGCAGGGTGGTGGTCGTGGTGGGCGTGAGTTGCTCGGCCGTGACATCGGGCGGGATGAGCACGCCATCGATGGTGTGGATGATGCCGTTGGTTGCGGGGATGTCGGTGTCCACCGGGCGGACGGTGTTGTCGAGCGTGATGTCGGTGGCGATCGAGATCACCACGGTGGTGCCATCACGTGCTGCGAGGTTGCCGTCGGCGAGGTTCTCGGCGTTGATCGCTCCGTCGAAGATGTGATGTCGGAGGAACTTCGCGAGCAGATCGCGATTGGCGAGCAGTACCTCGAGCGTTCCGGCGGGAAGCTTGGCGAACGCTTCATCGGTGGGGGCAAAGATCGTGTACGGACCCACTGCTTGGAGTTCGGACTCGAGCCCTGCGGCTTTCACGGCGGCGAGGAACGTGGTGAGGTTCTCGGTTCCCTCGACGATCTGGAGCAGGTTCTCGGTGACCACCGGTGGTGCCGGCGTGCTGTCCACGGCGTCGGGATCTTCCACCATCGGATCGGTGATGGCAGTGTCCAGCGTGTCGTCGACGAACTCGGTGTCGTCGGAGGCAGAGTTCGAGTCGCGGTCGTTTGCGACGCGGTACACCACGGCGCCGACGGCCACGACGACGAGCGCGATGAGTAACGCCCACCACCATCGCCGTGGTGGTTGTCCTTCGGTCCAGCGAGCGTCCCAGTCGAGACTCTCGTCGGCCTCGGTGCGCGGCATGGCGAACGCGTCGGTGCCGTCGTTCGGTGCGGCGAGCCAGTCCCCGGATCCGGCGTCGCTCATGGGGTCATTCACCGGGCGACTCACCGGGCCACTCACCGGGCCACTGGCATCGGACTCGCCGATGCGGATCGTGGTTCTCGGGGGTGTCCCCGGTGTTGCGGGCGCGCTGTCGTCAGCGGCCGCTTCGGGTGTTGCGGGTCGTTCGCCGGGGATGGCCGGAGTGGTGTCGATGGGACCTTTGCGCGCCATCGGGCGAGCGGGTCGCAAGATGGCCGAGTAACTCGGTGTGGGGTCCGGACGCGGTGGCGCCGATGCCGCAGCACCCGGCACCTCGGGCATTGTGCCGCCGTACATGGCGGCAACGTCGGCTGCATACCGCCCGGCCACGGCGCCCCGGTCGGGCAGTCCGTCGGCTCGCAACAGGTTCGAGCCGGGTCGCCAGATCTCACCGGCCACGGTGAACGACTTCACCCGTTCGGCTCGCTCGAGGTCCCGGTTCGCATAGGCGATGCTGAGCGCCACGGTCTGGATGAGGTCCGGATCCGACGCCAGTTCGGCGAAGGTGGCGTGGGTCTTGCCGTGCTCGGCCGCCCAGTCGGCGGCCACGAGGGGATCGAGGGCGATGATGGCCGCGATGAAGCCCTGCCCGTGGCCATAGACCGCGGCGTGGGCCACCATGGGATCGGAGCGCAGCGCCTGTTCGACCCGGGCGGGATCGATCTGACTGCCGTCGGCCGTGACGATGAGGTCGGTGTTGGACTCGATGACGCGACGGTAGTTCCGTGAGCGCCCCGAATGGGGTCACTGGCTGCCGGTGCCGTCGCCGGCCCACGTGATGTGGGCTTGGGAATGACGTGTTCGAGGCTGCAGACTTGGGGAATTCAGCACACGAGGCCGGACCGCCAGGGTTCGAGCACGAAGGAGACCCCCTCATGGCAACTGCAGTGATCGTTGATGCCATTCGCACCCCACTCGGCAAGCGCAACGGCCGCCTCAAGGACTGGCACCCTGTCGATCTCGCCGCCGAGACGCTGCGTTCCATCGTGGATCGCACGGGCATCGATCCCGGCATCATCGACGACGTCGTGATGGGCTGCGTGATGCAGGTGGGCGAGCAGGCCGTCAACATTGCGCGCAACGCAGTGCTGGCAGCGGGCTTCCCCGAGACCGTGCCCGCCACCACGGTGGACCGTCAGTGCGGTTCGTCGCAGCAGGCAGCGCACTTCGCCGCGCAGGGCGTCATCTCAGGTGCCTACGACGTGGTGATCGCCGCCGGCGTCGAGGTGATGACCCGTGTGCCCATGGGTTCGTCGATGG